>JABXKR010000069.1 GCA_013619145.1 Psychromonas sp. | reverse complement strand
CTGTAGTTGTCGCGGTTTTTGCTAAAACAAAAGACTGCAAAAACAGCACCTACTTACTCGCCGGTGAGCAAGGCGTTAATACAGTCTCTTTAAAAATTGATTTCTAAATCGGTTTGGGGGCGTTTGCGAGATAGCTTCCTAAGGCGGAAAGGGGCATAAAGCGCCTTAGTGCTTTTGCACTATTTATCTATTTAGATTACACCATTTACGTTCATTTTCTCCCAATAGCGAGCGTAAAATCCAATTTTTCCTTTAACTAGATCGGATATAACGCTAAGACGGCCCAAATAGCCTGATAAGGTATCACAACAAAGTCGCTAGGCAATTAGTCCGACAGCATCCCTTGGTAATGGCATCGGAGTAAAGTAATGGTACTATTAGACTCTAGGTTTCCTGAAGCCTTTTAATACTTATTTATCAACGGTCGAGCTCTCTATGGATTTTCAAATTGGTTTCAATGAAGTTGAGATTGATGCGCTGGAAAATAAAAGTGTAGAAGCCGTTTGGACTTACTACAATATTCAAGGAAATCACCACTATATCGTGCCTGATGGTAGAACAGACCTTATCTTTACATTCGATGTTCAGGTGGGAGGGCAGTTAAGCAATATTATACCAATTATCTCTCCTCCTTTTACTAAAGCTCACTTAATAAAGATCGGTGCCTATCAAGGTTTCATCGGGCTTAGATTGAGAGCCGGCTGTGCTGGCGTGTTCCTAAACACGCCACTTTCTAAAATCTCAGGCTGCCTGCAATATGGAAAATACGCTGGAGAACATCTCCCTTGGATCGGAAATCTTTGTCGTGATAAAAACAATATAAGTCAACTAATCACGAATATTAACCAACATGTTTGTGCAACTCCATCACAGATAAAGTCTTCAATGATTGCGGATATTCTAAGCTTAATACACGAAGCTCAAGGTATCACGCAAATCAGTAACATTGCACAGCAGATAAAAGTGTCAGAACGAACAGTCAACAGAAAATTTACCAATGCTGTTGGTTTATCCCCCAAGCAGTTCTCATCTATAGTTAGGTTAAGGCGAGCGATTGATTGCCTAACTAACCCTGATTATGCCATTTCATCGATAGCTATAGATTGTGGCTTTTCAGATCAGGCCCACATGACAAGAGAGATCAAAAGCTACATGGGTCAAACACCGTCCCTGCTACAAAAAGTGTTAGATACAGAAATTCTTCTCTAACTATCAGTTTCGCATTCCCCCGGTGTCAGCATAGTTGCAATATCAACTCGCCCGTAAAATGGCTCAAAAGCTATCTGTTCTGTCTGATTTATTCAATACAGCATAACCCCATTCCTATAGCATGCATTTAAACCAACACACGAGAGAAATACTCTTCGTAAATACTAGGATTTATACATGTTCAAAGAATTAACCCAAATAGATCAAAAACCGGAAGTATTTTCGGTTTATACCACCGATAAATTATGGACAGAGCCTCACCTTGCAGAACAAATGCTTCAGGCTCACTTAAGCCAGGAAACACCAATGGCATCACGTCCTTTGATAGCAATAGATAGAGTTGTTACATGGATAGATGATATGTTTGAATTGAATGGAAAATCGATCTGTGACCTCGGATGTGGTCCCGGTCTATATGCGGAAAAATATGCTTTGCTGGGAGCAAAGGTTCATGGTTTGGATTTTTCTGTCAATTCAATTCAATATGCTAAAGGCTCTGCATCTAAATGTCAGTTGGAGATCACTTATGAAGTTGCAAATTATCTAGAAAAAGCACTCCCTTCAGATCAAGATATAGTAACGTTAATCTATTGTGATTTATGTGCAATCTCGGCAAGCCAACGTCAAAAACTCTATAGCCAAGTACGAGAATGTCTAAAACCCGATGGTACTTTTGTCTTCGACGTTTTTTCTCTAAGTGCATTTGATAGCTTTACTGAGCATTGCTCATTTGCACCAAATTACATGCATCCTTTTTGGTCAAATAACAAGTATTACACTTTCCACAATGCCTTTCGCTACGAAGGTGATCGTGTTTCACTTGACCATTACACTATTGTTGAAGAAGAGCGCACATGGCATGTCTATAACTGGATACAATATTTTACACGTGAAAGCATTCGCACCGAACTCGCAGATAATGGGTTCGAGGTGATAGAAATCGTAAATGGATTTGATACAGAAGAAGCGAATAGCTCTTCATTTGGTGTCATCGCTAAACTGAAGTTATAGCCTAGATTAAGTACTGTAGTGATGCAGTTATTTGGATCAATACACTGTAGTTTCTAACTCTATAATGGGGGCGTTTGCGAGTTAGTTTTCTAACTCGTAAAGGAGCATAAAGCTATGTATAGACTCCACCAATTCTAACAATTATCCTGTGCTAGTAGTCTAATCCCACCCAAAGATTGGATAATCAACTTGTCCGATAGTTGACAAAAAGAAACTATGAATCACTATTCCGTACGTAAGGCTTCGACAGGGTCGAGTCGAGCAGCACGGCGGGCAGGGAGGACTCCGGCAATAAGTCCAATGCTAATGGCAATGACTTCGGCCAGAATGACAAAGTTCCATGAAGTATGTACAGGCAGAGCAGGCAAACTCAGATGCAGGAGTTGGGCAATGCCGATACCCAGTCCCAGTCCTGCAAGTCCACCAATAGCAGAAAGTACAATTGCCTCACCTAAAAATAAACTAAGTACCTGAGACTGTTTGGCACCCAATGCGCGAATTAAGCCGATTTCACTAATGCGTTCATTAACGGCAATCGTCATGATAGTGACGATGCCGATAGCACCGACTAATAATGAAATACCGCCAATGGCGCCAACTGCAAAGGTCAGCACATTTAATACTGAACCCAGTACCTCGAGCATTTGTTGCTGAGTGGTAATGGTGACATCATCCTTGCCATGTCGAGATTCAAGGATTTCTTTAATTCCGTTTACAACGGTTTCCACTGAAGTATTATCATCATAAAGAACATCGACTTCATGCAGGGTGTTACGGTTAAATAAACTCAAGGCACGGGATGCTGGAATATAAATTGTATCATCCAGATCAAAGCCCAATACGTTACCTTTTGACTCCATTACACCAATAATGCGAAAACGATGACCGCCCACCGTAATGCGTTGTCCTAAAGGATTTTGATCGCTAAATAATTCGTGTTTAAGTTTACTGCCTAGTACGGCAAAAGCACGCGGAGCAGTGGGATCATCATCAGGCAGAAAGCGGCCTGACTTTACGGCCATTTGAAAAGCTTCAGGCATTTGTGAGCCGGCACCATAAATCGTAGTACGGCGGCTACGATTTCCAGCTTCTACTTCTGCATTGCCCTGTACAAAAGCCACTACGGCTCTGGCATAAGGTAAACGTTTAAGTGCTTCGGCATCTGCAATTGTTAATGGCCGTTCAGTACCAAATACGCCCATACTGATGCCGCCAGTAGTCGCCTTGCCTGGATTTATGGCCACTAAATTAGTACCAAACTGGGTAAATTCAGCGAGCACAAACCTATGTACACCTTCGCCAATAGAAGTTAATAGGACAACCGCAGCAACGCCCACAGCAATACCCAATGCAGTTAAAAAACTTCGCAAGCGATGTGCAATCAGAGATGAACCGGTTAAATGGAGGAAGTCGCGTAGCTGCATAATCTATTTACCTCTTAGGGCTAAAACCGGATCAAGGCGCGCGGCTTGTCGAGCAGGAAGCAGACTAAAAATAAATCCGGCCAACAGACTTACAGCAATCGCAGTCGCTACCGCCCAGAGTGGGGCATAGGCTGGTAAGTCTGGAAAAGCCTGTCTTATAGCAAAACAACCCAGTTCACCCAGTAATAAACCGATGACGGCACCGAATGCAGATAACATAATGGCCTCAGATAAAATCAGGCGGATGATCTGACGTTGAGGAGCACCCAATGCTTTAAGTAAACCAATTTCTGCGGTACGTTGAGATACGGCGACCAGCATCACATTCATGATTAGAATACCGGCGACAGCGAGACTGATAGCCGCAATGCCGCCGATCGCATAAGTCAATGCACCTAATATACGATCAAAAGTTACCAGTACCGCATCCTGGGTAATCACTGTCACATCCCGCTTACCCTGATGACGTTCCTTTAATATTTCAATTGTGGATTGTTTGACTGACTCAATGGCTGAACGGGTTTTGGCTTCTATTAGAATACGAAACAATGAAGGGGTATTAAACAGTTGCTGTGCAGATGCCACCGGGATCATAATGGTATCCTGTACATCCACACCAATCGATCGACCTTCAGAAGCCATAATACCGATCACACGAAAACGCCTGTCACCCAGACGTATCCATTGTCCGACTGCCGCCTGTGTAGCAAATAGTTCGTCACTTATTTTACGGCCAATAACGCAGACTGGCGTAGCACGATCCAGATCGGTGGCAGGCAAGAAATGCCCTTGTGCCAGTTTCCAATGGCGAATATTTAAAAGCTCCGAGTTACTCCCAATGATAGGAACTTCACGTGAGCGTCCCTGAAAACTGGCATTAACTGAACCAATATTGATAGGCGCTATACGGCGAATGTTTGTGTTTCGGGTTAATACCTGTGCATCATCCAGCGTCAGATCGCGGGGAGTCGTTCCAACCATTGCTATGGGGTTAAGGCCCGATGTTTCAGAATAGCCGGGGAAAACAATCACAAGATTGGTCCCTAATGAGGAAAATTCATTTGTTACATAGCGTCGTGCACCTTCACCCAATGCAGTTAGCATAATGACTGCGGCAACACCAATAGCCATGGCAGTTAACATTAATATCGTTCGGGTTGGATAACCCATCAAGGCTGTCCAGGAGAAACGGGCAATGTCACTGATAGAAGTTGCCATTAGCTAGAGCTTGTCTGAGATAAAGTTTGATCTGATTCAATCCGGCCATCAACCATTTGTATTTGCCGCATTGCTCGTTGGCCGATATTGGCATCATGAGTCACGATAATCACAGTGATCCCCTGTTGGTTAAGTTGTTCAAGAATATTAATGACATCCTGACCGGATTTTTGATCAAGATTACCCGTTGGTTCATCAGCCAGTAATATATTCGGCTGCATTATGGTCGCACGGGCAATCGCAACACGTTGGCGCTGCCCGCCTGAAAGTTGATCGGGAGTATGATGAGCGCGATCTGTTAAGTCCATATCCGTGACGGCTTTATTAACAAGTGGACGCCGCCGCTCAGGCTCTGTACCAGCAAGTATTAAAGGGAGTTCAATATTCTCTGCGGCAGTTAATCGGGGAATCAGGTGAAAAGCCTGAAAAACAAAACCGATGGTTTTGCTTCGTGTTGCAGCCCGTTGGCCATCAGGCAAGACGGTGACATCCTGCTGGTTTAGTAAATAGGAGCCTTCAGTTGCACTATCAAGTAAGCCGATTAAATTCAGTAAGGTTGATTTTCCCGAACCGGAAGGTCCCATAATTGAAATATATTCACCCGCTTGAATAGACAGATTAATATCATCCAGCGCATGTACCGTTTGATCTCCAACAAGAAAGTCACGATGAATGCTTATTAATTCAATCATGTTTATTCTCAATAACGGCATGGGCACCATCTTTGACACCTTCCCGCTCGATTGAAATAACAAGCTGTTCACCAGCTTTGATGCCATCAATTACTTCCGTATAACTCCAGTTGCTCATACCAGTTGCTACCTGACGTTGTTCAAGCAGTCCATCATCGTTGAAAATGAGTACCTTGTTGCGTTCAAATAATGCCACAGTGGGAATGCGTAAAACGTTATCACGTCGTTCCAGAATAACTTCGGCATCTGCACTATAACCGGGCAACATATTCTCTGTATCTTCGATGTTGCTAAATGAAACTTCTATTTCAACCGTGCGCGACTGTTTTTCCAGATCCAGCACATAGACAGCAACGCGGCGCACAATACCGTCAAATGTTTTACCGGCAAAAGCATCCAGTGAAATACGAGCGGGCATCTGCGCGCGAATCTGAGGTGCATCGACTTCATCAATAGGCGCGGAGACATAAAGGCAGGTGTAATCGATCAGATCAATCGCCGGCAGGGTAGCGACGCCAATTGGAGAAGGCGTAAGAAATTCACCCCGTTCACCATTAACTTCAGCAACACGGCCAGCAAAAGGGGCGGTTAATCGGGTACGTGCCAGCGCTGCCTGGGCGACATTGATTTTTGACTGGCTGACCTTGATTGATGTATTAGCGGCTTCGCAGACGGCCCGTTTTGCTTGTGCTTCACTTTCTGTATTATCTACACTTTCTTCAGACACCATCTTTTTTTTGCGTAATATGCGCTGGCGACGAGCTTCACGTTTGACTGCCTCGGCGATAATGCAGGCTTCGTGCGCTAGTGCAATGGTTCTTTTATTTTCATGCTCAGCCAGTGTAACTTGTGCCTGCAAATCATCATTCCATATTTCCAGCAACAGTTGTCCGGCTTTGATCCGATCACCTTCTTTAACGGGCAGACTTTCAATCTGCCCACCGATAGAGGGGGAAAGGCGTGCACGTTGACAGGCTTTGAGCGTCCCCGCGCGGGTATTAGTAATGGTTGCAAGAACTTCTCCATGCGTTACTTCCTGTACCACAACAGCGACCGGGCGAGGACGTTTGGTATAAACAAGAAGTACTGCAATGCCGACAATAATCAGCAGACTGATAAAGAGCAGGCGATGTCTTTTTAGCATGAGAATATCCCGATATTTTTTACAGGAATCTATTTTATCTGTTTATTAATGCAGCCCGGATTAACTAATATTATAATCTCTAAAATTACCATTTAGCTGAGCTTGCCTAAGCTCTAACCTGAGATAATCAGAGCTCCCTTAAATATAGACTTCTTTGACCAATTTAAAACCTCAAGAGCGTCAATGAGTTGAGTTATCTTAGTAATCGTTTATTGCACATAAAATTAAAATACAATCTGCTGTTATATCTCCGTTTATACAAAGTTATTTAAATACCTGAAATGTAATGTGATCTTTTTTTATCTCAAATTAACTGTGTTGTAGGTGACTATATTTAGATAAGTATCACTCGCACATTAGTGCGAATGCGGACTAATAGTTTGTTAACTTCTATTATCAGCAACATAAAAAGGGGGAATTGTTATGATACCTAATATTATTGAAGTGATTAGTAGTGAGCGTACACTTGAAAAGTATTCAAATAAAAATCGTTTGTTGAACGAAGCTGTTCCCGATGTCGGGCACCCCAAACAAAGTGCATCCGAACCCGATAAGATTTTTTTTGCGCCTGAATCCCTTGTCTAGCAATGGCGCGTTGCTAGAATTCAAAACCGAAGATGTTGTATTTGCCGAAAACGTAGAAACTGTGGCCAATAAAGAGGGGGAAACATTTAAGATTTTTAAAATATGGATTCGTAACGGCAGTGTCGCTATCAAGCTTGAATAATTCTCTGTGTAGGGTTATTCGAATGATTTTTGCGTATTAGCAGTAAGATATTTATCATTTTTATTTTTTATGATCCGTTAGAATTAGCTAATTTAGGAAAGAAATTCCTAAGGCGGAAAGGGGCACAAAGCGCCTTACAATGTTTTACTGGAATTTATGAAAACGAAGCCAAATTTGCTGTACCACTACACCCTTGGAATACGTGTTATCTGCCAGAAAAAGCATCAGTTTGATTGTTATCATGCCTTGTTCGTTAGTTATTAAATAAAAACAGGTGCTTAGTTATTATGTTGTAAAGGTGATACATGGCACTAGGCCTGTATATATTTTCCCTATAACTCAGTTGCCCATATAACATTTTGATCTGTTCGCTTTATTATGTAAGATAATTTTTTTATGAATTATATATATAAGGCCTAGTGATTGATGCACTCGGTTGTGTATAAAGCGTTAAATAGAAGAAGGAGAATCAAATGCTGATGGATAGATTTTGGAAGAAACCTCCGAATCAAGTGTATATGCTGACCACCCTCATGGTGGTATTACACTATCTATATCCGTTTGGAATACTAATTTTGTACCCATTCAATCTGATTGGAATCCTTGTTGTCGTTGGGGGGCTAATCATGGCAATAAAAGCAAAAAAGATGTTTATACAGGAGAAATTACCGCTTAGTCCAGTGGGTGAACCAGTAAAAATATTGACTACAGGTCTATACAGAGTCAGTAGAAATCCAATGTATCTCGGTTTTGTCATTATGCTAATTGGAATCTGGGTTATTTTGGGAAGCGTTACCCCAATAATTGGACCGCTGGCACTGTATTTAATCATTAATTCATATTACATCCCGTTAGAGGAAAAGAAGATGAACGAATCATTTGCTGAGGATTGGAAAGAGTATACCCAGCGTGTAAGGCGTTGGATTTGAGTGTGCAGGTACATCCGAAACTGGGTTATTAGCGGTAGTGTTAAACCACATGGCTTTCAGGCAGTTGATATTTAAGTTGCTGCACTCAGACTAGGTACAGTCGTCGCGGTTTTTGCTAAAAATAAAAAGCAGCAAAAACAGCACCAACTTACTCGCAGGTGAGCAAGGCGTTCTGCTTTGCCTATCCACTGTTGGTGAATTGCCTTTGTTTTTTCCATATTGCTGGTTGCATTTTCTAGAGTACTAAGAATATATTCAATTAACGATAACTCTAAAGAAATAAAGAGGTTGTTATGAAAAAAATAATTTATCGTAAACGTTGTTTTCTACGCCCCATGCTGACAATATTTTTTTTCATCTTTTCTTATTGCTTCTCTATTCCAGTTGTATTCGCTGAGTCATCATGTGTTCTAAAAATGGGTTGGGAACCATGGAAGCCTTATCAGTATATCGACGAAAATAAACAATTAACCGGATTGGATATAGACTTAATAAGAGCCATTGTGAAAAATATGGGATGTGAAGTCCAGTTAGAAAAAACACCATGGAGAAGACAGCTCTTTGAGGCTGAATATGGAAGAATGCATTTGGTGGCATCTGCATCAATGACTGAGGAACGAAAAAAATGGGCATATTTTTCAGAATCTTATCGAGAACACAAAAGAGTGCTTTTTGTATTAAAAGGCACCGTCAACAGATATCAGTTTGAATCTCTAAAAGATATTATTGGCACTGACTTTAACTTAGGAGTTGTCAGAGGCGTTTATCAAGGAGAAGAGTTCGCGCGGTTAATTAATAGTCCTCAGTTCAAAAAACAAGTCTAGGTTGTGGGCAAGAGTATTCAAAATCATAAAAAATTAATCGCAGGACAAATTCATGGATTTTCCGGAGATGAAATATCAGGAAGCCACCTATTGCGTGAAAGAAACATCTTGGATAAGGTTGAAATTTATCCAATGATAATCAATTCCGGCAGTGTATATTTGATGTTTAGTAAAAAATCCACAATACCTGAGTTGGTTGAAAAGTTTAACAAGAGCCTCGCTGAGCTGAAAGCAAATGGAATTCATGAAAAAATTGTTAAAAAATACTTGGAGTAAAAAGCTGTGTATCAGTTATTCGATTACAGCAGAACAAGGCGCTTTCACCAGACCGGGTTAGCTGAGGCGCTTTTTTTGATATTGACGTTTATGGAAGTCAATTAACTTTTTAAATTCTCTCGTTTCACCCACCCTGCGTGGTGAAGCGCAACGTTAATACAGTCACTTCCAAAATTGATTTCTAAGTCGATTGGTGGCGTTTGCTACTTAGGTTTCTAAGGCAGAAAGGGGCACAAAGCGACTTAGATTGTTTACTCTAATATTGTGCTGTAATTTAATTTATCTGGCTTGAACCAGCAAGGTTGATCAGATATTTATCTAGATTGGTATCAGCTTGTTTACTGGCTATTTAACGATCTTTTTAATAAATCCCTTTGTATGAAACGAGCGGTAGAGGCAACGCTGGACTTCGCCTGCCAATCGAGTATAAACAGAAATAAAATACGGATATTTACGAAGGAGAATAACAAATTCTGATAAGGTTTTGTCGCATTGGTATAATGCGCTAAAACATACTGTTCAAATCAACATTTCCTTTTTGGTAAAGCGCTTTTATTCTTCCTATACTCATAAAAATTGAAATTTTGTATGTATATACAGTATCGATTAGGAAGCGTTAACATTAGAATGGGCGTCTTAATTTTAGCACCTCCAATCAACCGATTTTGATAAGGATCTGTTCATGAGTTTTTCGACCAATCGGTCTAGTAATGTCGTCGTTGTAAGTAACACGTCTGACAACCCATTCGCAATCGATATCGCCTACGCTATGGGTCAGCATGAAGACATTGCTGATTTGATCAGCATGAAAACCTTTATGAATTCTGAATTTTGCCCACGCTTCATCTCTGATGAGCTGGATATGGATTCCATCGGTCAAACACTGACCGGCAAGACCGTGGTTATTGTCAGTACCAGTAGCCATACTAAATCTCGTCAAGAATTGGCGATGTCTAATTTGGTCATAGCCCGAACCGCCAAAGAAAATGGTGCGACTCGCGTGGTTCTGATTGAACCTGATTTGTTCTACAGCGCACAAGACCGAGGTGCTCATGCCGATTTAGGCGAGACGCATTTTGAACGCGACGTTAAAGACATTAAGAAATTCGACGGCCAAGCATTCACGGCAAAGTTATATGCACAGCTATTAAAGCTCTCTGGCGTTGATACCGTGCTAACAATTCACAACCATTCTTACTCTGTGCAGCGTATTTTCTCAGACGTATTTGAAGGCGATTTTCACAACCTGATCCCTTATCAAATTTACGCTCACTATTTATTGAACAGCGATATTTTAAATTACGGCCCAGATGGTGAAGGGTTGGTATTATGCGCACCCGATAAAGGCGCGCGCGATTTTGTGAAAGACATGTTCAATACGCTTGGCTTGTCTAAAGCAAAATTTATCATGCTCGACAAAGAACGCACCAACGAACGCAAAGTGGCCATTACCCTGCACAACGAAAGTGAACACACCTTTGAAGGTCTAGATGGTTGCAGCATTGTGTTGTTCGATGACATGGTTCGCACCGGCTCTACCGTGGTTAAGTCTTGTCAGTTCTTACAAAAAATCAACCCTGAGCGCATGGTGTTTGCTGTTTCGCATTTCTACGCCAGCGATGAAGGTCGCGAGCGCATGGCTCACCCGGCCATTGGTGAAATTTTAACGCTCAACACTTTGCCAACCATTCTAAACCGTGATGAGCAGGGCCGTTTACGTAAGAAACTAGTCGTACTTAAAGTCGAAAAATGGCTAGCACAAGAGCTCACTACCATTCTAGATTTGCCATATCATCCGGAAGCCAACCCATACAAGATTGATATGTCTTCAAAGAACCCGCGCTTTCAACGTAAGATCTGGTACAGCGAAGAATTGTCGGATTTAAAGAAGGGCAAGTAGTAGGTAGTAAAAAAGAGTAATCGAGTAAGCTCGGCATTGGTCGAGCTTTTTTATGGGTGGCAATTATGTCTGACTGTGTTTTCTGTAAAATTATAAATAATGAAATGGAAACCAGTATTATTTATGAAGATGAAACACTCATGGCGATTGTACCTTTACATTCTGTGCATCCTGAGTCGGCTTTAATTTCCCTAAGATCCATATTGATCACTTCACCGACTTAGAAAAGTGTTCTAAATGAGAGGCCAAAATCACTGTGCCACTAGTTGCTAACAAGGCAATTAAATCGGGGCAAGATCACGCATAACGGCTGTCATCGTTTTTGCTAAAACAAAAAGCCAGCAAAAACAACGCCATCCTATGCGCTGTTGTTTGCGGCGTTA
>JABXKR010000067.1 GCA_013619145.1 Psychromonas sp. | reverse complement strand
CATTAATATCCCAGCTTGTTGAAGGTTCAGTTCAAGTGTAATAGCTCTCACAATTTGCGGTTTATTTTCATCATCGGAGGCTTTTTGATCTACTGCCAAAATTTTCACATTTGAGAGAATAACATCAGTCGAAACACTTTTACCTTTAGTTTTATAGGTACTGAGCACATCAACTTTATTTCCTGGAAGTAAAAAACCCGCTACCCCGACCACATCATTTACCCGAATAGAAACGGCCCTCATATTTTTGCCAATCAGGCTTGCTAAAGAGCTACCTTCACCTTTTTTGACTAACCTTTCCTGCCTGAGAATATCGCCCACATAAAGCCTTTGCTTAACGACCATCTCCTCTAATAGCTCCTTCTCAGTAATTGCACCTTCAGGCGCTAGACTTTCAGGTATCACTGTAGAGACTATATATTTGGGATCTAAAATTGTCCCCGTAGGCAGTTCAGTGTTAACTGTAAAAACAGGTACTTGCCCCGCAGTTAAATCTGTTGGTTGATTTTCTGCCAGCCAATTCCTTGCTATTAATACTGCCCCTAGCCCGAAAGCTATGGATAGAACAATAAACACTATGGTGTTTCTATTCATATTTCCTCCTGATTATTCGATTATGTATAAATCCCTACAACATCAGCGTTAATTACTTATACAAAGTAACTTTGCCAGGAAAAATCGAGCAACTCTTGGTTAATTTCTGGTGTTAAGTTATTAAATACAATTTGGTCATGAATGATTGAAATTAAATCTCTTGGATAACATGGTAAAAAATCTTTCGAATGTAATGTGAATAGATGGTCAACCAGATAATCAAATTGTTTCTGTTCACACAGAACCCCATTCGCTTCGCACTCCTGGTACCAAATTTCTTTGAATTGTTCTTTATCAAGCCCTAGAAAAGGGATTTTGTACCCCAATCGCCTTAAAAATGCTTCATCTATTAAGTCTTTCGGAGATAAGTTTGTAGAAAACAGCAACAACAATTCAAATGGAGCTTCAAAGTGCTGCCCTGATTGTAAAGACAAAAAATCTCTTCTTTCTTCTAAAGGTACAATCCAGCGGTTGAATAACGCTTTCGGACTTACTTTCTGACGACCTAAGTCATCTAATAATAAAATTCCGTTATTGGCCTTAAGCTGCAGTGGTGCCTGATAGGTTTTTGAATTGTGGTCAAAACGCACTTCCAACATATCTAACGTCAGCTCACCACCAGTAACAATCAACGGCCGCTTACAAAGTTGCCAGCGTTGATCAAAACTGCTACCCAATTTGAGCAGATCATTACTACTGGATTGATAAGTGGTTTGATGAACTTCCGGATCAAATATTTGAATGATTTCATTATTAACTTCTAGCGCATAGGGGATTAATACTTGATCTCCGAAGACAAGATTCAGATGACGGCAGAAATAACTTTTCCCCGTACCAGGTTTACCATAAATTAAAATGGGTTTAATAGAATTGAGCGCGGGGCCAACTTTTTCAATCAATTCAGCTGGAAAAGTCAACTCATTGAAAGCCGCATCTAATTCTGGTTTTGAGAGAGGCGCGGAACGGCTGGACTGGACTTTTGCAACTCGAATATATTGCGCTAAAGGTAAAGGGGCACTGCCAAGATAACCGTTTTTTAAAAATGATTTCTCAGCTTGTAAATTACCAAGGTTACTTAAAGAGTAGCGCATTTGCCCGTCGGAAAGGCTTTGCCTATTTTCAATCCAGGACAATGCCTTCGCCTGCTCGACTAACTCTTTAACTATGCCGCCAGCTAAAGATAATTTTTCGGCCAACTCTCTAAGAGTATATACACCACCAATCTGCAAATGTTTCACTAACAGATCAAGTAGCAAATTAGCAGATAGACCGGTTTCAGCAATTGTTGAAGGTCTAGGCGCTAAATTTAGTAATTTTGTGTCAACAGCAAACTCGACAACCTTTTTAGAAACGTTAGATTCAGATAGCTCAGCTGTTTTTGAAGGCTCGGTATTTTCATTCTCGTGCTCATTATTTACCGATTCATTGGCAATTACATTTGCCTCTGTTGCCTGTGCTTCGTTTTGTTTTTGGAAGTTAAACAGTCCCATTTCACACTCCTAATTGATATCTAAGATTTGAAATGAGCCATAAAACATTTACATTTTGACTGCAAGCCCAAACCCAACCTATGGCGAAAGCTGGCGCATAAGGAATTTTCATTTCCAGAAAACCCTGGTTATCAGGCCGAATGAATTGACGCAGATATAAACAGCGAAAATAGTGTAATAAAACCTCTTTAACGGCTTGCCAGCCCAATTTATATAAAGCAAGGCAGATACTGGTAATAGAACCCGCGACTAAACTATAAATTAACGACCAAAGTAAAAGTTTGACATCTAAGAAGGAACCAATGGCAACCATCAGTTTTACATCTCCTGCACCAAAGAATTTAAAACAAAAAGCAGGAAATAGAATAAGAAAGGCGAGACCCGCACCAATAAAAGCGCTTAAAAGACCAGACCAGCCTGAAAAATAGATCTGTGCGGTAAACCCTGTAATTAAGGTTACTGCGCATAAAAGATTTGGGATGCGTTGGTATCTCAGATCAAAATAGAGTGATATTAAAAATACCAACGATATAATAGAGAGTTTAATAATTAGATCTACATTTTCCATTGCACATCCCGTTAATCTTAATTAGCATTTAGCAATCGGCACTTGCACCACCAACGGCACTTTCAAGACAACCAATAGTACTGCCTACCGCTTTACCCAGATCGGAGAATGCTACAACCAGAGCTCCTGCGACTAGCGCCCCTGCAATCGCATACTCAACGGCGGTTAAGCCACTTTCGTCTTGAATAAACTCGGCAAATAACTCTTTGATATTTCGCATTTTAAATCACTCCTATAACCTAATTAAACAAGGAAGTAACGAACCAGCCAGCCCTTGCACCAGCATCCATTGATATATTAATGAATTAACCTCTGGATATAGTTAAGATTAGAAGGAATTATCAGAATGCGTTATCACAGAATTGCTTACTATTGTCTGAAATTGCGCAAGATTTATAATTTTTTTGTCAAGAGAGTAGATATCTGCTGAGAAACGTAACTTACCTTGTTCATCAATCCAAGCCGTTTGATAGGTGATATAAACAGGTAAAGGATTAGTTAAACGTAAGTGGGTGGTTTTTCCAGATTTTAAGGCGGAAAACATTTCATTTTCATCATATGACGCCTCAAAAGTTAACAAATATTTAGCTAATAAATTTGCATTCTCCAGCCTGATACAACCATGGCTGAATGCCCGCAGAGGTTGCTTAAATAAAGATTTAACCGGAGTATCATGTAAGTAGATGGAATGGCGATTGGGAATATTAAAACGATAATAGCCTAACGCATTATTATCACCAGGCGCTTGAACTAGACGATAAGATTGAAGCAATTCAGGTAAGTTCAAGTTGGGATGGTCAATTTCTCTGCTTTGAGAATTATTCCAATAACCTTTTACTAACTGAAAATTTTTGCGTTTTAAAGATAAAAAATCTTTTTTGTATTCAGGTATTAATTCATTATTAATAATATTATATGTAGGCGTCCAACTAGGATTAAGTGTTAGCCTATCTATTTCTGTAACAATTTGTGGTGTTTGGTTTTCGATATTACCGACAATTATTTTCATCTGTAATACTTGCTTGCCCACCTCCATTACTGACAATTGATAGCTTGGTATATTGACTAATAAATATTTATCAGGGGGACGGTTAGGAAGCGTAAACCAACGCCATAAATTGACCTGTAACTGTTTAATGCGCTGCTTAGGTGGAACCTGCAAAGCCATATATGTGTTAGGCCCCAACTCGCCATCGGCAACTAAGCCATGGCGTTGCTGAAATTTTTTTAACGCGGCTACAACAACAGAGTCAAATACGCCCAGGCGATATTTTTTTTGCGCTCTTTGCGGAAGATCGCCCAAACGAACTAAAATTTCTCTAATCCCTTTTACCTGTTGGTGGCTTTGTCCGAGTTTAGGTTTGAAATTAAGATCGAGTATTGGCCATGGATAAGCAGATAAAAACCGGTAACGTGAAATTGCTTTTCTCAATTGGCTTATTTGATCATATTCCGGAATCAATGAAAATAATAACTGATCCGTTGAATCAGCATTAATCGCATTAGCTAACACCGATTCAGCACTGGATAAGGGGGAGCGGCCATTCTGATTATCTAACTTGATTAATTCTAAAAATCCATCAGTTAAAATACGATCATGTTGCTGGTAATTATCTATCGATAATTCATTGATATTGCCAACATCATGCCAACCAAGATCAGCTAAGAGCCAATGCAGAGTACGGCCGGATAGTGTTAAACCACCAGGCTCCAACCAGAGATATTCTTTTTCCGATTGTTTTAAAATATCTTGATAGGGCGTTAAGATTTTTTCTACCGGCTCAGAGAGTAAATCACTTTCATTACCTATTTGATGATTAGATAATAATTTTTGCTGAGCGCTTAGCGTAATAGGGGCCGAAAGAAAAAAACAAATAATCAGGTAAATAACACTATGCGCATTAGCCTTGGTAAGTAAAAGATCATGAAGCATGATATTTTTCTACAAAGTTAAGAATATTTTCCTGTGCTTCAATTGCCAAATCTGGGAATAACTCAGATCTTAACCTTTGATATCTTAAATATGTAATGCTGTGCTCAACATCTCTGTTACCTTTTACATAAGCGGTAGGAGTAATATTGAAATGTTCTTTAAAAGTTCGACAAAAATGCGATGGGTTTGCAAATCCGATTTGATAGGAGATGTTAGTAATAGATTTTTTACCTACAGTTAATAAACGTTCCCCCTCTTCTATTTTACGAGATAACAAATAGCAGCTATAAGTTATGCCACATATATCTTTAAACATATGGCAAATGCGGCTGGGGCTTAAATGAACCTCATTTGACAAATCCTGCAGAGAGGGACTTTTGCTGTAATCGCGTTCAATTATATCTAGTAAAGAACCTATAGTGTGTTCTTTATTCATTTGAGGAAATAGATCATTATTATTCTCTATTTCCTCGCTAAAACACTTTACATAAGTTTTGTTTTTTAGTGTGTAAAACAGATCATGTTTGTCTTGCACTGATAACGGGTGAATAAACAGATCATTAACCCCTATATGTAAAGATTGATGCAATAATGGGATAGAGACCGTAGAGCTGATAACAAAGAACTGTTTGTCGGGGTATCTGTTACGAATAAAATTAATATTATAAAGGTGATTAGAGCTAGTAAAATCCATTACGTAAATCACCGCACCTGGATTAATAGTTAAAGTTTCAAGATCATCCATAGAATAGCAATAATCAAGATCACAAAGTGGACTTAGTTCTTCTATACAGTGTTGCGCTAACCCCCTATCAAATGCGATTAAAAGCAAACTGCTTACTTTGTGATTAACCATCATTAATATTTCCTTTAAATCGCTAAGGCGTTATTACAAACCTCATTGCATACTAAATAATCAGAGTTTATTGGGGTTCTGTCAAATGAAAACCTGAAGAATGACTTACTTTTTAGAGAGGTTTGGAGAGCCAAGGAAACAGTTATAACCTACGAAAACAGCTAACTCACTGATAATTAAAATATCATCGGCAAGATACTTTAATACATTGAATATATGAAGAGCGAAAATGTTTTTATAATTTTGGACTGTTATTTTTTATTAATGGGTTTATACCAATCCGCTTAATATTATAGTCTATTTGTGGAAGTTCGACTTCAGTCGCGCCTATGATATTGCGCGGTTAAAACCGCACTTCCAAAAACAAAAACAAAAACAAAAACAAAAACAAAAACAGATCAGTTAATTTTGCGGATTGCTGTTAGCAAAATGTTTATGACTTTATCCCTTCTTTGTTTGCATTTTTTTATTGAATCAACAAGAATCGAACAGGCAAGAATTAGTCTATAATTTTATTTAATGGGGTTATACCAATCCGCTTAATATTATAGTCTATTTGTGGAAGTGCGACTTCAGTCGCGCCTATGATATTGCACGGGTAAAACCGCACTTCCAAAAACAAAAACAGATCAGTTAATTTTGCGGATTGCTATTAGCAAAATGTTTATGACTTTA
Organism: Psychromonas sp.; assembly: GCA_013619145.1. Classification (GTDB taxonomy): domain Bacteria; phylum Pseudomonadota; class Gammaproteobacteria; order Enterobacterales; family Psychromonadaceae; genus Psychromonas. The sequence continues at coordinate 5,639 of JABXKR010000067.1, read as the reverse complement.
TCCCTTCTTTATTTTCAGTTTTTTATTGAATCAACAAGAATCGAACAGGCAAGAATTAGTCTATAATTTTATTTATTACCTATGAAACGGGAAAAGGGGTAAGAATGGATTATTTGCGAAAAAGAGGAAGGTTATCACCTCGAATAATTACTCTATTACTTTCCAGTCTGCTGCTATTGGTCATTTCGCCGATCATCTTTTACGGCTATCAGCATTATAGTATTAGAGCTGAACTCAGTAATATTGAAAATCCAAGTTCACTGCTCGCCAATCGCTATATTCACAGTGGCGACTGGCCTGCATCTAAAGATGACAGCAGAATAATCACGCAAGCAGGCAAATTTAAGATAACCACAAGTGAAGTTAAGAAGAGTAAAGGTAGTGAGTTAAATGACCAATAACACTCGTGTTGAGCTTATTTCTATACAAAGGACGTTTTTCAGGACGATTGCGTTACTGCTACTGTTTAGCGTTTTTATTCTGGATTACAGGAGTAGCTTACAACCCTATTCCAACATTTCACTTTTGACCATTTTATCAAGCGAAAACTCAAAAAACTTTCAAAGTGTTGAGCTGATTTTAGATTTAAGTTTTTTCGTACTGATTTTTCTTTTCTTACAACTGTTTTGGTCTTATATAATCTGCATCTCATGCAAACTCTTCTTTAATAAAACTGCAAACAATAATATAAGAACCTTAACCTGGCTGATCATTGTTGTATTACACCTTTTACTGAGTATATCGGCCAATTCATACTATACACCGACATCCTTATTGGCTATTTTCAGAGATTCTTTCCTCAGTAATATTGTCTTTATTGTTTGCTTAAGTTTTTTGCTGTTTTCCTTATTTATTAGCAGTTTATTAATTGAAAAAAAATATATTCGTACGCTTTTAATTGTATCTGTTTGTGGTTTTTTTGCTATGCCCTACTCTTTTAACTTAAAAGCAGGTAGCGCAGCAACAGTTGACAAACCAAACATAATTATAATTGGCTTAGATGCGTTTAGACCGGATCATTTAAATAGACGATATAAGTCTTCTACTTTAACGCCAAATATTGATCAGTTTATCGAAGGTTCAATAATCTATAACAATAGTTACACAACAGTTGCGCGAACATTTGTAGCATGGTTCAGTCTATTAAAATCACAATATCCTATAACACATGGCGGCAGATTCAATTTAACACCAGATAATTTGCTGGACAAGAAATTAGAGATTACGGCCTTATTAAAAGAAAAAGGTTATCAAACCATCTATGCGATGGATGAGAGGCGCTTTAACCCTATTGATGAAAGTTATGGTTTTGATTTGGCGATTGGCCCGAAAATCGGTTTCGCCGATCAGCTAATCACTAGCATTGCCGACTTTCCAATCATTAACCTGCTATCAAACACCAAATTTGCACAATATTTTCTGCCCTATATTTTTACCAATAGAGGCAATGGCAAAACCTATGATCCGCTCGTTTTTAATAATCGGGTATTAAATAATTTATCAGCAGATAAGGCTAATTTTTTATCTGTACATTTTTGTATGCTGCATTGGCCGTTCACCTCCAAAGATTTTATCAATGTTGATCCGGATCTTTGGCAAGACAACTATAGTCACTTTATGTATCTGTCATTACTTAACAAGCTTGACAGGCAGTTCCAAGATTTTATGGATAAATTGCAGCAGCAAGGAATGTTGGAAAATGCACTGGTTTTCACCTTCTCAGACCATGGTGAAAGCTTTAAATTAGCAACAGATAAATTACAGCCAAAAGAGATGGAGCAGCCTGTTATAAAAATGGATGCCTGGGGGCATGGAACAAATATATTAGATCAAAAACAAGCCAATATTTTACTATCCTATACTGAATACAAAAACGGTCAAAAAATAAATAACGCGAAACAGATAGAGGGTGTTTTTTCCATCATAGATATCGTACCAAGCATTGCGAAAAAATTAAATTTCACCTTAGAAAAGGCAGAAGGCACACCATTACCTATTAAAAATAACAAGTTACTTTATGACAGATTTGTCTTTGTTGAATCTTCATTACCCGTTAAAGCCATAAACAATAGCTTTATCGACACTAAAAAAGTGTTCTATGAAGCTAAAGTTAATTATATGGTAAATAAAGAGGGAAAAGTAATACTGAAGCCTGAAAAATACGCTGACTTTATTCCTAAAAAACAACGCTCTGTTTATTTCAAAGAGTGGCAGCTGGTGATGCAACCCGGTTTTGAAGATCTTATTTTAATCGATTTAGCAGCGCAAAATTGGAGCCCCTTATCAACATATAACGGCAAAGCGCCAGTAAATAAAATGTTGCATGAGCTATGTAAACATTATCAAAACGACTATAAATTTGACCAAATTGCTAAGTGTAATAACCTTGATGGTGTTAATTAAATTATGGGATGCATATTTTGCAGCGAAAAAATAAACATAGAACAAATATGAAAATATATTCAAAGATAAACTTAAACTGTTTACTAGGAATTGTATTTACCATATTAAGCACTTATTTATATTATTTTCTTGAGTGGTTATTTTATCTAACCAAACCATCCCTTTTTAGCTACTTAAGCATCACAAATTCTACTGCAGTTTTATTTAATTCTCCTATTCCTATATTATTAATATTAATTCCTATCTGTTTTTGTGTATTTTTACTAAGTGAAAAAATAAAGGCGGAAAACTCCTATCTTAGGGTTTATCTAAACTTAGTGATTCCCGCATTTATATTGGCATTTACTCTATTTCTTTTAATAGATAACAACACTTATACTTTCTTTGAAATATCCTCCTATACTGCAGATATGATTTACAGTAAGTTGACTTATTTATTTTTATTATGTCTGTTAACTGTATATTTCTTAAGGAGATTAAAAAAAACACAGGAGCGCGTTAAGAATAATTTACAGCTGCTAAATATTGGCTCAATTTTAAGTGTTATTTTATTGTTTCTTTCTTTAACGAGTATTGGTTTTACTTATAAGAATGTAACTTTTTCAGCCAACTCTACCAATAATGAAATTGATAAATTAACGAAAGAGTTACCTAATATTCTATTTTTCAGCGCTGATGGCGTTAATGCATCTAATATGTCCATTTATGGGTATGAAAGACAAACAACCCCCTTCCTAGATAGTATTTCAAGTGAACTCATGATCTATAAAAATCATTGGACAAACTCTGGTAAAACAACAGGTTCAGTTGGATCTTTACTGAGTGGTAAATATCCAACACGGACAAAAGTAGTATTTAGACCTGATACCTTTTCAAACGTTGATATGTATCAGCATTTTCCAGGGCTTTTAAAACAATTAGGTTATTACAATATTGATATAAGCGCGAGACACTATATTGATGCAGAAGATCTTAAACTGAGAAAATCCTTTCACTATGCAAACAATAGAAATTTAGATATTGAGTATTCTCCTTTATGGGAATCGGTGACTTTAAATTGGCCTTCAACATTTGAGTTTTTAGAAGAAACAAGTAACCGTTTTATATACAGGTTATTCCATATAACAGGATTAAAAAAATGGGTTAACCCTTACCATATAGTCACACAAAACTTTAAAGACAGCCTTTCTGATATCCCCAGAATGAAAGACTTAAAAGAGCAACTTAAAAATGCACCTCGACCTTTCTTTGCCAGTGTTCACTTATTAGGTCCTCATGGGAGTAAATTTAGTTATGAAAAGGCCGTATTTACAGAAAATAAAGAACAGCAAGAACATTGGATGATTGATCATTATGATAATGCTATTTTTCAATGGGATAAATATTCAGAAGAAATTTATAATTTTTTAAAAAAGAGAGGTGAATTAGAAAACACCATTATAGTTTTCAATAGCGATCATGGCTGGAAACATAAAATAAATACTACTTTACCTTTAATAATACGCTTTCCAAATAAAGTTTATACTGGTGTAAATGCACTGCCTTCTCAAAGGATTGATATCGCCCCCACAATTCTCAATTTTATTGGTGAGCCTATTCCGTCTTGGTTTGATGGAACATCCTTATTATCAACTCGTTCAGGAAATCAGACTTTTTATATAGCCAATTCGAAAGCATCTAGACTTATTAATAAAAAAGATTGGAAAGTCGCTACGGATCCTACTCCTCCATTTTATTCTTTAGGTAGCGTATCAATTGCTATCTGTGGCAACCTGTATACTGTGTTTTTAGAAAAAGAGATAAAATCCATTAGTGAAAAAGTCCACGGTGGAAATTCATCTTGCGACAACCAATTATTACCAGATTTTCAAGTTAAAAAATTAGTTTATGAGCATCTGAAAGCAATGGGTTACAAAACCGATTATTTTATAAATAAAACATAACGTTATATTTTTTTCAATAAGTATAAAGTTCTTTCTGTTTGCACTATTTTCTCTTTTTGTTCTACTACAAAATTTGATGTCAGCTGCTTTTCAAACTCTTGCTGTGTGTAATTAGGAAAAATATCTTCTCTTGTAGATAGCAGTTTTTTTACTTGAGAATCACTTTTGGGGACAAATTCAACAATCCAAAATTTATTGACTAGACTTGAAAACGCTTTAACAATTTTTTCCAAGGGGACGTTATTTGCTATAGCGAGGTGATGTATTAAAGCAAGTGACATCACGGTCTCAAAATTAGCCCTATCAAAAATTGAATTTCTTTCATTACATTCCCAACCAATAGAGGGACTAGGATTCATTATATCGAGCACTAATGGGAGAATTTTCTGTTCATTATGTTTAATTGCCTGTAAATAATTAATCTCAACAACAACTTCATCAAAATCAAATGATATAACTTGATTAGCGAATTTTTGCGCAATACGAGTAAATTCGCCAGTATTAGCTCCAATATCAGCGATAATATTTTGCTTATTATTAGACTCTCTAATAAATTTTTCGACTAACTCTTTTTTGTGCCGAATAGATAACTCATTGTAATTATTGCTTTCATAATAATTTATCCATTCAGACTCTCCAATCTCTAACTTTAAAGATTTGACCATAGATATTAATGAATCAATAAGAGCGAAATGTTTTTTCTTTGAAAATTTGTGTTCGCTGGCGTTTAATTTCTCATTGCTATTATATACGTCACTATATTTTTTTTGCATTTTGGCATGTAAATGAATATGCATAAATATAGCAAAGTTAAACCAGCTTCTTTTGGGGAGTATTTTACTGGCTAAATCTAAAGGTATGCCTTCTATAAATAGCTGGTTAAGGCGACTTAACTTTCTCCCTTTAAATTTTCTTAAGGCAAGAGGTGCGAGGAAGTGTTCGCAAAATTGCCCATAAGCTATCCAAGGCAGATCATTATATTTTTCAAATGAAAGAGTATCAATAAAAATAGGCTTTCCATTCAGAAATTGAATATTATATGCGCTTGCATCTTTAAGTGATAAACCGAAGGTCAAAGCAACTTTTTGAACTCTTAATGTCAGTCTGGCTGCTGCTTTTAATTGTAGATAACTCCATTCGTAAGGATAAGAAATAAATGGGATTTTCATCGGTTTAATTATTTTATAAGCATTGCTAGAATTAAATTTTTCTATATTTATGTTATTAATAAACCACTTGATAAATACCAAATTCCTTTTATGAGAACAACTAGAAAGCTTCCTGTCATTGTTT
>JABXKR010000063.1 GCA_013619145.1 Psychromonas sp. | reverse complement strand
ATTTGTAACAGTGCCTGTGTTAAACCGTATGCGCCAATGGCCAACCCGACCCAAAGAGGAGAGTAACCAGTAAGCTCTTGCCCGTAAATGGCAAATACCGGCATGATCATAAACAGACCTAGCATACGCAGTGCAAAAACAAAGGAGAGCGACAGCGCGGTGCGTTTTTCAATCGGGTTTAGAGCATCAGGTTGCATTATCGATCCATTACAAGGCAAATAATTAGGGCGCAGATAATAACATGCGCTTGCTAATAATGGGGGGGATTTTTTAGCGCAAAAATAGAGAATATTCATTATAATGCCGCGTTCTTACCATTTTATTTTTTTGGAGTATTCAGTGCTGAGCTATCGCCACTCTTTTCATGCGGGTAATTTTGCTGATGTGTTAAAGCACACGGTTGCCACGTCGATTATAAATTACATGCTTAAAAAAGATAAGCCACTCTGTTATCTAGATACTCATTCAGGTTGTGGCGCTTATTCATTGCAGTCAACAGAAGCGCTAAAAACCAAAGAGTTTAATAATGGTATTGTGCAACTGTGGGGGCGTGATGAACTGCCGGCTCCTGTGGCCTCGTACCTTGAACAAGTTATTGAATTTAATGCACAAAGCAAACTTGAATTTTACCCCGGCTCACCAAGCATTGCACGGCAGATGTTACGTGAGATGGATCGCCTGTTTTTATTTGAACTGCACCCCAATGAATTTACCAATATGCGTGAAAATTTTTCCGGTGATCGTCAAATTAAAATGGCCAATAGTGATGGTTTACAAGGTTTGGTTGCAAATATGCCCCCGAAAGAGCGCAGAGGCTTTATTTTAATCGATCCCTCTTATGAGGTAAAAACAGAGTACCAGGAAGTAGTAGATACTTTAATTCAAGCGCATAAACGTTTTGCGACAGGTACTTATGCGCTTTGGTATCCCGTTGTTAATCGTCACACTATCGATCAGATGGAAAGAGAGTTGCTTCAGTCCGGTATTAGAAATATCCAGCTGTTTGAACTTGGCATTGAAGCCGATTCTGCCGAAAAAGGGATGACTTCCAGTGGCATGATCGTTATTAACCCGCCCTGGACTTTGCAGAAAGAGATGCAGGAGTCGCTGCCATTTTTAGCGCAGACACTAGGTCAAAATGGAGAGGGTTTTTACCGCATTGAAACCTTAGTGGCAGAATAATAGAGGAAGGCAAAGCTTCCTTTTATAGCAAAAGCACTTCAAGATGCTGATTCCTGCATCTTGAGGTAGTTTGGCTATAGTGTTAAACGCGTTTATTAAAATGCAATAACGACTTTAGTTTTGAATAACGATCTGGTTTGGGTTTGTCTTTGCCTGCTGAAGCGCCCGCTTTTTCCAGTTCGATAATACCGGAACGGTCTAGGGTTATTTTGTAGCGCTCAAACTGCTCAACATATTCACCTTGATCAAGCGCGACCACCAGATTGATTTGGTAGCGGCGTTCAATTGAGGTACTCTGAATTTTCTCTCTATTTGATGCAGGATCATTTTGCTCGTATACCTTACCGGTTCCGCGCTCTAAGTAGCGGGCAAACGGGCGCAGACTGAATACAATCGTCTCTTCGATAGTATCGTAACCAGCCTGAAAATCCTGTTTATTCACTTTTGTTTCAATGCGATAGTGTAAAAACTCAGCACTCTGCTTATTTTGAGTATGGCGTTTTGCTAATAACTCTTTGCTTTGTTTGGGTAGTTTTTTCGCTTTTATATAATCTAACCAAACTTTCTGTTTGGCAATTTCTGTCTGGCTCATTACATCTTTTAAGGTGCGTGACCATTTCGGTTTGCCTTTTCTTATCCAGCGCCATAGGATATTTTTAAAATCATCTTTAAATACCTCCCGCACGCCATAAATAACGGCGAGAACAAAAATCATCAGTGAGGTTATACTACTTAATGCACCTTGGGTTTTGATAATTAAAACTAGCACCACACTCATAATTAAAGCGGTCGCAACACCGGTCACAATTTTACGTGTGATATTGCCTAACTCCTGCGTTTCGCTTTTAAAAATAACGCCAAATTCAATTAAGCGGCGTAATAAACGCATTTTATTGGCAATACGGTTAGGATCATTAAGTGTTGTGGTGGTGTTATAGGCTTTGTCTATACGATATGCATTTTCCTCTTCACAGATCCCAAGGAGTGCCAGACGCGTTTCGGAAAACTCTGCATTACGTGTTTTTTTTGCCAGCATATGCAGTATTGATTGTTCGGTATACCAGGATAAATAGTTGTCGACGTTTTCAAAAATAGACTGCAACTTTATATCTGTAGGAATATGGCTGCGATGTTTTTTTAAAATGGTCAGGCATTGTTCGGTAATATCAATAGCTGCATGATAAAAATCACGCAGGCTTTCGCTATCATCAATATTTAATGCTTCCTGGGTATCGGTGTCGAGGGCGACAATATACTGATAGGCAAATTGGTTAAGGTTACTTTTATACTCTTCGGGCGAGCGTTTCATACGGCTGGCAAAACGTGTATGTAATAGCGGAAGATGCAGACCTTTAGTGAAATAAGCGCGTCGGCCTTTAATGGCGGCGTTAAAATATTCAGTTTCTGGTAGGGTGTTTTTATTAATGCCCATCTCTTTAGGTAGCGAGAAGTACATATCAACTCGACGCTGTTCACCCTTATTGATTTGATGGACAAATTTTATGGACAGTTTTTCCTGCTGTTTAAGTCTGAATTTGTGCAACTATTTCCTCCTAGTTAATTATACCCAAACCACTTCAAGATGCTGATTCCTGCATCTTGAAGTGGCTTGGGTATATATAGTATAACGACAAATTCCGATCTGTTTTTCTTTTTTGCCGTGCTTTCTATTTGTTTATTGTTAAAATCTTGTTTTTTTTGTACAAGGCATCAGCATGAAACTTTCACTATTAAACCAGCCGATTTATGACCACTTATATCGCGATATTTTTTTATTCCGTCAGACCTTTGATCTGCCTTGTGAAGATCCTGGCTCGTTAGATGAAAAAGCGGATACTTTGCATACCTCTTTGATTATTGAAGAGTTAACTGAGCTTGCAGTTGCAGACTGCAAAGTGGAACAAGCGGATGCGATTATTGATAGTGTGTATGTATTAATGGGACGTTTAGTTCACCTTGGTGCTAAACAGGTGAATGATAATCTTGAAATTAGTTATCTGATTGATCTGTTTTTAAATGTTGCTAAACATCGTGAAATTAACTTTTTACCTTGTTGGGATGAGGTGCATTCCAGCAATATGAGTAAAGTGTGTCGTAATACGCAAGAGTATCAAGAGACTCAGGCTTTTTATGCAAAACAAGGTGTTGAGCTAATTGATAGTGTTAAGGGGGATTTCATTATTGCTAAATGTGCTAAAGATATACAAATGGCGGGGAAAATTGTGCGTCAGGGGAAAGTGTTAAAATCAGTTTATTATCGCCCGGCAGATTTAGTTTCATTAGTAAGTGAATAATGATTTTTAGCGTGACTAGCTGCTGTTAGTCACGCTGGTTAAATCTCTGCCCTATTAATAAGTACAATCGAAATTATCTAACCGCCATTAACATTAAACCGGGTAAAACAAAGAAAGTACCTATCACATAAGCAAACGCCACAAATTTGTTGTTACTCCCCACTTCCGCTAAACGCTCCGCGGCTTTTAAAGGTAGCTCGCGCAGGTAAGGCACACCGTAAATTAAAATAACCGCTAAAAAGTTAAAGAAGAAATGTACCAGGGCGATGGTTAAAGCTGATTCTGCAGCCGCTCCTGAAATGGCAGTCGCTGCTAATAATGCGGTGATTGTGGTGCCGATATTGGCGCCTAAGGTAAACGGGTAGATTTGGCGTGTAGTAAACATACCGCTACCTGCTAATGGGATCATCAAACTGGTGGTGGTTGAAGACGATTGTACCATTACGGTAACCAATGCTCCCGAGCTGATTCCGGTTAAAGGCCCTTTGCCAATAGCACGGTGTAAGATATTTTTAGCTCGACCGACTAATACTTTTTTCAGCACTTTACCTAAAAAAGTCACCGAGAATAAAATAATAAACACACCAGCGATAACCATCGCCACACCTGCCATTTTACCTGGCATAAACGACAGCAGATCACTGATCAGATTCACTCCTGGTTTGGTCAGTGGCTTCATAAAATTAAGCCCTGTGATGGAAATATCCGCGCTACCAACAAAAAGGTGTGCGGTAGCTGCTGCTAGTTTTTCTAATAAACCAAATATTAACTCCAGTGGTAAAAATATTGCTACGGCAATTAAGTTAAAAATGTCATGCACGGTTGCCGCACTAAAGGCGCGTTTAAAGTCTTCTTTTTCACGAATATGACCAATTGATACAATGGTATTGGTAATAGTGGTGCCCATATTGGCACCCATTATCAAAGGAATGGCGATAGAAACAGGCAAACCACCTGCTACTAAACCAACTGTGACAGCGGTAACTGTTGAAGAAGATTGTACTAATGCGGTAGCTAATGTACCTAAGATCAATGCCACAAATGGATTGGTGGCAAATTGAAAAATCTGTTCAGCCCCACTGGCTCCACCTGAAAACAGTTTAAAACCACTGCTGACTGTGCTTACCGCAACTAACATGCAGTAAACTAATAAAATAACAGCAGACCAATTTAAAAACTTACTTAGTGTTTGATTATTTTTATTTACACTCATTTTGATTACCTGTTGGTATAGCCAAGTTGTTTGGCATATATGACAATTGTGTTTCAGTTTTTTGACAGGCGGATTAAAACAGAGAAATGTGACAGAAATATTTCAGTGTGGGGTTGTTTTTCTAAAAATTTATTAATGGCTTTAAAATCAAGTTATTACATGCAGTTATTTTTTAAGTTCAGTTGTTATTTATCCTGTAATTAGTAGATAAATTAGCAGTGATGGAAAATTATTTAGCTGAATAGTATAAAAACAGCTCTACCCGATTAGATTTTACTGTGTCAGTAAGTAAATTATTGCCCTTGTGGCGATATAATTAATAGGTAAATGTACTGTAAAGCCCTTTGCTAATCGAATTGAAATCCCCCTTTAGGACTATAATCATATAGGAGGAAGTGGAAAGAAGGGGGCTATTATGAAACACAAAATTATTTCAGCAATTGCTATCGCGGCGTTACTGTATGTTGGTTTTGCTTACGCGACAGAAGAAGGTCTTGGTTTTGCCCGAGGTAGAGGTTGCCAAGGTAATATCAATAATGCACAAATGATGTTTCAGCCCGTTTATCAGGATTTGGATGCTAATGCAGATGGGCAAGTAACGGAACAAGAGCATGCTCTATTTAGGGAAAAACGGCAGGCAACTCGGCCGTGGTTATCATGCTAGGTACCATCTCAATATGTTCTAAAACAGGGATCTAAATGGTGATGCAGTGATTAGTGCTGATGAATTTGCAGCGCATCGGGGCTGGGCTAATAGAGAGTAAGGCTTACAAAAGAGTGATAAAAAATGACTGCTTGCAGGTTTCAGCAGTCATTTTATATTTCCGACTTTATTTCAAAGGAATATAAATTTCTGTTTTTAAGTTTTCCGGTTTAGTGTGGCGTGGGTCGCGGTTTAAGTACACTTCAAAACAAGGCTGGTCGCGCAACTCAAACTCGCTATTCACTAACCAGTCATTATAAATTTGTGAATAAGTCTGTTGTAAATTCTCGTAGGCACCTTGATGTAAAAACACCGCGTATTTTCCTCCTGCAATGATTATTTTTTGCAACTCTGGTGAGTTGCTAATATCACCGTCAATATCTAAACAGGCATCGTAACGGATGAGTGCACTTTCCGTTACATTCGGATCATCATGGCAAATGCCAAATGCACGGGTATCGTCCTTCATTAATTTATTCCCATAAGCAAAAGGCATTATCGTTTGCCATGCTTGTTCTGCCGCCTGAGCATAATCACCTGTTGCTCGTGCACAAATTACTTCAATATCATTCAATTGTTGAATACTTACTTGCATAGTAAAACTCCGTTTTTCATAAGGTTGTAATTGAGATTCAATAAATATCTGCTTTTGTAAACGAACGTGGCTGGGAGTGTGTTGAAACTGTGCTTTGAATGCCTTATTAAACGATGTTTGTGTTTGAAAGCCACATTGAAAAGCGATCTCAGTGATTGTGCTTTGCGAAAAGCGCAACTGTTTGACCGCTCTTTCTAATAACAAACGTTTTTTATAAGCATGAAGACTTTGACCTACAAACGCATGAAAAAGACGTTGGAAATGAAACTCTGAATAACAACTAATGGCTGCTAATTGTTGTAGAGTGGGATTATCATCGAGATGTTGCTCAAGATAATGTTTCACTTTGTTCATTTTTTCATTAAATCTTTGTGCACGTTTTATTGATGTAGAGTCAGCTGTTTCTGACACTTGTTTATTAGCCATCCGCTAGTCCATTTGTTTAAGGAGATTGAATCTTAAACGGGTTTTATTATTGTTACTTTTCCATTTCTGCTAACTTGCAAAAAAAGGGTTAAAAATTTAACCCTTTAAAATTATTTACTCATTTTGCTCAGTTTGTAGATTAAATCTAACGCTTTTTTCGGGCTTAACTCATCAGGATCGATAGTTTGCAGTAGCTCAAGCGCCGGGGAGGTTTCCGGTTCTGCAAAGTTTAATACTGTTTGCACTGCTTGATTCGTACTCAAGCTCTGCTTTGAGCCTAACTCTAATTGTTGTAATTTACGCTTGGCATTGTTAACCACCTCTTTCGGTACGCCAGCCAATGATGCTACCTGCAAACCATAACTTTTATTCGCGGCACCCTCCTGCACTGCATGCAAAAACGCAATGCCGTCACCATGTTCAACAGCATCGAGGTGAACATTTACTAACTCCGGAATGCTTTCCGGTAGAGTGGTCAACTCGAAGTAGTGAGTCGCAAATAGGGTGTAAGCCTGAATCTTTTTCGCCAGTTGCTCAGCACATGCCCAAGCCAGTGATAAACCATCAAAGGTACTGGTGCCGCGACCAATCTCATCCATTAACACTAAGCTGTTTTTAGTGGCATTATGGAGAATATTGGCGGTTTCAGTCATCTCAACCATAAAGGTTGAACGCCCGCTGGCAAGATCATCCGATGCACCAATACGGGTAAAGATACGATCCACAGGACCAATTTTGGCACTTTGTGCCGGAATAAAACTACCGATATGAGCCATCAATACCATTAATGCAACCTGGCGCATATAAGTTGATTTACCGCCCATATTCGGGCCGGTAATAATCAGCATACGACGCTGATCGTTAAGCGTTATCGGGTTGGCAATAAAGGGTGTTTTACTGACTTGCTCAACCACCGGGTGACGACCCTCTTCAATGCAGATACCGTTTTCAGCCTGCAGTGTCGGGCGAACATAATTAAGCGTTAATGCACGCTCAGCCAGGTTATTCAGTACATCTAATTCGGCCAGTGCTTGTGCGGTAAACTGCAAGTTTTGCAGATGCGGCAGTAACTGATCAATTAATTGTTCATAGAGTTTTTTCTCTAATGCTAACGCTTTGCCTTGGCTGGAAAGTACTTTATCTTCATGCTCTTTAAGCTCGGCAATAATAAAGCGTTCGGTATTTTTAAGTGTTTGACGACGAACATAATGGACTGGCACCGCATCAGATTGTGCGCGGCTGGTTTCAATATAATAACCATGCACGCGGTTATAACCTACTTTTAAAGTCGCGATCCCGGTTGCTTCCCGCTCGCGAAGCTCCAGTTTTGCTAAGTAATCAGTGGCGCCTTTGGCAAGGTTGCGCCATTGATCAAGCTCTTCATTATAGCCCTCGGCAATTACACCACCGTCACGAATAATGACAGGAGGATTATCAATCACTGCTTTTTCCAATAATTCAAGAAGCTCCGGGTACGAGCCCATCTCTTTACTGAGCTTGCTGACTAATTCAGTTGGCATCTCGGCAATCAGGTGTTGTAACTCAGGCAGTAACGAAAATGCTGTGCGTAAACGCGTTAAGTCTCTTGGGCGTGCGCTGCGCAGTGCCAGACGTGCAATCACACGCTCTACATCACCAATCTGCTTTAATGGCTCTGCCAAATCAGCGCATAAATCACAATCGATTAAGGTTTGAATCATGCTTTGACGGTAATTTAAAACATTAAAATTACGGATTGGTTGGTGGATCCAGCGTTTTAATAAGCGACTGCCCATTGGTGTGACCGTGAAATCTAACACTTCCGCTAAGGTATTATCAAATCCGCCGGAGAGGTTTTGGGTTAACTCTAAATTTTTACGTGTAGCGGCATCTAAAATAACACTATCGATATTCTGCTCGAGCTTGATAGATTGCAAATGCGGCAGGCTGGTGCGCTGCGTATCTTTAATATATTGCAGTAAAGCGCCTGCAGCACAAAGGGCAACTTGCGCTTTTTCAACACCAAAACCGATCAGATCTTTTGTGCCAAACTGCAGATTTAACGTTTTTTTGCTGGTGGAAAGCTCAAATTCCCACTCTGGACGACGGCGAATGGTCTGCAAGTGCTCAATTAAATCAATATGTTCGAAGTTTTCCGGGTACAACAGCTCAGCTGGATTAAGGCGTTGCAGCTCTGCTTGTAATGTTTCTGTATGTTGAAATTGGTTAATGATAAAGCGGCCACTACCAATATCTAAAGAAGCAATACCAAAACTGTTTTGCTGCTGGTAGAGCGCGCACAATAAATTATCCTGACGATCGTCAAGTAACGCTTCATCGGTGATTGTACCCGGGGTGATAATGCGCACAATTTTTCGCTCAACAGGTCCTTTTGAGGTAGCCGGATCACCAATTTGCTCACAAATTGCAATCGATTCTCCCATCTCAATCAATTTTGCTAAATAACCCTCTACACTATGGTAAGGCACGCCGGCCATTGGAATGGCATTTCCTCCCGTTTTACCACGTTGTGTTAGGGATATTCCAAGTAGCTGTGAAGCTTTACGCGCATCATCAAAAAACAGTTCATAAAAATCACCCATACGGTAAAACAGTAGGGTGTCGGGTACTTCGCTTTTGATGGTTAAAAATTGTTGCATCATTGGCGTATGTAGTTTTAACTCTTGCGCTGTTGGCTTCATAACGAATACACTTAATCAAAATATTAAAGGTGGAAAAATTTATGTTCACTGAAAAAACCGTTCAAGAATTAGCGCAAGTCTTAGGTGAAAAACTAACGAAAGCGGGGCTGGTTGTTGCAACTGCCGAATCCTGTACGGGTGGAGGAGTAGCATACGCTATTACTGAAATTTCTGGAAGTTCGCAGTGGTTTGATCGTAGCTTTGTTACCTATAGTAATGATGCCAAAACTCAGATGCTTGCTGTTGACAAAGAAGTTATTGAACAATTTGGTGCGGTCTCTGAGCCTGTTGCAGGGCAGATGGCGATTGGTGCTGTAAAAAATTCAGATGCTGATATTGCTGTGGCCATCAGTGGCATTGCAGGACCCGAAGGCGGTACACTTGAAAAACCTGTTGGGACTGTTTGTATCTCTTGGTATAACGCGCATTCAGGCAGTAAAACAGCGAGTTATCTATTTGTTGGTGATCGCTCAGATGTGCGCACTCAAGCGATACGCCTTGCGCTGCTTGGATTGATTGAAATTATTTAAAATAAAAACAGAAAAAAACTTGATACTGTGCAAATCAACAGTATACTGTTTGTGTATACAGTATGTAATAAATTTTATTTGGAGAGAACATGAGTCAGGATAAAAACAAAGATAAAGCATTAGCTGCGGCACTTGGTCAAATTGAAAAACAATTTGGTAAAGGCTCTATCATGCGTTTGGGTGACGCTTCTGCTTCGATGCTGGAAATTGAATCTGTTTCAACTGGCTCACTCAGTTTGGATGTTGCGCTGGGCATAGGTGGTTTGCCATTTGGCCGTGTTGTTGAAATTTACGGTCCGGAAAGTTCCGGTAAAACAACCTTAACATTACAAGTTATTGCTGAAGCACAAAAGATGGGTAAAACCTGTGCCTTTATTGATGCCGAGCATGCACTTGATCCTCTCTATGCTAAAAAATTAGGTGTTGATACGGATAACTTACTTATTTCGCAGCCTGATACAGGCGAACAAGCGTTAGAGATTTGTGACATGCTCGTACGCTCTGGTGCGGTTAATGTGGTAATTATTGACTCGGTTGCCGCATTAACACCAAAAGCAGAGATTGAAGGCGATATGGGTGACTCGCATATGGGGCTGCAAGCGCGTTTAATGTCACAAGCCCTGCGTAAATTAACGGGTAATATCAAACAAACTAACTGTTTAGTTATTTTTATTAACCAAATTCGTATGAAAATCGGGGTGATGTTTGGTAATCCAGAAACAACAACGGGTGGTAATGCGCTCAAATTCTACGCTTCTGTTCGTTTAGATATTCGCCGCATCGGTGCGATTAAAAATGGCGATGAAATTGTTGGTAATGAAACGCGTGTTAAAGTAGTTAAAAATAAAGTTTCACCACCGTTTAAACAAGCTGAATTCCAAATCCTTTATGGTGAAGGTATTAACCACTTTGGTGAGTTAATCGATCTTGGTGTGAAGCAGGATTTCGTTGAAAAAGCGGGTTCATGGTACTCATACAATGGCGCAAAAATTGGTCAGGGTAAGAGCAATGCAAGCAAGTATCTGCAAGAGAACCCGGCATTAGCAGAAGAGCTAGAAGCTAAAATTCGCGAATCTTTATTGCCTAAAGATGAGCCTGTAGAAGAAAAAACGGTAGCTGCAGAAGTCTAAAATAAACTCTCGTTTATTAACAAGGCGTGAATATTCACGCCTTGAACATTTTAAAAAGCATAAGAAATAGCAGCAATATTTAGCAACTGGTTATTTACAATCACATCAACATCCACTTCAAAAACAGAAAAAACAACATACCCAAGCCGATGGTTTTTAGCAGACTCTTGCTGACTAAAGCTACCGCTAATGAAAATAGCGCTGCAATCAGATAAACATTAGTTAAGCTAAAATCTAAGCTACCTTGAGGCATAGTCACTGAGGGCACTATGATTGCGGTGAGCACGGCCGGGGGGACAAATTTTAATGCTTTTTCCATCCAGTTTGGAAAAGAGAGTTTGCCAGCAAAGGCAAACATCACAAAACGAATAGCAAAAGTAACAACAAACATGCCGAAAATAAGATAAAACTCATTCATAAGAAAGCTCCTTTTTAGAAAGTTGTATTATTGTTAATCCAACCGCTACGCCGATAGTCGCACTGATAATTAATCCCAGCTTATTAGGCAGAGGAGCGAAAACAACAGAGCTTAAACCTGCACTGATAATCGCAGAAATCATTGCTTTACTATTCATGTAGGGCACAACCATACCGATAAAAGTAACCGACATCGCAAACTCTAATCCCCAACTACTCATATCCGGAATCAGATTACCAAGTAAAAGACCAACAATAGTGAAACTGACCCAGGTGCAATAAAAAGTAAGCATTGACCCCAGATAAAAGTAGTGTGCTTGAGAATGATCTTTTTGCTGATAACGCTGACTCATATTTGCAAAAGTTTCATCGGTGAGACCGAATGCAAGCAGCGCCCGTAAAGATAACGGCAGGTGCTTAACATACTCAACAAGTGCGGTTGCATAAAGCAGATGACGTAAATTAACCACAAATGTGGTGAGAATAATAATCTCTAATGGTGCTTGTACTGCAATTAAAGCCAGCACAATAAACTGCGCTGAACCTGCAAACACAATAACTGACATGGCGACCGTTGCGAGCGCGGATAGGCCACTGTTTGGCGCTAGCGTGCCGAATAATATGGCAAACGGAATTGCCCCGATAATTAATGGTAATGAAGCTTTCGCTCCACCGAGAAACTCCGATTTTTTACCCGCATCGGCCAGGGCCTTTACACCCTCGTCGTGGAGCTTAACACCCTCACC
>JABXKR010000316.1 GCA_013619145.1 Psychromonas sp. | reverse complement strand
ACTTCAGCTTATCAGGTGGAAGGGGCATGGGATGAAGGCGGTCGCGGTTATACCAACTGGGATTTCATTACCCAGCAGATGAGAATGGCCAAGGGTGAAACCGGGGATGTTGCTATCGACCAGTATCATAGATATAAGGACGATGTAAAGCTGATGGCAGAGGCTGGCATAAAAAGTTACCGTTTTTCCATTGCCTGGTCGCGAATTTACCCTACAGGCGTTCCTTATGATGCAGATGGTAATCTACTCCCACCCAATGAAGAAGGGTTGGCTTACTATGACCGGCTGATTGATGAGCTTATTAACAATGGCATTGTCCCTATGATCACTCTCTTCCATTGGGATATGCCTCTTGGGTTATGGTTACCTGAAGGCATGGGTGGCATGGGCGGTTTCGCTAATCGTGATGTTGTCGATTTCTTTGCTGTCTATTCAGAAGCGGTTATCAAACGCTATGGTAATAAAGTCGACAAATGGATGACCTTGAATGAACCCTTTATTTGGGCAACATTTTTTGAGGGACTGCTAGGTACTACGTTCGATAAGGGAGCAACGGGTTGGGAACCAACCGCTGCTAATATTGAGGCATTGTTCAAGACCATAAAATATACTGATCTCGTCGGTAGACAGCTGACTTACATTCACGGCTATATGCTGACGCATGCTAAAGTAGTTAAAATTTACCATGATCTGGAAGATGCAGGAGAAATTCTTGACGGTGATATTGGTATCGCATTTGATCTGGGAACTGGCAAGCCAGCCTCTCAGTCTGCAGAAGATCTTGCGGCTAACGATCTCTATAATGCTCTTAAGAACGACCTATATACTTACCCTGTATTTAAAGGTAAGTACCCAGATGGATTACTTGAGAGATTTGCTGAACTTGGCTACCAAATTAAGGCGACTCCAGAACAATTAGCTGCGGATTTAGCGTTTATTAAAGCACAAGGAACCGATTTTGCCGGCGTGAATTACTACAGCCGACGTACAGTAAGAGCCTATGCGGAAGAGGCTAATTACGGAGGCCAAACTGGCTTTACGCAAAACGGCGATTTTATGGGCGGAGATCTGTTTGGTGAAGCCTTTGCTTATGCCCCTATCGAGAATCCAGGCTCAGAAAATGGTGAATATGATCCACAAGGCTTATACGATACGTTAATGTATCTGGATGAAGTGAGCGGTGGCAAGGATATTCTTATTACTGAAAATGGTGGCGGCTACCGGGTTGAAGATAAACTTACCAGCGATGGACAGGTGCACGATGTAATGAGAACCCGCTTCCTTAACGGGCATGTTAAAGCAACATGGCAAGCGATTCAGGATGGCGCCAATGTTATTGGTTACACAGCCTGGTCACTGTTTGATAACTTTGAATGGATCAATGGTTTTCAAGGGCGCTTTGGCATGATTTATGTGGATTATGAGGATGATCTGAAGCGTATCCCTAAAGACAGTTATTACTGGTACGCTGAAACGATCAGAAATAATGGCGTAGCTTCTTCAGAATAAGAAATTACTACCTGTTATTCTAGCCAGCCTGTAAAGGCTGGCTTTTTTTTGCTGAGATTGAATAATCAATCTGTGCTAAAAGCCACATTTCTAATTTAGATATTAATCTGCTTTGGGCTTATAATATTTACAAGGAAGGATAAGGCTTAAGGATGGCTATAAAGGAGAATAATTACAACATTAGCGTATAAATAGGGAAATAAAATGTTTTATCTAAACCACCTTGCACTTGAACTTTATTTGGCACTGAAAAAAGCAGAACCAAAAAATAAAGCGTTAAATCAGATAAAGTTGGATACATTTTCATCTGATAAACCAATATTTGTCAGTGAAAAAAGCCTGTTGCCAATAATAATGGCTTTAAATGAAATCGGTTTTTATCAGCACGGTGAATTAAACTGGCTCGCAGCACTCGCTGAAGGTTTTATTTCAGAAAAACTGTTTTCATCTCCTATGCAGCAGAAACTACTGTGGTCAATTCATCGTGGTTATGTCTTAAATGCGCCGACACTGGGTGACTTTATAGAAAGGATAATAGAAT
>JABXKR010000314.1 GCA_013619145.1 Psychromonas sp. | reverse complement strand
ATCTTTATCCAACTTTAGACTCCCAAGTTTGACTGAATCATAACGCCCACTTAAGCGGACAAAAATGGTTGGCTATAATGTGTAGCGGAGCGAAACAGCCAACTGTTTTTGTTCCGTTTAAAGCGCTTGTTGAACGAAGCCGCTGTGCGGCAGAAAAACAAAATACAAACAACACGCATACTTATATTTACATCACTTTTCGGTGATGCCTGATAGGAGTATAAGCGATGAATACCTCAGAACAACAACACTTTAATCTTTTATATCAACAACATTTGACCAATCTATCACTGCAAGGTATGAGGCCTGCAACAATTGATTCCTACTCGCGGGCGGTGCGTAGGATAACCACCTTTTTCGACCGAACGCCTGACACATTAACCAAAGCGGATTTAAAGTCCTACTTTGCACAACTCATTCAAACTCACTCATGGAGCACGATAAAATTAGACCGCAATGGTTTGCAGTTTTTCTATAAGCATACTCTTGAACGCCAGTGGGAATGGCTGAATATTGTCAAACCGCCACAAGTAAAACGTATTCCCGATATTATCACCAACAAACAGATTGGTCAGTTAATCACTGCTACTCATGCTTTACGCTATCAGGTGTTTTTTCTTGCTCTCTACAGCATGGGGTTACGATTAAGTGAAGCCCTTCATTTAACCGTCAATGACATTGACAGCGAAACGATGCAAGTTCATATTCGTGATGGTAAAGGAGGCAAAGACCGTTTAGTACCGCTCCCCAAACGTACATTAGATGCACTACGTAATTACTGGAAAATGCATCGTCATCCTGTGTTGTTATTTCCTCGTGTCGGACAAGAGAAACAAGTGCCCCTTCATTGCACACCCATGGATAAAGGCAGTGTTCAAAAAGCATTGAAGAAGGTAATTAATGAATTGGGTATTAAGAAAAGCATCAGTCCACATTCGTTACGACACTGTTTTGCAACACACTTATTAGAACAAGGAATTGACCTGCGTTCTCTGCAAATACTGTTAGGCCATCATAGCCTCAACACCACGGCGAAATACACACAACTTACGACGCTCAAACGGAAAAACAATGTGGCTGCACTTAATCAGTTAACCGATAAATTACCCATTGAATGGGAGGCTTTATGAATCAATTTATCACACTGCTTGAACGCTACCATCAACAATTGGAAGCACAATATGGTGGATTATTAAATCAAGACATTCGCCGTGCTATCACTGATATGTTGCATTGTAAAAGTGATGCGACTCGTTACACTCAGTGGCATTGCGGACATTGTCAGCATGACCTACAACACCCTGCATCATGTGGGAACAGAAGTTGCCCGCAGTGCTTACACCAAACCACATCAAATTGGCTAGCCAAACAAACTGATAAGTTATTACCCGTACACTATTTTATGGTGACCTTTACTTTGCCCTATCAGTTAAGATCACTTGCACGAAAACATCCCAAAGCCATGTATCAATTGATGTTTCAAGTGACATCGAATTTACTAAAAGGCTTTGCATCACGAGAGAATAAAGGCAGTTTAGGTTTTACTAGCGTATTGCATACCCATAACCGTAAAAGAGAATTGCATCCTCATCTGCATATCATTGTTCCCTGTGGACGTTATGATGCAACTAAAAGGCAGTGGAATAAGGGAGATAGCGCTTATCTCTTTAATGAATTTGCACTCGCAAAAGTATGGCGAGCAAAACTCATTGATGCGATTAATCACTGCGCCGAGTTAACACTGCCCAATGACATCCCTAAAAAATGGGTAGTTGATTGCCGTAAGGTGGGTTTCGGATTGTCGTCATTACAATACCTATCGCGCTATTTATATCGTGGGGTTTTACCCGACAAGGACATCATCAATATAACCGATGAAAACGTGACGTTTCGATATAAGGAAGGCGAAACGAATATCATCAAGACACGCACACTGCCCGTGCTCAAGTTCTTATGGTTCTTAAGAGGTAATGCCAAACAGTTACGATTGCAAATCTTACTATTATTGGGCATCAATATAGGTACAGTTTCAACACCACAAAAGAGCAAGCGTACAAAATGCATTTGCCCATGTTGTCAGCATAAAATGATATTTATGGGAATGAATCGACTGAGAAGCTAATAGGTTATCAGATTTCCTCCTAAACGATCGTTTAATTAGAAAGATAAAATCTGATGCAAAGAGGTGAAATGGCATTCAACAAAAACAGATAACTGACTGATATAATTGAGTTATCAATTGTATGAAAACGAAACTCGCCTAAATAAAAGTAACACCATCAATTTAGCCCTCTCCAAAAATCACTATTTACTATAAAGAGAAGCAATTCCCGACCGGGCTTGTTCAACACCCGAATAAGGTGTCGGCTGCGCGACACCTATTCTTGTTTGTTAAGTTTCGATTACTTGAATGCTTTTTTAAGCATTTTTTTAATTTCACTTTTTTTCCACACATAGAATTTTCCCTCTATTCCTTCAGAGTCTGCATCATATGCAGAATAAAATCCACCTTCAGGCAAAGTCATTTCACGCAAAACAAAATCAAGTGTTTTTTTCAAAACATCAAGGTAAAAAGGATCTTTAGTTATCTGATATGCTTCAGCATAGTTTACAGGAATCAAAGCATTGTCATAAAGCATTTTTTC
>JABXKR010000061.1 GCA_013619145.1 Psychromonas sp. | reverse complement strand
TCTGGGACCATTTTATTAACAAGATCGTTAAATTTTGCAATTATTTTAATAAAACGTTGTTGCATCTCTTCAGGAGTAACTTTTAATTCATTAATTAATCTATCAACTTTATTTATAAACAAAACAGGTTTAACTTTTTCTATTAATAGAGAAGAAACATCCAATGATTTTATTTTCGAGATTCCGGCTAATTATATCGATGGCTCATTAAAAAGAGTTGAAAATGAGCAAAATAGAGTGATTGAAACAAATAGTGAAATAAAATCGCTTGAGTTTTCAGCATCTAAAGAAATTGAAATGACCCAATATTGGTTTAATGAAGCAACGCTTACAGAAAAAGAGTTGTTCACGGATTGGGCATTTAAAAATAGAAAAAAAATCACAACATCTCTTAATGGTGAAACTAAAGCATTAGAGATGCTGGAATACTGGTATGAAAAAGCAAGTTCAGCTGAAAAAGCACAGATACTATCTTGGGTAATTTCTCAATAGTATCGGCTAAATCCACAAAGTGTAACGTGAACAATTCATATTACGCTTTGCGGAAACTCGGACGTGTCATTTTATAACTTATCTTTGCAATAGTTGTAAAAATAAGTGCGTTGGATACATTTTTCTGAGTTTCTAGCGTATAACCTATTTTTATAAGTTATCTTTGTAATACCAAGAAAAACCCATCACTTTGGACAGATGTTTCTGAGTTTCCAGCGTATAAGGAGTGGGAGGAATCAGCTACATTTTTATAAGTTATCTTTGTAATACCAATAAAAACCTCTCATTTTGGACTGATATTTCTGAGTTTTCAGCGTATAAGGAGCGGGAGGAATCAGCTACATTTTTATAAGTTATCTTTGTAATACCAATAAAAACCGATCACTTTGGACAGATGTTTCTGAGTTTCCAGCGTATTAGGAGTGGGAGGAATCTGCTTCATTTTTATAAGTTATCTTTGTAATAGTTATAAAAACCCATCACTTTGGACAGATGTTTCTGAGTTTCCAGCGCATAAGGAGTGGGAGGAATCTGCTTCATTTTTATAAGTTATCTTTGTAACACCAATAAAAACCGATCACTTTGGACAGATGTTTCTGAGTTTACTGCGTATAAGGAGTGGGAGGAATCTGCTTCATTTTTATAAGTTATCTTTGTAATACCAATAAAAATCCATCACTTTAGATACATATTTCTGAGTTTCCGGGTAGGGCGGAATCTGCTTGTTATATCGCCTAACCGTGCCTTCACCTGCATTATAAGCAGCTAACGCGAGCTTTTTAGTTTTAAATTCTTTTAATAATTTATAGAGATATTTTGTGCCGGCATCAATACTTTGTTCGGGATCAAAAGGATCATTTACACCAAAGCGTTTGGCGGTTACTGGCATCAACTGCATTAAACCTTTTGCGCCTGCCGACGATATTGCCGTGCGCCGGTAACTTGATTCCGCAGTGATTACTGCGTGAATAAAGGCTGGCTCTAATTGATACTTGTTAGCGGCCTGAACTATCAGTGGATGATAGTGGTTTTGTAGTTTTTTACTACTTGGTATTTTTATATTAGTGTAACTTTTTTCCTTCCAATTTTTAAATGAGCCCGGGTTTTTATTGCTTTTACTGCGTAATAACAAGCGGTAATTTTCATTAACTTTATTCTGTGAAAAATGCTGATCACCATTTTTATCTATATACATATAAATATCAGCCAGCGCTTTATTGCTTAGTAGTAAACCAAGTAATAGCGGGGGCATGATTTTATAAAAGGGCCGCTTTTTCATTCGCAATCTAACCACCTGTTTGTAAAGCTTCGCTTAAAGTAGGATTTGCCGAACTCGTTGATTTTGCATGCTTAAATGTTTTATCCGCATTCGCTAACGGCTGATCAAGCGGGTACAGGTAACGCGCATAATCTAACACCTGTTTTGCTTTTTCAGCTTGATTATTATTGAGATACGCCATATAAAGGATAATATAAAAATACGATTTTGGCGTGCTTTCCAGGGTCTTTTCTGTCCAATTTATAACCCTCTGAATCTCTTCCGGTTTATTAAGCTGTAGCGCCATTGATAAACGGAAATAATTAAGATGCAAATTAAACCTGTCTTCAAATACTAATGGGTTAATAATATCCATTAATAACGAAATATCAGGTTGTTTGCTGCGTTCATACTGCGTAATTTTAGAGATGGTATACAAATTAGTGAGCATAAAAGTGGCGCTAAACATCGGAATTAATAATGCAAAAACACGTAATGCAAAGGTTGGTGTAAAGCTTTTACTTTGCATAGTTTCCGATTCATAGTCGATATAAAAAACCAGCACTAATAAAACCAGCCAATGCAAAGCGGAATGATAGAGGGGATATTCGGTTTGCGTATGCAGGGCGATCGGAATAACCAGTGCCATTAAGGCCATTCCATGTGTTAATTTAAAAGCGCCTAATAGGCGCAGAAAACAGATAACCAGCAATAAGATTGCCACTATCGGCACTATTCCGCCTTCAACCGCCCAGAATAATGTATCGTTATGTGGGTGAGTCAGGTGTAGCCCAAAAGGAGCTAATTCATTATTTTTTACACGCTCAGCTTGAGTAATTAAATAACTTTTTTCAAAACTGCCATAACCGTAACCCATTAATGGTTTTTCTTTAATCATCAGCCAACTGTGCTCGTAGATGCCTAAACGGGCGCCACCTTCCTTAAGGTTATCAATATTTCTTGCCGCTAATGCATCTCCTTTCATCATCGCTAAACCAAGACCTAATGAAATCGCAATAATGAAAATTCCCAGCTTCTTTTTATTGCTTTGCCATGCCCAAGGTATAAATAAAAGCAGGGCGATCAGTATGCCCAGATAACCGGTGCGGGACATGGTAATAGTGATCACCCACATATTCAGTAGCGCGGTTAACAGTAAAAAGCTTTGTAATTTTTTACAGTTTATTTGCTGCAGCAAATAACCCGCTAAAATAAGCGTGGTTGCCATAAATGAGGCGAGCACATTAGGCTGTTGGAAAATACCATAAGGGCGACCATAACCTACGTCATAACCGAAGATATTATCAGCTGGCAGCAGGTAGTCTTGCGTTAAGCTGTAGCAGGCTTGTAGAAAACCCGCGAGTACAATCAGTGATAAAAGGCGCTGGATATTGCTGCGAGTAAACTGAAACTGCTGCAGGCTGAAAAATAGTAAGAATCCTGCAAACAGGCCGAGCAAACGGGTATAACTTTGACTGGCCAGTTCATTATTGGGATAAAAAATCGGCAGTAGAAACAGTAAAAAAACGCTTAAAAAAACGACTGTAAAGCGGGAGTAGAATAGTTTCTGTTGTTCGCTAATTTTCCATAACCCTAAACCGACTAGGGTAGAAAAAAATATCCACACAACATTATTTTGTGCTAATTCCAGGCCGCTACCACCTTGATTATGCTGGAAATAATGGGCTGCTAATGCCATTAAAAGCGCGAAAGTAATAAAAAAAGCACGTGTTAATTTTTGTTGTAAATCCATTAGATTTTAATTTCCGTTACGATTGTTTTCTAAAATTGCTTTTAGGAATTGCCCGGTATAACTGCCAGCTACTTTCACCACTTCTTCAGGAGTACCTGTTGCGATAATCTCACCACCACCGTTACCACCTTCTGGGCCTAAATCAACAATCCAGTCGGCTGTTTTAATCACATCTAAATTATGCTCGATAATAACAATGGTATTACCATGATCGCGCAGAGTATGAATGACTTTTAAAAGCTGAGCAATATCGTGGAAGTGTAAACCTGTGGTTGGTTCATCAAGAATATACAGGGTTTTACCTGTATCACGTTTTGATAACTCTTTTGCCAGTTTAACGCGTTGTGCTTCACCACCTGAAAGTGTGGTTGCGGCTTGTCCTAAGCGGATATAGGAGAGACCGACATCCATTAATGTTTTTAGTTTTCGTGCAATCACGGGCACGGGTTCAAAAAACTTAAATGCATCTTCAACAGTCATATCTAAGGTTTCATGAATGCTCTTACCCTTATATTTTACAGACAGAGTTTCGCGGTTATAACGTTTACTTTTACAAACATCGCAAGGCACATATACATCCGGCAAAAAGTGCATTTCAACTTTGATAACACCGTCACCCTGACAGGCTTCACAACGGCCGCCTTTTACATTAAAACTGAAACGTCCGGGCTTATAACCTCGAGCTCGTGATTCAGGGGTGGCTGCAAACAGTTCACGAATAGGTGTAAAGATCCCCGTATAGGTAGCTGGATTTGAGCGCGGTGTGCGGCCAATGGGGCTTTGGTTGATATCAACCACTTTATCTAAATGGGTTAAGCCACTGACTGATTTATAAGGGGATGCGCTAATGGTGGTCGCTTTATTTAGTTTGCTTTGTGCAAGCGGGTAAAGGGTATCGTTAATTAAGGTTGATTTACCAGAGCCGGATACCCCTGTAATACAGGTTAATACGCCAATCGGTACTTCCAAGTTGACCGATTTTAAATTATTCCCAGTTGCACTGTTTAATTTAATCCATTTATCGTTTAATTTTGTGCGCTGTTTGGGAATAGATATCTCTTTGCGTCCGCTAAGGTAATCTGCGGTTAATGAGTTTTTGGCCTTCAGGATGTTCTTATAATTACCTTGTGCGATGATCTCTCCACCATGAATACCTGCTCCTGGGCCGATATCGATAATATGATCTGCTTGGCGAATAGCATCTTCATCATGCTCTACCACAATCACTGTATTACCTAAATCGCGAAGGTGGGTGAGTGTTTTAAGTAAGCGCTCATTATCGCGCTGATGCAGGCCTATAGAAGGCTCATCTAAAACATACATTACCCCCATTAAACCAGCGCCAATTTGACTGGCTAGACGGATACGTTGTGCTTCGCCACCGGAAAGTGTTTCGGCGCTACGCTCTAAACTGAGATAATTCAGTCCCACATTAACCAAAAAGCTCAGGCGTTCTAAAATCTCTTTAAGAATTTTATCGGCGATTTTTGCTTTTTGACCTTGCAGTGTTAAGTTGCTGAAAAAAGTTTGTGCTTCGACAATGGAAAGCTGTGAAATATACGGTAAATTCACATCATTGATATAAACATGGCGAGAGGCTTCTTTTAGACGAGAACCACCGCAGCTTGAACATGATTGGCGGTTCATATATTTTGCCAGATACTCGCGCATTGCACTTGATTCTGTTTCACGATAGCGGCGAGTACGATTAGGAATAACACCTTCAAAGGCGTGTAGGCGTGAAACGATATCACCTCTATCATTACTGTATGAGAATGATATTTTCTCTTTGCCGCTGCCGTATAATACAACATCCTGCTGTTTTTTGTTGAGCTCTTGGAACGGAGTGTTTTCAGAAAAACCATAGTGATCACAAACAGATAATAACATCTGAAAGTAATAATTTGATTTACTGCTCCAGCCATCAATTGCGCCATCACTTAGGCTTAATGTTTTATCCGTGACCACTAATTTGGCATCAAAATATTGCTCGATACCAAGACCATCACATGTTTCACACGCTCCAGCCGGGTTATTAAAGGAAAAAATTCGCGGCTCTAATTCTGTAATGCTGTAACCACAATGAGGGCAGGCAAAATTTGCAGAGAAAATCTGCTCTGGTTTATCTTCATCCATAAACGCAAGTACAGCTGAGCCGTTACTTAGATTCAGTGTGGTTTCTACAGATTCAGCTAAACGCTGTTTCAGATCATCACGCACTTTAAAGCGATCGACAACCACTTCTATGGTATGTTTTTTATGTAACTCTAACGTCGGCGGATCGCTTAAATCACAAATCTCACCATCAATACGCGCCCGCAAAAAACCTTGCGAGGCTAAGCTGGCAAATGTTTTTACATGTTCACCTTTGCGCTCTTTAATAATCGGTGCAAGCAGCATCATTTTACTGCCAACGGGATTCGTTAAAATCGAATCAACCATCTGACTGACTGTTTGTGCATTTAGAGTGACATTATGAGTTGGACAGCGCGGATCACCGATACGTGCGAATAATAGGCGTAAATAATCGTAAATTTCAGTGATAGTACCAACAGTTGAACGCGGGTTATGTGACGTTGATTTTTGTTCAATAGAGATAGCAGGAGAAAGCCCCTCTATATGTTCAACATCGGGTTTTTCCATTAAGGATAAAAATTGACGCGCGTAAGCTGATAGAGACTCTACATAACGGCGTTGGCCTTCGGCATATAATGTATCAAAAGCAAGTGACGATTTTCCTGATCCAGAGAGACCGGTAATAACAATTAACTTATCACGAGGAATAGATAGATTGATATTTTTAAGGTTGTGGGTTTTTGCGCCACGAATTTCAATATTATTCATAATTTCCTCTTGATGTTAACTTTTATCATTCAAGCAAAGGGTAGCATATTTACTGTAAATTAAAACAGTATTCAGGATTGTCTTTAATTTCGCTCTATTCATTTATTTATTGTTATTTTTATGCGCATTGGACTACTTTTGAATTCACTTAATATTAATTTATTGAGCAATACTTACCTGTGCTTAGTCTTAATAAGGATACTTAATAAATGGCAGATCCTCATATTAAAGAAAATTTAGATGTTATGGACAAAATTAGTATCTCTATTTATCGCTGCGGCATCTTACTGACAGGATTTGCTTTACTGTGCTTGGCTATACAGCAACTCTTTTATCCGTTGTACTTTAAACCCGTAATCATTTTTTTAGCCTTTGCTTCATTATTGCAGGCATCATCGTTACATATTTATATGAAATCAGTACGTTGGATATTAGTAAATGCGACTTGGATGGGGGGCTGGTTATTAAGCCTGAGTTTTGTGACTGCAGGAGCCTGGGCTGTCTACCTGAGTATTGGTGCATTTTTTGTTACTTTATCAGGGCTTGCCTATAAAGAGAGCTTCTGTTTTTCACTGCCGGTGCTTAAATTAATACCCGTTTTGTTACTATTTTCATGGGGAATGATGATCTATTCACAAACACTATTGCTGGCAATCGGATTAATTTTAGCTGCAGTTTTGTATTTATATATGGCTTGGAGAAAGTTACAAATGCCATTGTATTATGATTTAGGCGATCGCTCAAAATATGAGATTTGAATAAAAAACCGCCACATTAGTGAGCGGTTTTTTTTATTTGGCTGATAAAATAACAGTCTATTGCTTGATCACTAATACCGCATTTTTGCCGCCATCAGAGATTCCGTTATCAACATAATTATCTGCACCTTCAGGAAGAAGTGTAAATTCATTACCATCTTCTGCAGTTGCTTTATAGATAAACTGGAAACCATCACGATCTTCCATTGAAATATTTTCAGAGACTTTGAACTTGCCGTTTTTGAATTTTTTAAGTTCAATAGGCGTCCAGTTATTATGTTCAGATAGCAATACAATGCTCTGTGCATCTTGCGCGTCTTTTTTTTCTATTTCAAATGTTACTTTGACTTGCGGTTTAGATTTTAGGTATTGCTTTTTTATCGGCATAATCAACTCCTTAAAAATGTTTATATAAATTTACTGTAAATGAAGCTTAAATTCTAGACAAGTATTGTGCATTTATTTATTGAAGATCAAATTGTTGATTAATAATTGACTGGGTAAAGGGTTTTTTAAGGTAAAAACCACGCGGACGCACTTTTATTAATTCACCATCTTCACCAAAAGCATCGGTTAAACAGCGTCCATTGGCCGCTTTTGGTCTAAGCTGCAGTACCTGCCCATCACGTGCACTAATCGATTCGATTTGGCCGAGTGCAATTTTTTCCATTATTTCATTCCAATCAGATGCTAATAAAAACGCCTGCTGTTGATTAGCTGACCATAAAAAACCATTTCCTACGACACGTTCGCTCAGCGGCACACTGCGTTCCCCCTGAACGGGGACCCATAAAACTTTGCTGAGTTTATTGCGTACATTAGAATTTTCCCAAGTTAACTGGCTGGTATTTAAAATTGGAGCGGAGCAAACAAAGGTAGTTTCTAATACTTTGCCCTGTTGATCTATGGGGATGGTTTTTAGTTCGATGCCTAAATGTTTAAAATCTTGTTCGGGTTTACTGCCCGCTGTTGCGCCTAGGTGCCACTCTATTAATTGCCCAACCCAACCCTTATTGCTGCGTAGATCTTTTGCCATCGCAATATTGGCTAATTCGGCCAATTCCGCGAGGGAGTGGCCGGCAATATTTTCACATCGCTTTAATAGCTCTTCTGTTGACTTGGGGGGCTTTATCATCTATTTACCGTTTTCATATTAGAATCATGCTTATCTTACCTTAATTTTACCCTATTTTTGATTATTCAGGGTTATTCATACTTTTATCCTGAAAACTACACAGAGTTATCCACTTTTATAGTGGATAAGTGAATATTTAAAATGGTAATGATTCACAAACGACATTTTTATAGCTAAAGCACTTTAAAAAGCAGATCTGTGTCTAATAATTAATCTAAAAACAGGCTCTAAATTGGAAATGATTGTTTTTTAAACTAAAGAGATATGCACATCAATTTGTGAATTAAGACTACTGGATCTAATTACAGATCTAAATTAAATTACAAAACGAAAACCTCGTAAGCAGCTGTTATTTAGGTGATAATATAAAAACTCCGTAGAGAAATTAAGATCTGTAATAATGTAAAAAAGATCTATTATATTTAAAAGCATTTATTATGCACAAAGTTATGCACAGTTTCCGTGGATATGTAACGAGTTCAATTTTGTAATTAAAAATGATCCTATGGTTAGTCGACAATTTTCGTGTTATCGGTTTGATGGCTGGGATAATCTATGAAAGAATGCGCTCTTAATTCAATATGTATTCATTATTCTTAATAAATGGGAAAATAGTCCCAACTAACTATCTGTATAATGAATCTTAACCTTTAAAAGGCGCCTTAGTGATTGATACTGACGGTTACCGCCCAAATGTAGCTATCATCATCTGTAATAAAAATGGACAGGTTTTATGGGCAAAACGATTTGGACAACATTCATGGCAATTTCCTCAAGGAGGAATAAAAGAGGGGGAAACGCCCGATCAAGCTATGTACCGAGAGTTGTACGAAGAAGTTGGTCTCAAACCTGAACACGTAAAAATATTAGCAAGTAGCCGCAGTTGGTTACGTTATAAATTACCTAAACGATTAGTACGCTGGGACTCTCCTGACCCAGTGTGCATTGGGCAGAAACAACGCTGGTTTTTATTACAATTAATTTCTGATGATAAGCAAATTGAATTTGATGCGTGTGGCCACCCTGAATTTGATGATTGGCGCTGGGTAACTTATTGGTACCCTGTTCGTCAAGTTGTGTCATTTAAGCGTGAAGTTTACCGCAAAGCATTAAAAGAATTTTCCGCGATAGCTTTTGCTTTAATGAAAAGTAATTCAGAAAAGAAAAGAAACAAACGTAGTCGTCGCCCCTCTTTTTATAAAAAGCGGTAAATAATTTTCTTAGTAGAGGATTTTGCATGTTAAGTCAGTTGCGTCATATTGTGGAGCAGGTTGGAGATGCAAAAAGTTTAACGGCTGCGATGGATGCTCTGGTGCAACAAACCCAATCAACCATGGAAGTGGATTGTTGCTCGATTTATATTACAGATGATAAAACCAAACAGCTGAATTTAATGGCCAGTAAAGGCCTTGCCAGCCAGGCTGTTGGTAAAACCCACCTAAAATTTGGCGAAGGTATCGTTGGGCTTATCCATGAAAAAGGTGAGCCTTTAAATCTTGCTAACATTCGTGAACATCCCCGTTATAAATATTTGCCTGACGCTCAAGAAGAGCGCTTTAACTCTTTTTTGGGTACTCCCATTATCCATAAACGGCAAGTCTTAGGCGTATTAGTTGCACAGCAAAAAACACCGCGTTTATTTAGTGAATTAGAAGAATCTTTCCTGGTTACCTTAGCGATGCATTTAGCCAGTGTGCTTGGCAATTCAGGATTACGTTTGGAGCTGGATCAGTTAAATAATCAGCTCGGAGCCTCGATTCATCTGCAAGGGTGCCCAGCCAGTCCAGGCATTGCCATTGCAAATGCTTATGTTGTCCGCCCTATTTTAGCGTTGGCGGAAGTTAACATTGAAAAAACTCATTCAAGTTGTAAAGACATTTTATTGTTTGAGATGATTGTAAAAAAATGCAGTGATGAGTTTTCAAATCTTGCATTAACCTTAAAAGAGCAATTATCAAAAGATGCATTCGCTTTGTTTGATATTTATTCACATGTATTAAAAGATAAAACCTTTTTAAATGCGATTCGCGAACAAATTAATTATCATCACTTAACGGCATCGAGCGCGATAAAAGTCGTTGCAGAGTCCTATATCAGACAGTTTGAAGCGATGAGTGATAGTTATTTAAGTGAGCGGGCTTCAGATATAAGGGATGTTGCACAGCGCCTGTTATACCACCTTACTCAGCAAGTAGAAGAAAATGTTCAGTTACCTGATAAGCTTATTTTGGTGGCCTCTGAGGTAACGTTATCAATGCTCGCGAGTATTCCTACAGATAAATTGCAAGGTATTGTATCTGTTCACGGTGGGGTGAGTTCTCATGTTGCAATTTTAGCGCGCGCATTGGGGATTCCTGCAGTCATGGGCCTGCCGCTTTCTTTAGACAATATTCATCAGAAAACCTTAATTATTGATGGCTATGCAGGTTGTACGATTTTATTTCCCGAGCAACTGTTATTAACTCATTACCAGCTTTTATTAGATGAAGACAACGAACTAAAAAAATTAGTTGAGTTAGGCGAGTGCAAAGAAGCTGTCACCCTTGATGGTTATAATATTTCAATTCTGCTCAACACTGGATTAAATGCGAATCAACATGCTGCGGTTGTAGGGCATTTTGACGGTATTGGCTTATACCGTAGTGAATTACCTTTTATGCTCACCGATTCATTCCCAACCGAGCAAGATCAAACGGAATCTTATCAACGACTATTAAGTCAATATGCTCAGCTTCCGGTCACCATGCGTACACTCGATGTTGGTGGTGACAAACAACTGAGTTATTTCCCTATTGTGGAAGAAAATCCATTTCTTGGTTGGCGAGGGATACGCTTAACATTGGATCACCCCGAAATATTTTTGGTGCAAATCAGAGCTATGCTAACGGCAAATTTGAAATATCAAAATTTGCGTATTATGTTACCTATGATTAGCGCAATCGAAGAGGTAGATGAAGCCAAACGCCTGATTATTCAGGCATGGAAAGAGATTAAATATGAGCTTAGTTTAACGCCTGAAGCTTTTCCATTACCAGAAATTGGGGTGATGATAGAGGTGCCCTCATCTATTTTTATCATTCCGCAATTAGCTGAAGTAGTCGATTTCATCTCAATTGGCAGTAATGACTTAATTCAATATCTGCTTGCAGTGGATAGAAATAATAGCCGCGTTGCTTCTCTTTTTGATAGTTATCACCCTGCTGTTTTACACTCTTTAAAACTGATTATCGATAACTGTATGCGTTTTGATTTAGAGGTGAGTATTTGTGGTGAGCTTGCAGGCGATCCGATTGGTGCTTTGATTTTATTAGGTTTGGGGTATAACAGACTGAGTATGAATGCGAATAATATGGGTAAGATAAAATACTTGATCAATGCCGTTCCTCGTTTTGAATTAGAGCACTGTATCGAGCAAGCATTAAATGCCAATAGCGGCAGTGAAATTCGTGCTATTTTTGTTAACTATTTGGATAGAAAAGGGTTGGGTGGATTTATTCGCGCAGGTAAATAAAGACAAATCATTTTTTCTGACAATAAAAAGCCGAGTGTAAAAACTCGGCTTTTTGCTTTCGAAAGTAGTAATAGCAATACGACTAATTAACTGCCTGAACTCCAGCTGAGTGGATATTCCACTAATTAGATGATCTATTTAGGCGCAGGAAAAATGGATGAAAGCAAGGCATTGATTGCAGTAACTAGTTGTTCTAATTGCAAAATCAATAACGACGCTAGCATTCATTTTAACAAGCGTAAATGAATAGATAACTAGTGAATTTGGTATTGGTATAGTTTAACTCTCAATTTTTATCGGTTGCGCTTCTTCTGCACAATAGATTGTTTCGCCAAGTTCTATTGCAGCTGGGCCGTTTGCTGTTTCTTCGGCATAACAAGCTGCCGCTGTAAAGATCACATCAGTTGAGCTGTTTAAGGCTGTTTCAGCTGAATCTTGTACTACACCGATAATGAAACCAATCGCCACAACTTGCATTGCTATCTCATTTGGCACACCAAATAAACTACATGCCAGAGGGATTAATAACAATGAACCGCCGGCAACACCTGACGCACCGCAAGCAGAAACCGCAGCAACAACACTTAATAAAATTGCCGTGGCAATATCAAACTCAATACCAAGTGTATGTACGGCTGCCAGTGTTAGTACGGTAATAGTGATTGAAGCGCCTGCCATATTGATGGTTGCACCAAGTGGAATTGAAACCGAGTAAGTATCTTCATGAAGGTTTAGTTTTTCACACAATTCCATATTAACTGGAATATTAGCGGCAGAGCTACGCGTAAAGAACGCTGTCACACCAGATTCACGTAAACACTTAAAAATTAACGGATAAGGATTGCTTTTGGTTTTCACATAAACAATGGCAGGATTAACGACTAAGGCGATGAAAATCATACAGCCCAGTAATACAGCCAACAGATGAGAATAACCAAGTAGAGCGTCGAAACCTGTTGCTGCAAAGGTACTTGCCACTAAACCAAAGATACCAACTGGTGCGAAACGGATAACCAAGTGAACGATTTTAGTCACACCGTTAGATACATCATGTAAGACATTTTTTGTTGTGTCATTAGCATGGTGTAGTGCTAAACCTAAACCAACAGCCCAGGCTAAAATACCGATAAAGTTACCCGTAACCAGTGCATTAACAGGGTTGTCTACGAGTTTAAATAATAAAGTATTTAAAACTTCAATAATGCCTTCCGGTGGTGCTGCCTGAATGTCAGTTGCTACTAATACCAGCGTTGTCGGGAAAAAATAACTGATAATAACTGCTGTAGAAGCCGCTAATAAAGTACCAATCAGATAAAGGTTAATAATTGGTTTTAGGTTGGTATGGCTGCCTTTTTTCTGGTTAGCAATCGACGAGGCAACTAAAACAAAAACCAGTATTGGTGCAACCGCTTTTAATGCGCCGACGAATAAAGCGCCAAGAAAAGAGATTGCGTTAGCGCTACTTGGTGAAATTGAGGCTACTAAAATACCTGCAATGATACCGATAACAATTTGCACAACGAGGCTAGAGTTTAAAAAGCGTTGAAAAATAGTGGGGTTGGGATTCATATATTAAACCTGTTTTATATTATTGGGCTGCAGAGGAGATAAATCCGTTTAATCTCTCGCATGCGTTATAGCCAAAGCACTTAAAAACGCGCTTCCCTGCATTTTCAGGTGGTTTGGTTATAGTGTTTTGTCATACCATCATTGGTATTATGCATATATTGTAAATTTTTAAAGAGGAATTTGTTTTAAACTGGATCATAAAAATAAAAAATATTATCGAAGAGCTGGATTTGCCTGTTATTTTTTCCTGAACATTAATACAACGACCCCCAAAAACACCATCAGCATACCAAAGATCATATAAGAGGTGATCGGTTCATTTAATAGATACACTGCGAGTACGATGGTGAAGATGGGTCCTAAAGTGCCCACTATTCCCGTTTGCGTAGGACCAATACGATGAATTGCCTCTGAGACCATAAAGCTTGGAATAACAGTACTGAAAACTGCGAGTAGAAACACCCAAAGCCACGCTTGCCCAGTTATTTGCAGGGTAAAAAAATCAATTTGTAGTGCGCCATGGGCAAAAACTAAAACGGATGAGGCGGTCATCGCTAAACTGGTAAAAAGCAGAGAGCCGAGCTTAGCTATCATAGGTTTACTGAGAAGAACATAAAAAGAAAAGCTTAACGCAGCCCCCATCACTAAGGTTGTGCCATATAACACATCATTACCTGTCAGTTGTAACTCTTGGCCCATTACCACCCATAAGCCCAGATAAGTTATCAACAATGAAATTATTAGACGTTTAGTTAGAGGCTGCTTAAATAAAAAATAGCCGATAATGGCCACTAAGAACGGATAGGTGAACAGAGTCAAACGCTCGAGTTGTGCGCTAATATATTCCAGACCTTTTAAGTCTAATAATGAAGAAAGGTAATACCCGAGAAATCCCAGCCCTAAGACCTGTAATAAAATCGCATTGGAAAGAGCAGGAGCTGCTTGTTTTTGACGTTTAATTAACAGATGAGCCAGAATAAACAGGTAAAATGGCACTGAGATTGCCATACGTAAAACCAGCACTGAGTCGGCATCTAAACCTTGTGCATAAGCATATTTAATAAAAATTGATTTTAATGAAAATAGTAACGTACCCGTAAGAGCAAGAAAAACACCAAAATGCATGATTGAATAAACCAAATAGAGACGATAAACCCAGACTAGCCATTTTATAATAGTGAAGCAAGATGATGCTTGCTATATTATGTTTTTTTTCGTTTAGCTAACCAATGAGTAGATAAATGTCAGCTTCAAATTTTGTTTTACCCCATATTGATCCGATTGCAATCAGCATCGGCCCGTTAGATATCCGCTGGTACGGTTTAATGTATTTAGTCGGTTTTGCTTTTGCCTTTTGGATGGCTAATCGCCAATGCGACAGATCAAATGGGCTTTGGACACGAGAGCAAGCCAGTGATCTGCTTTTTTATGGTTTTATGGGGGTTATTTTAGGGGGACGTGCGGGTTATGTTTTCTTTTACCAGTTCCCGCAGTTTTTAGACAATCCACTTTATCTGTTTAGAATTTGGGAAGGTGGTATGTCCTTCCATGGAGGAGTGGTTGGTGTTGTTTCCGCCATTATCTTTTATGCGAAAAAGAACCAGCGTTCAATTTTAGCGGTTGGTGATTTTATTGTGCCGCTTTTACCCGTTGGCCTTGGCGCAGGGCGTATCGGTAACTTTATTAACTCAGAGTTGTGGGGCCGAGTGACTGACTCTCCATTTGGTATAATCTTCCCGAATGCAGGGCCACTACCTCGTCATCCTTCGCAACTTTATGAGTTTGCGTTGGAAGGGGTGTTACTGTTTATTATTCTCTTTCTGTTTATTCGCAAGCCACGCCCTAGTGGCTCTGTGGCAGGGCTATTTTTATTATGTTACGGCTCGTTCCGTATTTTTGTTGAGTTTGCCCGTGAGCCAGATGCGCACCTTGGTTTATTAAGCTTTGGACTGTCCGCGTTGAAAAATGCTCATTTAAACGACTAAACTGCGCTTTTTCGCCTTGAACTCAGCATAAATGGCTTAGCCCTGAGCATTTACAGTCTTATTTGATAAAAGCACTTTAAATTATTGAGGTGCTGAGTAGTTACAAATCAAACATGATACGCAAACTAGCAGAAGAGATATCTTTAAGCTGTTTGCGTAAATATTAGGTGAAAAAA
The DNA here is from genome assembly GCA_013619145.1 of Psychromonas sp. GTDB lineage: Bacteria > Pseudomonadota > Gammaproteobacteria > Enterobacterales > Psychromonadaceae > Psychromonas. Next base: position 7,258 of record JABXKR010000061.1, on the reverse strand, counting down.
GATGAAACAATATTTAGATTTATGTCAGCGTATTATTGAAAATGGTGTTTGGATTGAAAATGAACGCACCCAAAAACGTTGTTTAACTGTGATTAATGCAGATCTTGAATATGATGTGAAAAACAATCAGTTCCCGATGATCACCACGCGTAAAAGCTTTTGGAAATCAGCGATTGCAGAATTTCTCGGTTATATTCGCGGTTATGATAATGCCGCTGATTTTAGAGCCTTAGGCACTAAAACCTGGGATGCGAATGCCAATCTTAATGGTGCCTGGTTAAATAATAAATACCGCAAAGGCACTGATGATATGGGCCGCGTTTATGGTGTTCAAGGGCGCTCTTGGGCAAAATCTGATGGCGGACATATCGATCAACTCAGAAAAGTGGTTGATAATCTAAAAAATGGTATTGATGATCGTGGTGAAATTATCACCTTTTATAATCCCGGTGAATTCCATATGGGCTGTTTACGTCCTTGCATGCACACGCATACTTTCTCATTAGTGGGAGATACCTTGCACCTTACCAGTTATCAGCGTTCATGTGATGTGCCGCTTGGTCTGAATTTCAACCAAGTACAGGTTTTTACTTTCTTAGCCTTGATGGCGCAAATTACCGGCAAAAAAGCGGGTACCGCTTACCACAAAATTGTAAACGCGCATATTTACGAAGACCAGTTTGAATTGATGCGTGATGTGCAGTTAAAACGACAGCCGTTTGCTTCCCCTAAATTAACCATTAACCCGAAGATTAAATCTCTTGAAGATCTGGAAACCTGGGTAACAATGGATGATTTTGAAGTGAGTGATTATCAGCACCATGATGCCATTAAATATCCGTTTTCGGTTTAATGCCTGCTGATTCCTAGAATGGAAAATGGTTTGGAACTTGCCTGCCATTAACATTTTTGTAACTTAATAAGGGCTGATTGGCCCTTTCGTTTTCTTTGTGCAAATGATGCGATATACTTTGTGCAAATTTTTATTCCGATAAAACGATTCCAATAAAGCGAGTTTTCGCTGAAACAAGAGGTTATTATTGTGCTAGAAGCTTATCGTAAACATGTCGCTGAACGTGCCGAGCAGGGTATTGTTCCACAGCCATTAAATGCAGAGCAGACTGCTGCATTAGTAGAACTATTAAAAAATCCACCGCAAGGTGAAGAAGCCTTCCTGATTGATCTCTTAGAAAACCGTATTCCTCCTGGTGTTGATGAAGCTGCTTACGTTAAAGCGGGATTTTTATCTGCTATTACAACAGGTGACGTAACATCTCCAATTGTTACACCTGAACATGCGGTTAAGTTATTAGGTACGATGCAGGGTGGTTACAATATCGAGTCTTTAGTTACGCAACTTGATAATGCCGCACTTGCTCCATTAGCAGTAAAAGCACTTTCTCATACATTATTAATGTTTGATGCATTTTATGACGTGGAAGAGAAAGCAAAAGCGGGTAATGCTTTTGCTCAAGAAGTTATTCAGTCATGGGCTGATGCACAATGGTTCTTAGAAAAACCCGCGGTTGCTGAAAAAATAACCATGACAGTATTTAAAGTGACGGGTGAAACAAATACAGATGATCTGTCTCCTGCTCCTGATGCTTGGTCGCGCCCTGATATCCCGCTACACGCTTTAGCTATGCTTAAAATTTCTCGAGAAGGAATTGAAGCGGATCAGGAAGGGGGTGTTGGTCCAATTAAACAGATTGAAGCTTTAAAAGAAAAGGGCCATCAATTAGCTTATGTTGGTGATGTTGTTGGAACGGGCTCTTCTCGTAAATCTGCAACTAACTCTGTTTTATGGTTTATGGGCAATGATATTCCATTTGTGCCGAATAAACGTGCTGGTGGTGTTTGTATCGGTAATAAAATCGCACCTATTTTCTTTAATACCATGGAAGACTCTGGTGCATTGCCAATTGAAATGGATGTCAGTGACTGTATTCCAGCTGCCTGTAGAAGCGCAGGCTTCGACTAAAGGCTACACGCTGGCGCAAAAAATGGTTGGTAAAGCATGCGGCGCAGCAGGCGTTCGTGCCGGTCAATACTGTGAGCCGAAAATGACAACGGTTGGTTCGCAAGATACAACTGGTCCGATGACGCGTGATGAACTGAAAGATTTAGCCTGTTTAGGTTTCTCTGCTGATTTAGTAATGCAGTCTTTTTGTCATACGGGTGCATACCCTAAACCGATTGATGTTATTACCCATCACACCTTACCTGACTTTATTATGAACCGTGGTGGAGTTTCTCTTCGCCCGGGGGATGGCATAATCCACTCTTGGTTAAATCGTATGTTAGTACCTGATACGGTAGGTACAGGTGGTGATTCTCATACACGTTTCCCAATTGGTATCTCTTTCCCTGCGGGATCAGGTTTAGTTGCATTTGCAGCTGCAACGGGTGTAATGCCACTTGATATGCCTGAGTCAGTATTAGTTCGCTTTAAAGGTGAATTGCAACCTGGTATCACACTGCGTGATTTAGTTAATGCGATTCCACATCAAGCGATTAAAGACGGACACCTAACAGTTGAAAAAGCGGGCAAGGTAAATATTTTCTCCGGTCGCGTGCTTGAAATTGAAGGTCTGCCAACACTTAAAGTGGAGCAAGCATTTGAGTTATCAGACTCATCTGCAGAGCGCAGTGCCGCAGGTTGTTCAATTAAGCTTGATAAAGAGCCAATTATTGAATACTTGAATTCGAATATTGTGATGCTTAAATGGATGATCGCTGAAGGTTATGGTGATGTTCGTACAATCACCCGTCGTATCGAAGAGATGGAAGCCTGGCTGGCTAATCCAGAGTTAATGGAAGCGGATAAAGATGCTGAATATGCTGCAATTATTGAAATTGATTTAAATGAAGTAAAAGAGCCAATTGTTGCTTGTCCAAATGATCCTGATGATGTAAAACTGTTGTCAGAAGTAGCGGGTCAAAAAATAGATGAAGTCTTTATCGGTTCATGTATGACAAATATCGGTCATTTCCGTGCAGCAGGTAATCTGTTGGATAAATATAACGGTCAATTACCTACGCGTTTATGGGTTTCTCCGCCAACTAAAATGGATGCAAGCCAACTTTCTGATGAAGGTTATTACAGTATTTTTGGCAGAGTCGGTGCACGTACTGAGATGCCGGGCTGTTCACTATGCATGGGTAACCAAGCGCGTGTAGGTGATAATACAACTGTTGTTTCCACTTCAACACGTAATTTCCCGAACCGTTTAGGTAATAATGCAAATGTATATTTAAGCTCGGCAGAGTTAGCTGCGGTTGCGGCGATTGAAGGTAAATTGCCAACTGTTGCAGAATATATGAAATATGCTAAATCATTAGATGCCGTAGCAGCTGAAACTTACCGTTATTTAAATTTTGATCAAATCAAAAATTACACAGATAAAGCTGATACAATCATCTCAATTAAAGAGGCATAACACACTGCATCAATAAGATAAGTGTCATCTGTTTTATAAAAAACTGTTCTCATTTGAGAGCAGTTTTTTTTACGTAAGTGATTGATCTGTTTTATCCTAAAGCAAAAATATTTTACAAAAAGGTAACAAAACTTGAATTAGCTTGTTTTTTCACCTAATTTTGATAAAGTACATAGTAATGATAAAAAAAAGAGGCTGACTAGCAGCCCGATAAATTAGTAATAGTAACGCTATTACTTTAATCTGAATCTAATAAATGGGTGCTATTATGTTAGAAAAAAGTTTAGTTGTGGGTGAATACCACATAGATACCAGTCAAAATAGTTTAATTCATGGAAGCCGTAAGGTTTACTTAGGCCCTTTACGTACATCACTGCTACATTTTTTATGTAAAAATGTAAATACAGTGGTAACGCGTGAAGATCTTGCTCAACATGTATGGGGTCGTTTAGTGACTGACCATACTATCAATCAGCATATCTCTCAGCTTCGCAAAAGTATCGGTACATTGAGCCTGCACGGTTTAAATATCTCTACTATTCCTAAGCGTGGTTATATTGCTCGTATGGAAGGTGTTGGTATCTCAACTGAGAATCAAGTATCTCCAATTACGCAAGGTGAAAGCTCAGTTAACGCAATCAGTAATATGAAAGTATTAATTGTTGAAGCGGAAGCTGCTGAACGTATTCAACTAATAGAGCAATTGGAAAGCGTTGAAGTTGCATATGTTGAAGGTGTAGCAACAACAATTGAAGCTGAGCGCTCTGTTGCCCTGCAAGATTTTGACCTTGTTATCATTGATTCATTACTTGCAGAAAATGCAGGCATTGAATTAATCAAACGTATCCGTACAGGTCAAACTTCAGCTTCAGCTGATATCTGCATCTTAAGCGCACACTTTGATGTTCAACGTGAATTGTTAGGTCTAAACAGTTTATTGGATGTTCAAGGTTTATTATTAAAACCATTTGAAGTAAACCGTTTAAAACAGATGCTAATGGTTGCAAGCAAATCAAATGTAGTTTTAAAACCACAAGCAGCATATGAGCTTGTGCCTACAGATGTCTTAAATATCGCAGAGCAAAAGAAAGCAATTAACGAATAAGCTATTTATTGCCCCATTTTTTGGGGAAATATCTTGCAATAAAGGCTCTAGTGGAAACGCTAGCGCCTTTTTTTATTTGGCGAACGCTATTTTTTCTCCTTTATTTTTATAAATATTCTTTAAATCACTTCACTAAGGCATGGCGAGTTATCATATTAAATGAGATTTATTTACCCTAACTTATTAATAATAAAGCTCAGTAGTTCATGGAGTTAGCTGTAAAAGTATTCTATTAATCGCTTTTATTAAGAAAGTGTTTATGTTGGAAATTGTCAGTTTCTATTTTTTGCATCGGATTAAATAATAAAGATATTGATATGCACGATTAATGTTTGCTAAAATCCTCTCTCAATTCGCTAGAGATATGTGATTCTGATGGGAAATAATGTAGTAATTCTTGGCACTCAATGGGGTGACGAAGGTAAAGGTAAGGTTGTAGACCTACTTACAGACAAAGCGCAATGGGTAGTTCGCTATCAAGGTGGACACAATGCGGGTCATACACTTGTAATTGATGGAGAGGTAACAGTTCTTCATCTGATTCCATCAGGCATCCTGCGTGAAAACGTAAAATGTGTTATCGGTAATGGCGTGGTGTTAGCACCTGACGCGTTACTGAAAGAGCTTAAAATGCTTGAAGAGCGTGGTGTACCTGCTAAAGAACGCCTTTCAATCAGTGAAGGTTGTCCTCTAATTCTTCCGTACCATGTCGCACTTGATGTTGCTCGTGAAAAAGCGCGTGGCAATAAAGCTATCGGTACAACTGGTCGTGGTATCGGTCCGGCATACGAAGATAAAGTTGCTCGTCGTGGTTTACGTGTTGATGACTTATTCAACATGGAAACATTTGCTGTAAAACTTAAAGAAGTTATCGAATATCATAACTTCCAATTAGTTAACTACTACAAAGTTGAAGCGGTTAGCTATGAAGAAGTACTGAAGCAGATGCAAGATGTTGCCGATCTGCTTAAAGGTATGGTTATTGATGTAACAGATGAACTGGATAAAGCCCGTTTACGTGGTGAAAATATCTTGTTTGAAGGCGCACAAGGTACGCTACTTGATATCGACCATGGTACATACCCGTATGTAACCTCTTCAAATACAACTGCAGGTGGCGTAGCTACTGGTAGTGGTTTTGGTCCTACACATCTTGATTACGTGTTAGGTATCGTTAAAGCTTACACAACACGTGTTGGCTCGGGTCCTTTCCCAACTGAATTATACGATGGTATCGATAAATTAGATCCAGCGGGTAAACATCTTGGTACTGTAGGCCATGAATTTGGTGCTACAACAGGTCGCTTACGTCGTACTGGTTGGTTTGATGCTGTTGCAATTAAACGTGCCGTACAGCTAAACAGCATTACAGGTTTCTGCTTGACTAAACTAGATGTTTTAGACGGTTTAGAAGAGATCAAAATCTGTACTGCTTACAAAATGCCTGGTGATAAATTAGTAGATGTTCCACCAATGTCTGCCGATGGTTATGAACTTGCTGTTCCAGTTTATGAAACTATGCCAGGTTGGAGTGAAAGCTCATTTGGCGTAACATCGTTTGATGCATTACCTGAAAATGCTAAAGCATATATAAAACGCTTAGAAGAAGTGACTGGCGTGCCAATGGATATTATTTCTACTGGTCCAGATCGCAATGAAACAATGATTCAGGTTAACCCGTTTAACTAATCATTTGCGAAGCTAATCATTACTAAACTGTAGTGATTAGCAGCAATAAAGCATGATGTGTTAAAACCTAACCCGTTTAACTAATCATTTGCGAAGTTAATCATTACTAAACTGTAGTGATTAGCAGCAATAAAGCATGATGTGTTAAAACCTAACCCGTTTAATTACATCATTTGCTCAAAGCTTAATAAAAAGCCCTTATCATTGCAAAGTGATAAGGGCTTTTTTGATCTGCACTAGCAAATAGCGGCAAATGATTGAAATTGGCCGCATTACAGCGAGACTAAATAAATCTCCTTGAGCTGGTAAGACCTCTGCTCACTTACTTATCCAGCAGTTGCAAGGGAGAGGTGACAAATATAACACTGAAAATACCTGCAACCAATTGATTTATCCTTCAAAACATGAGAGCTCTACATTTTTACTCTGATATTTGTCCGCAGTGGGTACATTATCATTTTGTGATTTTAGCCACATAATGGGACCGCTCCCATTTTAATAAGTAGGTTTTCTGTTACTATTTCTCTTATGGGATCGGTCCCATAGGTTAACTCTCACAACAGAAGGGATAATGAAATGAGTAAAATTGATCAGAAACAAGTTGAACGTTTAGTTGAACTTATCGGGGGGGCAGGCAATATAGCAAGTGTGAGCCATTGTTTAACGCGCTTACGTTTTGCCTTAAGTGATCCTGAATTAGCAAGTGTTAAAGAAATAGAAAAGATTCCAATGGTAAAAGGCTGTTTTACCAATGCGGGTCAGTTTCAAATCGTGATTGGAACTGAAGTTGATGAAGTCCATAAAATGTTAACTAATATAACTGGTGGCGACGGGGCCGATAAAGAAGCGACAAAAGCGGCTGCACGACAAAATATGAATCTGCTTGAGCGAAGTATTTCTCATATGGCGGAAATTTTTGTACCTCTTTTACCGGCAATTATTACGGGTGGTTTGATTCTAGGTTTTCGAAATGTTATCGGTGATATCCGCATGTTCGATGGTAAAACCTTGGTTGAAATTAGCC
>JABXKR010000149.1 GCA_013619145.1 Psychromonas sp. | reverse complement strand
TGTTGAATGGTTCCCCAAAAAAGACTCCCGTATCTTTTGTCGATTTATGACTCGTTGGCCCACTCTTCAGCAAGCACAGAGAGCCCACAAAGACACCTTGTAGGACTTTTTTCATAATAACTATATACGTGATATACAGAAAATTACTAAGCGTGTAAATGCCATAAAAGAGGCAATGCCGCTAACTGAAGATGAAGCAGTCATTGATACCCATTCTCTGTTTATGACAGCTTTACTAGAGTGAATTATATGTGCAATGAAGCACATAAAACTGTTCGATCATAAAATCGAAGAGTTAATGAAAATATTACCTGACGCCGAATTATTTACAGGTCTACCAGGAATATAAGCTTGCCTATCCGCACGATTACTAGCAGGTTTAGGTGAGCAAAGAGACCGATTCACTTCTGCTCAACAGCTACAACAATATGCAGGAATAGCCCCAGTTACAGAGCGTAGTGGTAAAAAGTCATGGGTACATTGGCGTTGGCAATGCCCTAAGTTTTTGAGATAACGAAGTTCGTTATTTAAGAGCATTAAAAGATCGCGGTTCACCATTATTAGACTGAGGAAAAGCTTGAACTAATCCTCAGGGCGTGAACCGACTTACAAAACATTATTCATTTAACTCTAAATGAGTGGCCATTTTAACTAAGCCACAGGGAGCAACAGATAGTGTCATTCAGACTCATCTCGGTTAGTTATTATCTCAATTGTTATTATATCTCGCCTTTTTTTACGCTTTTCCTTGACCACTATAAACAGAATAATTCTTTCTTTAGCCCACCTAACTGGAACAGTGAATCTCGTACATACTTGTTGTCAGGTTCTACAGATAGAATATATTGTCCTTTACCAATTATCTCATCAATATAAAGAGGGTTAAATTCTCCTATACTCCATTACACTGTTCAAGACCATTCTTGAGCAAATAATAAGATTGTTTACGATAATCTCGACGGGCTTTTTTTGGAACACGTACAGTAGATTCAGAAACCACCAATCCAGTCACTATTTTCCGCTGATTACTTTTTAAAAGTTTGGATTCCCCCTCATTAACAATATAACCTTCAGATTTTATTGCAGTTCTGACGGAGGAGTAGAATTATTCGGATACGACTTGCAATCACATCAACGGTTCTTTTGCTAAGACCTCGGGTGATAAGGTTGTCTGGATTTGTTTTAGCGACTTGAATTGATGGCTTATCAATAACTGATTTATCAAGCGCCTTCATCATCTATGCAAAAATATCAAGATTAGGCTCAACCAGATTGAGTGCATTCTCAACAACTGAATACAGCACGTTGGTATTGTTAAATTATTTGATATAGATGAATAAAATAAATCATATTTACCTTAAGCTAAATTTTTGACACTGTAATGGTCATATCTTTTTTATCTGGTGTAGTAGCTATTACCGCCTTTATCGGCATCTGGAAAAGCATTTACTCTGCCAAGGAAAATGAGTTCGAAAAAAAACAACAAGAGTTATGTTATTTTAGGCTTCTTGTCTAACATTAGCCTAAGTGCGATAGCATTTGATGCTTCTGAGCCAGAAGGTGCAATTATTTTACTTTTATTATCATTAGGAAAAGTAACATTGCTTTATGCAAAACGTAAAACTGGGTCAGAGAGGAATTGTTACTAATATTAGGAATATAATGTTCTCCGGCCCAGATAAATAAACCTAAACGAATGCACAACGAGAACTTCAAATAAATTTCTTCAGCAATATATTTGCACAGATTAACCAGTCGACTACTGGAGATAAAGAGGACAGGCAAATAAAGTCGTTTTACGGTCGAACGTAATTGAGCTCTGTGCCTTTGAGGAACTCCGCTAATTAGCCCCCGGTTTTGCCGGGGTGGATTAACTACTGTATAAGGATTTCCCATGTTCGAAACACGCACTGGTAACACACTATCAAGTGAGTCCTCTGAAGCTGTTAAACTATACCAGGAAGCAGTCGATTTAATTCTAGGGTCAGAATCTGGCGCGGCCGAAACCCTTGATAAGGCCCTTGAGCTAGATAAGGATTTTGCTTTAGCTGCAGCTGCGCGCTATTACGTGGCACAAGATGTTGGCGAGCCGGATGCTAAAGTCTACCGAGAACTTGCAGAACGGGCATCATTGAACGCAACCGACTGGGAACATGAACATATCGATGTTCTTATCGGCTTGATTGACCTGCCTGATGCTACATTGGCAAAGGCACTGGCCTACATCGAAACTACGCCTGCCGATCTGTTAGTGATTTCCCTGCTAACGGGGTATCTGTTTTTTTACGGTGGCCCCAAAAAATTGGATGCCGTGCTGAATGTATTCGAGTCCGTTGAAGAAGCTTTAGGCAACGATTGGGCATTCCTTGCCCGGCTAGGATTTGCCGCGAGTGAAGCAGGGCAACGCAAGCGTGGACGCGAGCTTATTGAACGGGCTTTGGACATTCGGCCTCAGGCACTCTATTCCATTCATGGTTTAGCACATATACTGCATGATGACGGCGCAGCCGAAGAGTCGGCAAAGCTGCTACAGGACTGGCTCAAGGTGCATGAGTCCGGCGCTCGCGACGGACAAATGTAT
>JABXKR010000143.1 GCA_013619145.1 Psychromonas sp. | reverse complement strand
GTTAACAGCGCTCCTTTCGGGCTTGTTTTAGAATTAACCGTCAATTATGGGACGCAAAGAAGAGAAAGAGGAAAGTAAATGATGGATGGCCAACAAATAGAGACATAGTGAAAATATCACACCCCAAGATTTTTGGCACACGCACCCAGTATGTGAGGTGGAGGTTTCCATCACAAAGTACGCCACGCTGGGCGTGGCATCCACATCGCACAATAGAGGGATCACGGAGGTGATTTAAATGAGTAAGTATCTTGTATGGTTTCTGGCCATTATCATTTTTGAGCATTTTGTTAGTATAGGGACTGGGTGCGCTGAGGATCAAGCGAAACAGTTTTGGTGGTCTAACATTTCTTATCAATATGACACAGAAAGAGAATACATCACATTGACGCCTGAATTTGAGACCAACGATTTGCCATTTAATTTGGAGCTTTATGGGTTCGTTGATTTTACGGGTGACCATGACCACCATGAAACCAATCTGAAAAACCATTGCGGAAGTTTAGACCTATTCAAGCCTTTGAACACATTCGGTATTGCCGAAGATAACATGGCTCTGCAAATGTTTGATGTGGCCATGGAATATAATACAGAGACCTTTGCGGATGATCGTTGTTATTTCGGTTTCCGTTGGCGAGGTACCAGAACTTTTGGAGGTATAAGCAAGTTCCTTAATAGAAGCCATGCTACTTTTGACATTACCGTCTTTCTGGCTCGCACGGATGGTCGGCAAGGACATAACTGGTGGATGATTTCTCCTCACCTAAAAATTCCATTTAGTATCGGGCGGGTAAACTGCTTTTCCAGTACATGGTGTGACATAGACTTTGATAACCCATTGAATGAATACCGCCATAACAGCACTTCAGGACAAAGCATGCTCGGAGCCAATATTTGGAAACAACTATATGCCTTCTGCGAGGTTAAATATGAGGATTTTCAGGAACCTTTTGATGATGCCTTCGGGATGGGTTTTGGACTCATGTGGCAGTGGTACTTTGAGAAACCAGAATCTGTAATAAGATATTGATATCCCGAGGACGTCCACGAAACTATTAGGATAGGAGCTTCTTTTTAAATGTCATTAACTTAGGTTCTGTTGACATTTGTCGATACTACTACATTTTTCTCCTATAATTATTGACAATTAGAGGGGATAGACCATGGGAAATGTAAATTTATCAGATGATACTTGGTATAAAATTTTAGCCTTTCTTCAAAACCAAAAGATGATCTACATCGGTACGGAAGAAGCCTGTAGAAAATTTGTAGAAGCAGTCCTCTGGTTACTTCGTAGCGGTGCTCAGTGGAGACTATTACCTGCGGACAGAGGTAAATGGAATAGTGTATACAAACGCTTTGTCAGGTGGGGCGAAAAGGATATTTGGGCTGCCATACATGTCCATTTTGCTGAGGATCCTGACATGGAAAGCATTATGATAGATGGTACAATTGTACGTGCACATGCTTGTGCGGCAGGAGCACCTCAAGGACACTGTGATGAGCCGGAAGACCAAGCGTTAGGACGCTCAAAAGGTGGGTTTACAACCAAAATTCATGTCATGGTTGATGCCCTCGGAAATCCGTTGGACTTTCTACTCACGGGTGGTCAGGCAGCCGATGTGACTCAATCTTATACGTTGATTGAAGGTGTTCAAGCCACATATGCACTGATGGATAAAGCCTATGATGCCGACAAATTGATTGCACAACTGAAACAACAGGGAATTATTCCTGTTATCCCACCTAAATCCAACCGAAAGGAAGCCCGTGAATATGATAAGCATATCTATAAAGAACGTAACCTAGTTGAGTGCTTTATCGGTAAGCTTAAACAGTTTCGTAGAGTTTTTTCCCGGTTTGAAAAGTGGGCAAAAAATTATATGCATTTTGTACGTTTTGCTGCCGCTTTGATTTGGCTACGTTGAAATGTCAACAGAGCCTATAATAAGGAACGGAGCCTTAAAAGGGATCTGGAAGATATAACCTAAAAGTTGCAAGCGTCCTTTGGCCAGATATGCAAGGCACCGGACATGCAGCTGTAGTATTTTACCGCAATTGTCTGGTAACGC
>JABXKR010000057.1 GCA_013619145.1 Psychromonas sp. | reverse complement strand
GTATGGAACCACACTTTTTACTGGAACTGTTTAGCTGCTGATGCTGGTGGTGAACCAAAGGGTGCGGTTGCAGAGGCTATCAGTAAAAGTTTCGGATCTTTCGCAGAGTTTCAAGCTGCCTGGAATGATAAAGCGGTAAATAATTTCGGTTCATCTTGGACATGGCTGGTGAAAAAAGCTGATGGTTCATTAGAAATTGTTAACACATCAAATGCTGCAACCCCATTAACAGATGAAACAGTTACAGTGCTTTTGACCGTTGATCTATGGGAACATGCGTATTATATCGATTATCGTAATGTTCGTCCTAACTACTTAAATGGTTTTTGGGCACTGGTTAATTGGGATTTCGTTGCACAAAACTTTGCATAGATAAAAGCAAAGCGTAAAAAAAACCTTAATGTCTTCATTAAGGTTTTTTTTTGTAAATTAAACAGTAAAATTTACCAGTAAATTCTATTTTTTTTACTTAATGTGTACAGCTCTTTTGCCACATGATAGTAACCTGCTTCAAGTCTTCTAAAAAAGAGTGCCATGATGATGGTACCGGCGACAAAAGACAACATTAACAATAACAGCATTGTCGACAAACTTTTTTCCTGATAATCATGAATTAAACTGAGAATTTTGTCTTGCTCCAAGGTGATACGAATATAACCAATTTTTGTATTGTCCTTATATAATTCAGCAATATAGGGAATAACCCCTTGTGCTTGTACGTCTTCATCTGAATTAATGTTTAGTAATACTGGCAGCGGCAGAACGTCTTCTGATTGATAAAGTATTTTCCCCATATGATCATATATTGTCGCATCTCTGACGATTGGATCATGGCTTAAGTCATCAATAAGCAGTTGCAGATCTTTTGTTTTCTTTTTCGAAAGGTAGCGGGTCGCTTCGGCAGCCGCTAAGTTTGTTAAGGAGTATGAGAATCTTTCGGTTTGCTGATATTTGATTTGATTGGAAGTGCTTTTGAGCATAGTTAACTGATAAGCAATAACAGCACAGACAATGATTAAGGTGACTATTTGTAATGTACGCAGCAGATAATACATTTTTTTATTCATTTGTCGTGATTCCTTTCGAACTGGCTTGTAAAACTTGCAATGCTAAATCGCAATAGTTATCGTGTGCGCAATTATTTTAATTCAAATACCTAAACCATTTTAAAATGTAGGAGTTTTCATTGGCAAATGGATTAGGTTTGTATAAGCATAGGTATTTTACAGTGAAAACGATACAAAAACATCTAGTTCAATCAAAGTCTCAATCATTGCTTCAGTGGAGAGATTATGTAAAACAACAAGTTATTGGACTAGATGAGTTGTTTTACCAAAATGGAACTTTGACACAAAAACCGACGGCTATCTTCACAGAGCAAGCATCACTGATTGTGATGGCAGAACAATTTAATACTAAACAATTAAATAACTTACTGACACTTTTAAACAGCGAGAATGTACAAGCAATCCGCTTACATGCACCAGAGATAATTGAAAATATCACTGTGATGCGTTTTGTTTTAAGTGCAAATCCCCAATCTTTAAAAGCAAATATCGATAAATTTTGTAAAGAAAATAAAATGGATTTTGCTTTAATGGCTACTTTTCCAGACTGGCAGAAACCTGGTTTAGTATTAATGGATATGGACTCAACAACAATTCAAATTGAATGTATTGATGAAATAGCGGCATTATATGGTGTCGGCGAGCAAGTCTCAGCCGTAACGGCACTTGCGATGCAAGGTAAGCTGGATTTTAATGAAAGTCTGCGTACACGTGTTAGTAAATTAAAAGGAGCACCTGTTTCAATTTTAAAAGAGGTTGCTGATACTATGCCCTTGATGCCGGGTTTACTTGAATTGATTAAAGGGCTTAAAAATGCGGGTTGGAAAGTGGCAATTGCCTCTGGTGGTTTTAACTACTTTGCCGATCGCCTAAAAGAAGATCATGGGTTTGATGAGGCTGTTGCTAATACACTGGAAATTAGCGATCAGCTGATAACGGGTGAAGTGCATGGTGAAATTGTAAATGCCGTTGTAAAAGCACGTACCTTGTCTGAATTAGCAGAGCGTTATGATATTCCAATGTCACAAACTGTAGCAATTGGTGATGGTGCAAATGATTTGCTGATGTTAGATAACTCTGCAATAGGCATTGCTATCCATGCAAAACCAATTGTTCAGGAAAAAGCACCGGTATCACTTAACCATATCGATTTACAGGGTGCTTTATGTATTTTAAGTGCAAGTAACAGTGCAAACAGTTGGTCTTAAAACGGTTTAACGCATAATCAGTAAACCCTGTTTAATCGGCAAGGTTTAAAGCTTCTGTAATACAAAAAAGCCCGCTTAGTTTTTCATTTAAGCGGGTTTTTAATAATGGGATGCTTTGCAAACTTTATTCGTTCTTCCGCTAATTGATTGGATCTGTTATTTGCCAAAAGCAAAATTGATTTTAATACGTGGTTTACCCGGCAGTGGTAAATCCACTTTAGCTAAAACACTTGATGCAGTACACCTTGAAGCAGATATGTTTTTTATTAACGAAAATGGCGATTACCTGTTTGATCCTACGCGTTTAAAAGAAGCGCATGCCTGGTGTCAGAAACAGTGTGCAGAGCATTTAAGCAAAGGTGAAAATGTGGTGGTAGCGAACACCTTTATTAAACAGTGGGAGCTTGATGTTTACCGGGAGCTTGCTAAAAAATACCAGGCGGCATTATCCATCCGGACTTGTGTTGGTCATTATGGCAATCTACATCAAGTTCCAGCGAAAACATTAGCCAAAATGAAGCGCACCTGGCAGCCATAGTTTGATTATTTGAAATAAATGTAGAATAAGTCCAATCATCGGCTGATTGACGGTAAACTGCATCAAAAAAGGAGATATTATTATGGCCAACGCAGATACTGTGGTCATTCTTGATTTTGAAACGACAGGTTTATCGCCTGACAGGGGTGACCGAGCAATTGAAATCGGTGCGGTACTTATTGAAGATGGACAGGTAAAAGGTCGTTTTCAAGAATTGATGAATCCCGGACAACGCATTAGTGGTTTTATTGAAAACTTCACTGGCATTAATAATGCCATGTTGAAAGATGCGCCGCCCTGTGAAGAGGTGATGCATCGCTTTGCAGACTTTATCGCTGATTATAATCTTGTTGCGCATAATGCCTCATTTGATAAACGTTTCTTAGATGCTGAATTACAAAGAATATCGAGAAGTTACAGTGGGAAATTCACCTGCTCTATGCTGTTAGCGCGAAGAATTTTTCAGTCTGCTCCTAATCATAAGCTGGCAACGCTGGTGGAATATACTAACACCGCCAGTGAAGGTACTTTTCACCGAGCCTTATATGATGCAGAGATGACCGCTAAAGTTTGGCTGGCAATGCTCGAAGATATTCAACAAGGTTACAATCTACACTCGATCCCGTTTAAACTTGTGCAAAAGATAACAAAAACACCCGCAAAGTCAGTGCATCGATTACTTTCTAATTGGAAATAATTATGGCGACGATATAGCTTTTTTATTCGCTTAATTCATCCACGCAATTTAAATTATACGGTTAACTATGGGCATTACAAAAACAGAAGCAGCAAACGACTCACTGGCACGGCAGTTATTCAATATGACCTGGCCGATGTTGTTTGGTGTGCTGTCATTAATGAGTTTTCAATTGGTCGACAGTGCCTTTATCGGGCAACTCGGTGTGCTGCCTCTGGCGGCGCAAGGTTTTACCTTACCGATACAGATGATCATTATTGGTATTCAGGTCGGCTTGGGCATTGCCACCACCGCAATTATCGCGCGTGCGTTAGGTGCCAATAAAACAACCTATGCTAAACAACTCGGTGGTTTAGTTTTATTAATGGGTAGTGTCGGTGTTGCCGTTATCTGTCTCTGTCTGTGGCTGCTTCGCCACCCGATCTTAGCAATGTTAAGCGCCCCGGAATCTGTTTATACGGTGATTGACGATTATTGGGTATTCTGGTTAATCAGTGCCTGGGTAGGCGCAGTGCTTTATTTTTATTACAGCGTGTGCCGTGCAAACGGCAATACCTTGCTGCCGGGCACTATGATGATGGTTACCAGTGCAATTAACTTAGTGCTTGATCCTGTTTTCATCTTCACTTTGGATCTCGGTATTAAAGGGGCGGCAATTGCAACTATTTGTGCGTTTACTCTTGGTATCCTAATAGTGGCACCGAAAGTACTGAAACAGCATTGGGCGAGCTTTGATTGGCAGGGGTTAGAGGTAACAAGCAGTTTAAATTCTATTGCTAAAATAATGGGCCCGGCAATGATAAGCCAGCTATTACCGCCGTTCTCTTCTATGTTAGCCACTAAACTGATTGCCGGATACGGCACTGCGGCCGTTGCTGCATGGGCGCTTGCTTCTCGTTTCGAGTTTTTTGCGATTGTCGCTGTCCTGGCGCTGACGATGTCGATGCCGCCAATGATTGGTCGCTTATTGGGGGCGGAAAAAATCACTGATATACGCAAATTAGTCACTTTAGCCTGCCAATTTATTTTAGGGCTGCAAGTTGTGATTGCGCTGCTTACCTTACTCTCTTCCTCCTGGCTTTCCGGCCTGATGACCAGTGAAACGAATGTTGAAAACATTCTTAACTGGCATCTGATGTTTGTGCCTTTCAGCTTAGGGCCGCTGGGTATCTGTATGCTGATGGTCTCTGTTTCTAATGCCTTGGCCAAACCGGGGGATGCCTTGCTTATCTCTTCATTGCGTTTATTCGCTTTCTTCCTGCCATGTTTATGGTTAGGCGCGCAAATTGCTGATATAAAAGGGCTGTTTATTGGCGCATTAATCGGAAATTGTATGGCAGGCATGGCGGCCTGGTTCTTTTATACACGCACCATTGTTAAGCTTGAACAAGTTCACCATACGGCTTAATCGTGTAGTGATTGCGTTGTTAGCTTTCTCTCTGTAATCAGGCAATTTTACGGCTGATTCATATTGCTTATTTCAACATGCGCTTCTCGACAGTAGAGAGAGCATCCTCAATAGATTGACGATGCTGGATTACATTAGCAATTGCAGATTGCTGTCCATACCAGAATGGCATCATTTGCGGGATGTTCGGCATAATTTCACCAGCTCTGGCATTTGCAATTGTAGCAAGCACGCGCGGATCGTTACTTAACTCCTTCAAGAAGCTCTTTAATGCCGGCGCACCGATAGGGACATGCGCGTTCATTAATCTTAGTCCGATATCCGTAAGAAGATAGTTCTGTAAAAATTCTACTGCTAACGACGCATTAGGTGAATTGCTACTGATTCCGGCGCTTAATACGCCAACGAAAGGACGGGAAGGGTGACCATTTAATTTAGGTAAAATTGCCAATCCATAATTAAGACCAGATTTATCCAGATTCGCCCATGACCATGGCCCATTTAGTGTCATAGCCACTTTACCGTGGATAAATGCAGATTGCAGTTGGGAATTGGCAACAATATTTTCAATTGAATATTGCTGTTACTTCAGGTTTTAAAAATTTTATTTTAAAAAAGATAGGCTACTCAATTTTTATTGATAATTAAATCAAGAAATTAGATAAGGTAGCAATTCGGATAGATATTGAGAGATGCAGCTCATATATTTGTATGAAAGAGTAACAGGCAAGACTTTCTTACTTTTTAATCAGGTACGCATCAGTAATTCCACTTCGATATATTTAACAGACAATGCCGTTCATCTAAAGGAACGGCATTGTCATATCGGCACCTTTTAATATCAAGCGGCAGGGGCTGCTATTTTGTCAGCTTATAGCATCACCTAAGCATTATGATTACAATACAAGTTATACCTTTAAAGTGAATGACATTGTAATGACCATGAAAATTATCCCTATATCAAGCGCACAAACATTACCTATCCGCCATCGAGTATTATGGCCCAATAAATCAGCAGAATTTTGCCAAGTTGAAGATGATCATAATGGATGGCACTTCGGGGTATTGCAAAATGAACAAATTATTTGTGTAGCCTCTATCTACCCGGATGAAAAAAGTGCCAGATTAAGAAAATTTGCGACTCTGTCTGAATTCCAAGGTCAAGGTGCCGGTAGTCTGATGATCGCTTATATTCTGGATCTGCTTATTGAAAAAGAGTTCGACACTTTTTGGTGTGATGCGCGTGAAACTGCAACTGATTTTTATCAAGGTTTTGGTTTGTCAGTAGAAGGAGAGCGGTTTTATAAATCTGACGTGGCTTATTTTAAAATGAGTAAACAACTTAACTAAACTGCGGGAGCAGGGCTTCTGTTTTACCTTTAGCTGGCAGAATACCTAGACACACATCGCCATCACAAAAGAAAGCGCTTCCTTTGCCTGCCTTTTCAGGGTAATGTTTAGTTCTTATCAATGCTATTTTAGAAGAGATAGACAAGGGAATATGACAAATTAATTACCCTGATTTTTGATTAGAAAAGGGTCATGTTCTACTCTTTGCAATTAAAGCTGGTTGGATTATGTTTTTTGGGGTAGAAAATTAGCAGCAGATTAAACGAAATTATTATTTAACAGCTACTCTTTTATCTAAGATTTAGTAAAGGCAAAAAGGAATACAAAATGAAAAGAATACTCGCTATGAGTTTAGTCGTATTAACTGCAGCATGTGCTGACAATAAAAGTATGGTTGTTGATTATGGCGCGACTAACGCTAAAGAAGTGCAGCAAATTGATCCCACTATAGGCTTTCGCTCGCTCGAACAAGCCTCTTTATGCTGCGAATCGTTAAGCGGGCTGGATTACCAGAAGATTACTAAACCGGGCAAATTTGATTTCAATGTTACTCAAGAAAATGCAGCCTTTCAGTTCACTACCGGTAAATCTTTTGTTCAAGGGCTTAGCCTGCCTCAAGCAAACGGAGCGATTAAAATTGCTATATCTGCGCCTATAGTAGCCAGCGTATTTGTACCCACGGTATTGATATTGGATGAACAATATAAACCTATGCAAGTATATGGTGAAGATACAATTAAATACGATAGCGGTTCGTTATTAAATGTTGACCGTTTCTTTGGGAAAATTGAACTGCCGGCACTGTTTGCTGATGGTCGACAAGCAAAATACCTGCTTGTTTTTACAACTGAAGAAGCGATGCAGGGAACAACCAAACTCGCCGAACCATATGCGCCAGCCGAAAAATTAGGTCGCATGGATATTGTTAGCAGAATACATCTCGATCAACCTCTTCCACATACCGCTGTTGGAGTATTCAGACTCGCCTTTGATTACTTGCCGAGCAGTCAGACTTCAGCAGAGGATATGGTGGAAGGCACAACTGATAGCAGCCAAAAGGCAGAAGCTTTGCTTGTTGAAAAAAGTGTAACTGCGGCGGCGGTTACAGGGACTGCTGTCAGCAGTACAATTCAGCCAGAAACCGAAGCTATGTTTATCCAGCTTATTGAACAAGCGATTAAAAACGGTGATTCCAAAAAAGCGCTGCTCTTTGTTGAAGAAGCTGAACTGGCGGGATCAACCAAAGCCCGTGATGCTCTGTTTGATGCAATGAAAAAGTACCAATAACCGACAAGTATATAAAAGGGAGCAAAGTCTAGCTCCCTTTTCCAGCAAATTCATCCTCGTTATTTTGCGACCAGCAGATCCTGTCGGTTACTGTGAGAAATATTTTTGTGTGCCGTGGGCCTCAATAGCACTACCTAATCGTCTCATCGCTAAGGTATAGGCTGCATCTCGCATGCTACAGCCTTCTTTTTGCGCTATCTCCCATGTTTCATTGAACGCCTTATTCATTAAGTTTTCCAGACGCTGGTGCACATCTTCTAATGTCCAGTAGTAGCCATTTTTATTCTGCACCCATTCAAAATAGCTAACTGTCACGCCCCCTGCATTGGCCAGAACATCAGGAATAACCAGTATATTCTTTGCCTGAATAATTTGGTCTACATCACCAAGAATAGGGCCGTTAGCAATTTCAACAATAGTTTTGGCTTTAATCTGATTAACATTGTTGCGATTAATCACGCCTTCCAATGCGGCTGGAATAAGGATATCCACATCCAGCTCGAGAATTTGTTTATTTGTTATTGCTTGGTGTTCAACTAGTTCACATACAGTGTGTTCACAATACAGTGCGGTAACCCGGCTGGTTTGTTGCTTCCCTTTGTAGATACTTTCAACATCAAAACCTTTATCTGAATAAATACCACCTTGAGAATCACTGATGGCCACAATCTTATAACCAGCATTATGCAAAAGTCTGGCGACATGGTAACCGCCGTTGCCAAACCCTTGCACTGCCACCGTGATGTTCTTTGGATCCCAGCCCTTTTTTAGCGCTAATTGTCTGATACACATATAAGCACCACGACCAGTCGCATCATCACGCCCGAGACTGCCACCAAGACTTATCGGTTTGCCCGTGATCACTGCGGGGGCTTTAACCCGTTTTATGGTTTCATATTCATTCATCATCCAGCCCATAATTCGCTCATTGGTGTACACATCTGGTGCGGGAATATCCATATCAGGGCCGATAAAATCGGCCATGGCTCTTACATAAGCACGTGACAAACGCTCTATTTCCATCGCTGACAGTTGTTTGGGATCTACGCAAATTCCTCCTTTAGCTCCGCCATAGGGTAAACCTACCACAGAGCATTTTATGGTCATCCACAAAGCTAATGCCTGTACTTCCTGTCGGTTGACTTCCCAGTGAAATCTAATGCCGCCTTTTGATGGCCCTAAAATATTATTGTAACGACAGCGGTAGCCAGTAAAATATCGGGTTGAACCATCATCCATGCGCACTGGCAGGGTAGCTGTCAAAGTGGCTTGTGGGTGCATTAACGCATTAATAACATCCTGACTTACGCCGGCATTTTCGCCAATACGTCTCACCCGCTCTATTGCATCAGAAAATATATGTTCAGACATAATCACCCCATAAATTTGCCAAAATAAATGTATTTATCATCAAGGCGTTACAATGAAAAATTTTTTGTACAACTTGAGCTTAGGCTGAAAAACCGATATCTCCAAGCGAGTTCAACAGACGAATAATGAATTGACCCAGAAGCACTCTATTAAAAGCTGTTACGTTTATGATCTGCCGTTATTGAGTTCGGCTATCAGCCTTTTATCTTGATAGTGTAATAGGGTGTAATCGTAATATTTTGCTGTGCTTTGTATACTGGTCAGATACTAAGAAAAGATATAATAAATGATAGGGTTAAGTAACAATGCAAGATATTCATCAACTGGCAATTTTACCAAATCAAAAAGCAATTAATTCAGTGGCTGCGCTAAGCAAACTATTCAGCGCTAATCAATTTGAATTCAGCACATTGCTGTCAATGTTTAAGCACGCGGTTTTGTCCTCGGGATTTATGTCGGGGCAGGATAATTCCGAGTGGATGGCGACACGAGGTTGTAATTATATAGCGAATCCAAAATTATTTGCTACTGCGCCATTAACCTATGTCTGTGTTTTCATAGGAGAGTTATTTAATAAACTTGAACTGGAGGAAATTCAACAGAGAGTCTCTGCAGCAGTCATTGAAAATGTTTTATTACGCTTGGCTAACTTTAAAAGTGTTTAAACGGAACTAGTAAATAAAGGAGCATTCAGCTCCTTTATTTTTGCAGGTGGTAATAGGGGGCTTTTGTTTCCAGACGCAAATCTTCAATAGGTTTACCAACAGTAAAATGGTACAGACTTTGCCAGTGATTATTTTTAAAACCAAGCAGCTTATGCATCTGCTCATCAAAGAAGCAGCCTATGCCTGTTCCCCTCAAATCAAACGCCTCTGCCTGCAGATACAATACTTGACCTATCAAACCCGTTTCCCAAAACAGTCGCGGATAGAGACTTGCATCTTCCGTTAACAGCGGCTCGAAACGGGCTATCATGCCAAGACTGTAAGCGCTGTCACCGGCAATGGCCTGGTCGCAACTCAGGGCTTGCGCTTTATCCCTAAAATCGCCTTTTTGCAAAAGATATAGAGGCAAACCTTCCCTAACGAGTTGCCATTGAAAAGACGGATCGCATTGTTGCTGCAATAATGGCAGGTGTTGCGGAGTACGGACAAACATATAAAGGCCGGATTCAAGCCCTGATACAGCATGTACAAAAATGGCGAGGTGTACTTGCGGCGGATAAGGGGAAATATCAAACGGACAACTGTTGCCGGGTAAGGTTTTTGTTAAGGTATCAAGAAAAGTTGCACAATCTATCTGGCTACTGTTGCGATCAAAACTTTGCGCACTGCGTCTTTTTCTAATAATCGCTTCAGCGCTATAGGAGGAATTTAGCGCTTGCAGCGAACTTGTGGTTTGCAGGGGCGGCATATTCTGCTGCTTAATATTTGTACCTGTAGATTGGCCGGCTTGTTGTACGCGAGCTATTAATTCCCAGTCGATGTGATGCGCACTCAGTTGGTTTGGCGGATATTGATAATGAGGGGGCTGCTGTTTAGCAAACCACTCTGCAATTTTTTGAGCATTGATCTCTTTGCCGTCAACCCAGCATAGACAATCTGCATGTTCAACTTCGCCATCAACAGCAGGAAATTGTGCAAATCCTAAAAACCGATCGAGTGGCTGCTCGGCGACCTGAGGAATGACAGTTATCTTCCAACTGTTAAGATTACAGGCAAAACGTAATGCGGCCAGTGCATGTCCCAGATCATGCTGACAATAGCGATAAGCGCGCTCGCCATATTTCCAGGCTTCCCGCCAGGCAATGCTGGTTAATATAATACCGAAGCCGCCAATAGCGCTTACCTTATCTGTATCTTGCCGGTTAAAAATAGCGGTTTGTTCTAATAGATGTAAATAGGGATGGTAATGGGTCAAGCAGGCGGGATGCTGCTCAAAGCCAGGCAAAAGCAGATAACACTCGGTAGGGTGCAAATTACCACTTGATGGATTAATTCTCAGTGCCCACTCTGAATTACCCATTTTTTTCCAGGCGGAGAGCCCCATACTCAGCGATAACATAGTGGAGATAGATGCGATTGAAATTGCGCTGAGCGGAGTGCTATTTGCATCATAAAGTGCGCAATAGGGGAGTTCCCGCTCTTTATCCGGCAAGGGTAATCGAATTTTCGGCGCATCCTGATAACTACGAAATGGAACGGGCTGATTTTCCCAATCCAGATAACCAGGTGAGCGGGCAGGTCGGTGTGGAAAGTGTTTACTCTCCTGATGATATATTTTCACGGTAGCAGATCGTTTTACTTGCTCTAGGCGCATCGGTTATTCCTCGGATAAGTCTAACGTGGGCAATTGTTTGTAGTTATCTGTATAGATCGTGGTGGATCCGATACTTGCTAAGCAGTTGTAAACCTTGCCTCTGCTAATATAATTTTTCTACACTAAGCATAGTGCTAAAATTGTCATATATATTACCAAGCCCAGTTTGATTAGATCAACATAGCGTATATTATCTCTAGTCTATGAATACTTATGAATAATAAGGTTTTTATGCAGTTCCCATTTAAAAGATTTGTTGTTTTCTCCCTAATTTTAACGTTATTTGCATGCACTGAGAGTCATAAGGCAAATAATTTACGCAGCTCTGCAGTAGTCAATAATGACCTGGACGGAGATGGTATTTCTGACCGTGACGATCAATGGCCGACTGATCCGTTTCTACCTGTTATATCCAAGTTATGGGGGATTCAGGGGGAATTGTGGCGTCCAGATTCCAGATTACCCTTTGTCGCTTTAGCTGGTTATGATGAAGGCGCCACGATCCCCAACCATACTCGTATCGTTGCTAATGTACTAACTGATTTTGGGGCTTCCTCAAAAGAGGGAAGTGCAAACGATACGCTGGCATTTCAAAAAGCATTGGCTTATGCCAGTACTCAGGTGAGTGCCGATAACCCTGGTGTAGTGTATATCCCGGAAGGTGTATATGATTTAGACGAACAGTTACATATCAATGTATCTGGCTTGGTTTTGCGGGGAGCTGGTAGAGATAAATCCATCCTGCGCTTCAGTACAGGCCTTATTAATGACACCTCTGCACTGGGCGATGAGTTTAGCGCAACCCTTGGGATATGGTAAAAGTTCGGATACCCCGTTATTTGCGGCCTCAATCTATGGCGGTAATGATTTTTCACCGCCGGGAAGTACGACCGGTGGCAGCACAGTATCGCAGCAATTTGTGGTAAGTATTTGTGATGATAATCAAACCTTGATACTGGATCGGCCACTGCGTTTTTCGCCCTCTACTGAGCTACGATATGGTGGTGTACGTATCGCTGTGCGGGATAATATCCCCTCTTGGGATACTGAGCAGATAGGGATCGAGCACCTAACCATTCAGCTGCCTAGTACTCCATGGTTGAAGCACTTTGGAACGGAAGGTCAAGGTGCCATTGAAGTGATGAGTGATAATAGCTGGGTACGAAATATAAAAATCATTAATGCTGATAATGGTATCGAAATGAATAGAAATACCTTTAACAATACCATTCAAGATGTCATTTTAAGCAGTGATCGTATTCCGAGGCGGTCAGGTCCTTCAGGTCGGCGCTATGATGCCTATGGACATCATGGTATTACTTTAAAAGGTCGGGACCATATGTTAAAAGATTTTGTGCTCGAGGTAAGCTTTGTACACGATGTATCCATGAATAATTGCCATGGTTGCGTGGTTATGAGAGGTGATGCACTGCAGATGAATATGGATCACCATCGCCAAGGTATTTATGACAGTTTATGGACTGAGTTAAACCTGGGAATCCCCGTGCGTATGTGGGAAAGCACAGGTAACCCGGCTGAAGGTTACAACTCAGGAGCCTATAATACTTACTGGAATATCAAAAGTGATCAGCCGGATAAAGCCTATTGGCCTGAAGATGGTGAGAATGGTTTATATCCGCAGTGGGGATATCATAATATCAACATGATAGCTACGGAGCTTCAAGGTAAACCTGCTATTGGCGAAGGTAATAGACCGCTTCCCTATCATCCTGACAATGCCCATCTGGAAGTAATCAGACCATCAGAAATATACCCTGAAAATATTTACCAGGCACAAAGGCAGGCTTATTTGCATGGACTATTATTCGACTTACATAGAAAGCGCTAGATTGCGATAATACTGTTTAGAACAAGTCGGTCTTAGCAACCCCTTAAAGTATTCAATCTATTGTTTTTAAATGAATATTTTTCGCTATTATGCTGAATTTTAACTATTTGCTGAATAATAAAGCTGAAAATTGCAATGTTAATTTTGCATCTGGTTGTAATTTGAACTGAGTCACATCTGACTCAAAAGTCGGCTAATCTTTACACATCTTTACTTTTCTACACTTGAAATAGACATATTAAGCCTTTATATCTAATTGTGAAGTCAGAATAATCTGGCACTATTTTAGATAGGGAGAATTAATGAATAAGTTATTCCAGACCCTCTTTGTGTTACTGGCAATCTCTTCACAGGGGAATGCAGCACCAGTAAAACCGCATCGCAATATTGATGCAAATAAGCTTTTACCTTTCAGCCAACCGGCACGTAGAAGCTCCTACTCAAAGGATCTTGCAGGTCTTTACAGTGTTAAAGAGTTCCAATCGAGTCATATTAAACAGCCCTATAATGAATTTAATCTGCTTTACCAAAATGCTATTGCAGGGCAAAGCGAATTGGAAAACATAACGGAGCAAATTGCGTTGGCAAGTGGCACTGATACTTTTTCATCTGGCGTAAAATCGAAACTGCGTGCCGTCAATAAAATCAATAGTAAACTTGCTGGTAATAGTGAACAGATAACGGATCTGGCCCGTACCTCTATTGTTGCCCAGGATGTTCCTGCATTAATGAATGCCTTTGAATTAATCGAGCAGGAAACACAGCTGCTGCGTATTAAAAATCGTTTTAAAACCCCCGGTGCGTCCGGCTACAGAGATTTAAGTTTGCTGGTGCGTTTACCCGAGAGCAAAATTGTAGCGGAAGTACAATTACATCTTGAAGCATTTTCTGTTATTAAAAATGGTAAAGAACATGACAACTATGAACAGATTCAACAAATCGAGCGCTTGCAGCTAACTGAGAATCGCGATTTAAGTGAAATAGAGCAGGCGTCTATTAATAAGCTTAGAAAAGAGTCAAAACAGATGTACAAGAATGCATGGAATCAGTATTTAAGTGCCTAATAGTTTTGTAAATGCGGTCGCTAAATTCATTATTTTTGCTATTTTTATATATAAGAATTCAAGCTATAACTGTTAAACATTCACTAAAAGGAAACTGTAATGAAGGATGAAAAAGAAAAATTTTATAAAGACCGCAACGTCTGGTTGCGTGGTTTGTTTATGCTGCTTTTTATATTTCTGATGGGAGTGGCTAAATTCGTAATGCTGGTCGTGGTGGTGTTGCAGTTTTTAGTGGTGTTGTTTACCGCGGAGGCAAATGACAACCTCCTGCAGTTCGGTAAAAGCCTGAGTGTCTATCAGTATCAGATTAGAAACTGGCCGCTAACTTGAATTCCTTGAATAAGAACAGAACAGATAGAAGAGGGCTGCTCTTGCCCTTTTCTTTAGCAGCTAAAAGCAAAACCTCGCCATCTGCAAGGATATTGCTATTTATCAGCCGTACTTTTAATAAAACTTTTTCCGCAATATCACTTCTCCTACCTCGGCCTTAACTCTTAGCCATTATAAATTCAGCGCTGGCTCACTTTTATAACTATTAAGATTAAACAGCAGACCAAAATAAAACGGTTATGACCTATTATTTTATCTACTGCTGCTATCCGCGCTGAACTTATCTTCATTGATTAAAAGGAATTTGTGATGTCGTTTAAAAGTATAATAATCATGCTGGTTACACTGCTTGGCTGTTTATTTAGTTTGCCGGGCCATTCTCAAAATGCAGCTGCACACTCTTCATGGGAGCAATGGGTGCTCGATCGCCATCCGGATTTAAACTGTCCCTGGCTAATCTCCTCTAATAAGAAAAAGGTCTGTAACTGGCCGGGAGAGTTTGTAGGTAGAATAGTGGATGACGGCATGCTTTTTGAAATGACGGTGCAGGTGTTTTCTAAAGATGCACTGGTTAACTTACCCGGCAGTAAAAGAAACTGGCCGCTAACTTGAATTCCTTGAATAAGAACAGAACAGATAGAAGAGGGCTGCTCTTGCCCTTTTCTTTAGCAGCTAAAAGCAAAACCTCGCC
>JABXKR010000317.1 GCA_013619145.1 Psychromonas sp. | reverse complement strand
TACGCAATTGATGTCTAAGTATTGTAATGAGAACGAGTTAAGTGGCCTCAAAGGGCTATCAAAGCAGTATTTAAACTATCAGCAAGCCTCTTATGCCGAGACAATGGCTCAAGCAGGTTTTGAAGATGCAACCATGCGCGACATCACATTAGAGCAAGTTACTAAATACGGCGTAGATGATTCTATCGTCACAGGCTTTATTTATGACCTGCTTAAACTGCGAATGATGCTTGAGCACACATGGGAGTTCTACGCGCAATACGAGCCACTGACAAACAATGTGCTATGTAGTGCGGCAGTTGCAGGTACTCGAATAGATTGGGATAAACTGGCAGAGATTGAAGCCGCTGATCGCAAAGCTGTGGACGAGAACACTGCGCGACTACGCGTAATTTTAGGCGCTAATTGTAACGAACTCGTACCTGAAAACGTGAAACATTACGTAAGTGTCGAGGGCGTGGTATGGCGAGCAGAAGCCAGAAAGAAATTTTGTGCCCTGTCCGATACACAGCTTAATAAAGCAATCGCGGCACAAGGTAGTGTTTCTTCCGAGGGGTCTAAAACTGAGCGACTAATAGCCGCCTATGTAAAAGACAAAAAAGAAGCTATCGAGCTAGGCGGGGTATACCACGAGTACGCGGAAGTCCCTGTAAAATCTGAGTTCGTACCTACTGCACGTAATGTACAAAACATCGCGTCACAGTTAGGCTTTGAAGCCCCTATTGAGAAAATATCTAACAAAGCTATCAGCGAATGGCTACGCCTTAACTCAGCTTTTACACTAGACGAATTTGATGGCTGTCTCACTTCCGAGCAAGCTGAATTCCACAAATTATTAGCCGCCGCGAATAAAGAGCTTAAAGACCGCAGTGGGACTAACTACGATAAATTTATAACTTACTGTAAAGCGCATGACAATACGCCTGTAAAAACTGTGAAAAAAGGTACCGAGCTTAACTTAAACTCACCTAAGCAAGCGCAGACACTACTCTACGCAATGCTTGGAGCAAAGGTTCGCATTCATACGCTACCACAACCGAAATCGTTTAGGCGTGTAAACAAACTTCACGGCTCCCCTGCCACGGATGAAATCGCTATCAGAACTGCGTTAGCGGAAGATTTTGAAGAGGATTCTTGGCAAGCGGAAGCTCTGAACTGTATGTTGATTGCCAAATCAGCGCAGACGAGGATCGGCTTGTATCATACCCCTTACAAATTATGGAGGCATCCAGATGATGATCTTATATACCCTTCGCTCCGCGATTTTGGAACTGTTACGGGCCGTCCCTCTGGAAACTCACCCAATATTTTGCAGGTATCCAAGCACCAACAAGAAGCAGTTATGCGGTCGATTTATTTACCCCGATTCAATGACCATTGTATTGTTGCAATTGACTTCGCGGGTCAGGAACTTAGATTACTTGCTTCCATTACCGAAGACAGAAACATGCTCTCAGCATACATCGGGGCAAACAATGCAGAACTCTATCTCCAATGTAAAAAACAGGGAAAATTATTGCAGTGGTCAAAAGCAGATGTTGAAAAGCTTGAAGACCTCAAAGACATCCACTCGCAGTCGGCGGCGGGAATGAGTTCAATTTTCGGGCTACCGAAAATGAATTATGAAACATTTGTGGCGGCTCTTAATGATAAAGAAAACGAGCACCACACCGCCGCAGGTAAAATAAGAAAACGCCCTGCCAAAACAACAAACTTCTTAATGACGTATGGCGGAACTGCCCCTGCACTGGCTCAAAAGTTAATCATTAAACTAATGACCGCTGAAAAAATGATGGATTCAACCGCCCGAGTTTATCCAAACATTGCTAAATGGCAATCGAGCAGTGCTGAATTCGCACGTAAACACGGATACACACTAACTGCGTATGGTAAACGCCGACATGCAACGGACGATATTTTCTCCAAAAACGGATCATTAAGATCACGTATGGAACGACAGGTTGCAAACGCTGAGATTCAAGGTACCGCCGCAGACATTTTAAAAGTAGTGCTTGCTGAGAGCTGGCGACAACGGGTTTGGCAAGATACAGGCTCAATCATGATCGCACCTGTATATGAC
>JABXKR010000053.1 GCA_013619145.1 Psychromonas sp. | reverse complement strand
GTTGGCGGAGTGGACGGGACTCGAACCCGCGACCCCCGGCGTGACAGGCCGGTATTCTAACCAACTGAACTACCACTCCACGAGTGTGCTACAGCTTTCTTCATTTTATGTGTTGGTTACACACAAATATCACTATTTAAAAATTAAACTTTAGTTTGAGGTTAAATTCAAACTTCGGCGTGACAGGCCGACTATGTTAAGCAAGAGCCTAACCAACTGAACTACCACTCCACGAGTGTGTTACAGCTTTCTTCATTTTCATGTCTTGGTTTCACATGAAATTTTACTCTAAGAGTAAATATTGCTTGATTCATAATACTGTTGGCGGAGTGGACGGGACTCGAACCCGCGACCCCCGGCGTGACAGGCCGGTATTCTAACCAACTGAACTACCACTCCACTGGAGTATTACAGTTCAAGCTTTTTGATAATTATCATTCATATATAAATATGATGTTGGCGGAGTGGACGGGACTCGAACCCGCGACCCCCGGCGTGACAGGCCGGTATTCTAACCAACTGAACTACCACTCCACGTGATAATTATCAGATTCAACATTTGAGCTAACATACGTCAATAGCATATCTAAATATGATATTGGCGGAGTGGACGGGACTCGAACCCGCGACCCCCGGCGTGACAGGCCGGTATTCTAACCAACTGAACTACCACTCCAGTTAGCATCAATCGCTGTGTTTAACACTGCGTTTGTTGAGGCGCCGATAATACGTAGTTGCCTTTGCTGAGTCAATAAGGAAAAAGAAAAAAAATGCAATATTAGGTTTTAACTTCCTCAAGTGCCTACTTTCTGCTCAAAAAACTTAAAAATGCAAGGATTTACATTTCCAAGTCGTTTAAAAACATTATATCCTTGCTTGTTTTTTGCCCGCCTTCAGATCTATTGATGTTGGCTGCAGTTCATCAAGTGTTAATTCTGATGGTGTCTGATCATCACTATTTTTGTTGGATTGTTTGTTTTTTATTCTACGTCGGATAATAATAAAAATTAGCGCGGATAGAATAAGTAAACTGCTAATCGCAATTGCTGAAATAAGCCATACGTTTTCCCATAGCGATGTTGGTAGTTGTGGCTCCATAACTTCAGTTTCAGTTTCAGTGGTTGCAGTTTCACTTGTATCGATTTCCGGCATAATAAATTTAGGCAGTAACTCAATAAGCTGCTCAGGTAATTGCAGTTCAATCTCTCTGCCTGAACGGGTGGTCGCAAACGCCTTAGCTGATAAAGTGAACACGCCGTAAGCTAGCGTTGTCGTTTTAGTGAATCTGTTTTCTGTTGAGATATTTCCTTTACTATGAGTAATTAACTGTTCGACGACTTTATTATTGCCATCTTTAATTATCCCATCAATAGTAACTGACTGAGGATCTATTTCTTCACTATCGATTTTAAATTCAAATACAGCTTCTTTCCCCCCCTCTTTAAGTGCCGTGACCTCATAAGTGATAGGGGGAAGGAAAACGACAGCATCTTTATTTACATTACGTATAAAAACATCATTTTTAGTGCGGATATTAAGTAGGTAACGTCCCGGGAGCAGATCAATATAAACACGGGAAGTTAATTGCCCATCAAATGGCAGGGCATCATAACCTTTACCGTCGTCATGATATAACGTTAGTTGTTTGCTAGAACCTCCGATTAATACAACTGATAATTTTGCATCCTCAAGGTAAGCTTGATTGGTCATTAATTTATTATCGTAATAAAGCGAAGCATGTGTGGTGATATATTCTCGTGAGTATAATTTTAACGGTAATCTATTTGTTTTTAATTCGACGTTGCTAATTAACTTAATGCGGTTATCTCCATCTAATTCAGCGACAGCTTGCCAAGGGCCCGCCATCGGATTATCAATGGTAATAATATCTTCTGTTTTACTGCTTACCCAGCCAACCGATTCGGGGTGCCTTTGATAATAAAGTTTGCTGCCATCAGGGCGAATAAGAACCACCCCTTGCGAGCCACTGGAGTGATTAAGGATAAAAGTGACTTGCTCGGTATGGGGATCAATTCTAAAACGATTGTCTAATAACGGTATATCATTGGGCGCATAAATTGTGTGTGCCAGTGACACAGTTGTGGTGATACAAAGTAATAAACTGAAAATGAATTTTTTTATTATTGTCGCCACAGGCAACTCCCCGATTTCTCTATAATATCCAGACGTTTCTGGTGCGCGCTGTTTTCATCATCAGTTGCACGAATAACAGTTAATGGTGACTGAGATTGTCGAAGCTGGCGCTCTGTACTGTTTTCATTGTTTTCAGAGCTAGAAAGATTGAGCTTTGCTTGTCCACCAGTCATTAACAGGTAAACATCAGCTAATATCTCGGCATCTAATAATGCACCATGTAATACGCGGTGTTTATTATCAATGCCGTATCGATCACATAGCACATCCAGATTATTCCGTTTACCGGGGAACATCTTTTTCGCCATCACTAAAGTATCGGTCACGGTGGACATTTCTTCAGTTGTTTGTGTTTTTTTATTTAAAAAACGGAACTCCTGATCCATAAAACCGACATCAAAGGGGGCGTTATGAATAACTAGATCGGCACCTTTAATGAATTCGATAAACTCATCGGCAATTTCACTAAACAGGGGTTTATCCTGTAAAAATTGATCGGTAATACCATGAACAGTGACCGCTTCCGGATCAACTTCACGATCTGGTTTTATATAAACGTGGTAGTGGCGGCCGGTTAAGCGGCGATTAATTACTTCTACACAACCGATTTCGATAATACGATGACCAAGATAAACCACACCATCTTTATTCATACCCGTGGTTTCAGTATCTAAAACAACTTGTCGTATCGTTTTACTTGTGTCCATCTTGATCTCTATTTATAGTTCGCAAAGAATCCAGTCTAGCAAACCTGAGTCAATGAGCCTATACCCAAACTACTTCAAGATGCTGATTGGGTATATAACTGAAATCGCACAGCGTCTCTGAGTGCGCACTTAATTAATCAATTTGGTCTAAGAATGAAAAAAATACAACTTTATACAGATGGTTCATGTTTAGGTAATCCAGGCCCTGGTGGTTATGGTACAGTCTTAATTTATAATAAGCATCGTAGAGAATTGGCAGAAGGTTATCTGCGTACAACGAATAATCGTATGGAGATGTTAGCCTGCATAAAAGGGTTGGAAACATTAACCGAAGCGTGTGAAATCGATCTGACCACTGATAGTCAATATGTTCGCCAAGGGATCACACAGTGGATCCATAATTGGAAAAAACGCGGCTGGAAAACTGCAGCCAAAGCACCTGTTAAAAATGTTGATTTATGGAAAGCATTAGATGAAGCCCAAGAAAAGCATAAAATCACTTGGCATTGGGTGAAAGGGCACTCAGGGCATCCTGAGAATGAACGTTGTGACGACTTAGCACGGCAAGCCGCGGAAGCTAAACCAACACAAGAAGATTTAGGTTACGACGGTTAGTGATGCCGAGTGGCAACCGCTTGCTCAGCGATTCTTGGTTTCTTAAATTGAAACGGTGATTTAATCGGGGTCATTGGCAGACTCCGTTTTTTGGCTACGATAAAATAGACACTACAAAAATAGGGGAGATAACGTTGCCCGATGCTTTCTACGCACGATGCAAATGAACCGTTAAATTCACCGGAAAGAAAATCAAAATGCTGCTTCTGCTGAACTTCAAAACCTAATAGATGCAGCCAGTCCAGTACTCGATTGGGTAAAAACAGACGCGCTGTTTGCGAGTGTTTAGGTTTTAAAAAAGTGCGTAAGCCAAATAGACTAATTGGATTGTAACCACTAATAATCAAGGTACCATCAAGTGTTAATACACGATCAATTTCTCGTAATAACTGGTGAGGATCACTTGAAAAATCTAATTCATGGGCAAGAATACATAAGTCGACAGAAGAATCCTGCAATGGCAGCTGATGAAGATCTGCTAGCAAGCCAATATCTTTTCCATATGGCGCACAGTTTATTTGATGGTTAATGTGGGAGCGAGAGGTATTAAGTAAACTACTGAGTAGTCCTAATTTTAAAAGGTGATATCCAAAACAGCGCGAGAGATAACTATCAATTCTTAGCTGAGTTTGTTGCTGCAATGTTTTACCATTACTTAATTGCTGCCAATCTTCAATCGGGGTTAAGATACGCGTTGTTTTTGCTATTTTCATATATATACCCATGTTACCTCAAGATGTTTTGTCAGGTACTAGCTCGAATACCAGAACAAGGAGCAACATGAGGTAATGGTGTTCCCTTTTCGATTGTTGCAACGCGGGACTGGTTTTCGAGCTAGCGCCCCATAGGGCAAAGCAAGCTGCACCAATCTGCGTTGTTATAAAATCTCTATGTAGAATAACTATACTTCAATTTCATGCCTAGCATCTTGGCACCTTTTGCCTTGCTGACTTTGCATCTTTAAGTATCATGGGTATAAACTAACTCCAAATTAAATAGGTGAGAGCCAATTATGGTTAATATTTTAACTATTAAGTCATTTAACGATAACTATATTTGGCTTATTAAAGATAGTCAAAGTCAGCATTGCATTGTTGTCGATCCCGGTGATGCAGGCCCGGTTCTAGAAATAGTAGCTGCGCAGCAGTTAGTAGTGGATGCCATTCTTTTAACCCATCGTCATTATGATCATATTGATGGTGTTGAGGCTTTACTGTCCGAGTCTGATGAAACCATTGCTGTATATAGTAAAGATAAACTGTTTTCGAAAAGTTTATTAGTTAAAGAGGGGCAAGTATTAAGTTTTTTTGGCGGACGTTTTTCATTAAATGTAATGGAAGTGCCCGGGCATACTTTAGACCATGTTGCTTATTACAATAAGGAACTGCTTTTTTGTGGAGATACACTTTTCTCTGCCGGGTGTGGACGTGTATTTGAAGGAACTTTTGCACAGATGTTTGCTGCGCTATCTCGTTTAGCTGGATTACCTGATACAACGCAAGTTTATTGTGCGCATGAATATACGCAGAATAACCTTATTTTTGCTTTTCATCTTGAGCCTAAAAATGAACAGTTACTGAAATATATTCAGCTGGTCAGCAAAAAACGTCAGCAAGGTTTGGCAACTATTCCGACAACGATCGGGCTGGAAAAAGCGCTTAACCCTTTTTTACGTTGCCAGCAAAGTTCGCTTGTTAACAGTCTGCAAAAACAGTTAGCAATTGAATTAAGCGATCCATTATCCTGTTTTACAGCACTGCGTAAGTATAAAGATCACTTCTAATGAATTTTGCTGTGATTTAGGCTAGAATATGCCACTTATTATTGGTAAGTGGTCCCTTTTATGAAATTATTCTTTTCGTTTTTTTTGTTATTATTTTTAAGTGCTTGTCAAACAACAACAAATACAGATGTTGCGCACGAAAGTAATTCATCAGTTGTTAATGCTTTTGCAGATGAAGAGCTGGCAGATGAGCAACTGCCGGAGATCGATACTGAAGAGGGACTCACTCGTCTGGTCGAAGAGGCCTCGACAATTGCTGATGAACCAGCTCTTCCGGTCGGTTACGACAATCTCTGGTTAAAGTTAGCCGAAGGTTTTGAGTTTGACGTGCCAGACAATTCACGTATCGCTAAGCAACGTGATTATTATCTAAGACATCCAAATTATTTAAAACAGGTCTCAAAACGCGCAGAGCCGTTTTTATATCTGATTGTTGAGCAGATTGAAGCTAAAAACTTACCCCTCGAATTAGTTTTATTACCCGTTGTCGAAAGTACTTTTGACCCGTTTGCGTATTCGCAAAGTAGTGCTTCGGGTTTATGGCAATTCATGCCGGTTACTGGAGACCAGGACTGGTGGTATGACGGGCGTCGTGATGTTTATGCTTCAACAGAGGCGGCATTACGTTATATGGAAATATTACATAAATATTTAGGTGAAGACTGGCTGCATGCCTTTGCTGCATATAACTCAGGTGAAGGGCGAGTGCGCAATGCGGTACGTAAAAATAAAAAGAATAATAAAGCAACCGATTATTGGAACTTGTCTCTGCCTAGAGAGACCGAAAATTATGTCCCTAAATTATTAGCGCTGGTTGATATTTTACGCAATCACGAAAAATATGGTATTGAGCTTCCTGTTATCCCGAATAAGCAGGTGCTTACTTATGTTGATACCGGTTCACAGCTTGATCTTGCTTATGCGGCGAAGTTAGCTGAGTTATCTGTCGCTGAAATTCAGTTATTAAACCCTGCTTTTAACCATTGGGCAACTTCGCCGGATGGCCCTCATCAGTTGCTTGTGCCAACGCGTATTGCTACGGAATTTAGTGAAAAACTAACTAATAGCGATAAAAATAAGCGTATCCAGTGGGCACGTTACAAAGTACGATCTGGTGATAGTTTGAGTGTTATAGCCCAGAAAAATGACACCACCACCAGTGTGTTAAAACAGATTAATGATATTAATGGTTCATTTATTAAAATTGGGCAACCGTTATTAATTCCGATAGCCAGTAAGTCTCAACAAGACTACCTGTACAGCCAGGCGCAACGTTTTGAACGTTTACAAGCTAAAAATGGTAAAGGTAAAAGAAAAATTCAACATACGATAGTTGAAGGCGATACGCTTTGGGATATCAGCCGCCGCTATAATGTGACAGCCAAAGAGATTGCGAAATGGAATGGCATAAGCAGCAAACAGACTTTACGCTTAGGTCAGCAGTTGGCAATTTGGAAAACAACAAAAGGCACGCCTAAAACTACACGTCGTGTAACTTACAAAGTTCGTTCGGGTGACTCACTAGGTGGGATCGCATTAAAATTTAATGTTAAAACAACGGATTTAGTACGTTGGAATCAACTTCATAACCAAAAATATATTCAACCGGGACAAAAATTAAAAGTGTATGTTAATGTGCGCAAGTCACGTGCTTAACCTGAAATAATGAAGGTAAGCTATTATGTTAAAAATTATTTGCGCGCTTATTGCCTGAATAGAGTTTACTGTTACAAACAGTGATCTTGCTGGGGGTTTCGACTAGTTATTGAATATTTCCATCCGTCATCTGCATAACGTTTCCTGTTTAAAGCAATGCTGTAAGTCCCCGCTCAAATAGAGCTGGGACTGCTGACTAGCGAATTTTTATTTCTCTTCTTTTAACCAAGTTGCTACCTGTTTGGCAAAATAGGTCAAAATGCCGTTTGCACCGGCGCGTTTAAAACAGAGTAATGACTCTAAAACACACTCCTTTTCTTTTAACCAGCCGTTTTCAATGGCGGCTTTATGCATCGCATATTCGCCACTCACTTGATAAGCAAAGGTCGGCACCTGCAGTTCAGTTTTAACGCGGCGAACAATATCCAGATAGGGCATACCCGGTTTTACCATCACCATATCCGCACCTTCCTGAATATCTAATGCTACTTCGTGAATCGCTTCATCACTGTTAGCGGGATCCATCTGATAGGTAGATTTATTACCGCCTTTTAAGTTACCGGCACTGCCGACGGCATCACGAAAAGGACCGTAATAGTTTGATGCATATTTAGCGCTATATGCCATTATCTGCGTATTGATATAACCTGCATTTTCTAACGCTTTTCGAATTACGGCAATTCGTCCATCCATCATATCGGACGGGGCAACAATATCCGCGCCTGCTTGTGCATGTGAAAGCGCCTGTTTTACTAAGATTTCAGTGGTGATATCGTTTAAGACATAACCCTCGTGATCAATAATACCGTCTTGCCCGTGTGTGGTGAAAGGATCCAGAGCAACATCGGTGATCACGCCAAGTTCCGGGCAGGCCTCTTTAATACGAATCACAGCACGTTGTGCAAGCCCTTCGCTATTGTAAGCTTCTTCTGCCATCTCTGTTTTTAACGCTTCAGGTGTCACTGGAAATAGCGCGATAGCCGGAATGCCCAGTGCAACTAACTCTTTGGCCTCTTCAACCAATAAATCTAATGACAAACGTTCAATGCCAGGCATTGAGGTGATGCTTTCACGACGATTTTTGCCTTCAACAATAAACATCGGGTAAATAAGATCATCTACTGAAAGTTGGTTTTCAGCCACTAAACGACGGGAAAAATCATGTTTACGCAAGCGGCGTAAACGTCGTGCAGGGAAACTTTGAGAAAGTGTCATTTATATTCCTATTAAATGGGAAATTAAAAGTAACTATTTAGATCGTTACTATTTTGTCCGATCTCAGCGTTAAAAAAAATGTTTTAACGCTAAATAGTTACAGCTCTATATTAAAAAATGCCTGGCTGGTTTTCCGGGTATTGTTAATGAAAACATCTAAAGATTGCTCCCGAGCCAAGGCGATAGTTTGTGCTATATAAGGTAAATATTTAGGCTCATTACGGCTAGATTTAGGCTTTGGCCGCATTGAGCGCGGTAATAGGTAAGGCGAGTCGGTTTCAATCATTAAACGATTATCGGGGATCAATTTAACTAGTTCTAGCAGCTGCGTGCCTCGGCGTTCATCGCAGATCCAGCCGGTAATACCGATATGCAAATCTAACTCTAAACAGCGTTGTAAATCGCGTTTATCGCCAGTAAAACAGTGCAATACCGCATTAGGAAGTTGCGAACGATAAGGCTTTAACAGTTCGATAAAGCGTCGATTGGCATCACGCTCATGCATAAAAACAGGAAGTTGTAATTCAACAGCCAGTTCGAGTTGTTGTACAAAGGCGAGCTCTTGTTCAGCCGGGGTCGAATAATTACGGTTAAAATCTAATCCGCATTCTCCAATCGCTTTCACTTGTGGGTTTAAGGCTAACTGCTTGAGCTTTGATAAACTGCTGCTATCAAAGGTTTTAGCATCATGAGGGTGAATGCCAGCGGTAGAAAAAAGAAAACCGGGCTCAGTTTCAGCCAGCTCAATGGCTGATTCACTGCTCACTAAATCTGTACCTGTGATAATTAAGCCGGTAAGGCCAACCTGCCTGGCGTTATTTATCACAGTGCCGATATCTTTGTGAAAACGTTTGTTGGTCAGGTTAACACCAATATCGATCATATTTAACTTACTCTATTCCTGAATATCTTGATCACTTTCTTGCGGCACGTAAAAACGCGAAAACAGTAAGCCGAGTTCAAATAAAATAAGCATAGGTATCGCCAGTAATGTTTGAGAAATGATATCGGGAGGTGTTAACAACATGCCAAATACAAACGCGCCGACCACAATATAAGGGCGTTTTTCTTTTAGGCTTTGAGGCGTGGTTGCACCTGTCCAGCATAATACTAATGTTGCGATCGGGATTTCAAACGCCAAACCAAAGGCAAAAAACAGTTTTAATACAAAGTCTAAATAACTGCTGATATCCGTGGCTATAGTGACACCTTCTGGTGCCGTGCTGGTAAAAAATGAAAAGGCCAATGGGAAAACAACATAGTAAGAAAACGCCATGCCTAAATAAAATAGCAGGGCGCTGCTTATGACTAAAGGTGCAATTAATTTACGCTCGTGTTTGTATAAACCGGGAGCAATAAATGCCCAAACTTGATACAAAATAGCCGGTATAGCAATAAAAATGGACAGTACAATGGTTAATTTTATCGGCGTAAAAAAGGGTGTAGCTACCCCCGTTGCGATCATGCTTGAACCTTCAGGAAGCTGACTGGTCAGCGGGATCGCCAGGTAATGGTAAATATCATTAGCAAAATAAACCAAGCTCAGGAATAACACTATCACGATTGCAACAATACGTAACAAGCGATCGCGAAGTTCTAATAAATGAGAGAATAACGGCAAGCTATGTTGCGTATCTGCTTTGCTGCTTTCGTTTGAACTCATTCACTTTTATCCTGTTGTTGGGAGGCGCTTGTTTTATCGAGAATACTGTTTTCTTCGATAGGATCGGTCTCGCTCTGTTGTGCTGGTTTGAGTGACTGGGCTAGATCTTCATCGTTTACTTGATAAGGGCGTGTCACCTCTTGTGCAGCTTCCTTCATTTCGTCAATAGATTGTTGTAATTGTGGATCGAGATCGCTTAAACCTTGTTTACTGGCTTTGATCATATTCTCGTTCATTTCATGCAACTTTAACTCTTGTGAAATTTCAGTTTTCACTACGTTGGCCATACCTTTGGCCGTATTTATCCCGCGCATAACACTGCGAATTGCAGTGGGTAAACGCTCTGGACCTAATACAACTAGACCTATTATGGAGATAAGAATAATCTCCCAAAAACCGATATCAAACATCTAATTCAAAACCTTTTTTGTTAAGCTTGGTCTTTTTCTTTTACTTTTTCGTTGCTATTTTCATCAGCTTTGAAATTTTCATTCGATTTGTTTTCAACTTCTGGCGTTGATTTATCTTCCTCTTTCATCGCTTTTTTAAAACCTTTTACCGCGCCACCTAAATCACCACCAATACCACGTAATTTTTTTGTTCCAAAAAGTAAAATCACAATTACTGCGATAATTACTAACTGCCAAATGCTGATGCCACCCATAATATATTTTCCTTTATTACTGTAATTTATTTAAACGCTTAAAAACTTGTAAGCAGTTATAGCAAAATTTATTGCTGATTGGAATGACGCCATGTAAGTAACCAGGCAAAAAAACCGGGAACTGCTGATAGCAGCGCAAGTTCTCGATCTGATAATAGATATGCCATTGCTGAGATAAGGGTTAAGGTAACACTTATGCCGATATAAAAATGATTTTTACTGTTTTTTTGCTGCTGTTTATTTATTGATTCAGTTAACTGTACCAGCTGTTTTTGCTGTGATTTTGCTTGTGATAAATTGTGATAAATCAATTCAGGCAGTTCAGGTAATTTCTCCAGCCAAAACGGGGCTTTTTGTTTGATAGAATTAAGCAGCGTTTTTGGGCTTATCTGCTCTTTCATCCAATTTTCTAAGAATGGTTTGGCGGTATCCCATAAATCCAGTTGTGGATACAACTGTCGCCCTAATCCTTCAATATAAAGCAGGGTTTTTTGTAATAAAACTAATTGCGGTTGCACTTTCATATTATAACGACGCGCGGTATTAAATAGGTTAATTAAAACCTGTGCAAAAGATATTTCAGAAAGCGGTTTTTCAAAAATTGGCTCAC
This sequence comes from Psychromonas sp., assembly GCA_013619145.1. Lineage (GTDB taxonomy): Bacteria > Pseudomonadota > Gammaproteobacteria > Enterobacterales > Psychromonadaceae > Psychromonas. The sequence continues at coordinate 14,287 of JABXKR010000053.1, read as the reverse complement.
AAACAGCACGAATCGCAAATTCAAACTCTTCAACCGGTGTTTCTGGCGGAACCCAACCTGAATCAACATGAAGCTGTGCAACTTGACGATAATCGCGGTTAAAAAAAGCTAAAAAGTTTTCTGCAAGGTAGCGTTTATCGTCTTTATTAAGCGTGCCGACGATACCACAGTCAATACCTATCCAAAGAGGATCTTCCGGGTGTTCATAAGAGACAAATACATTTCCCGGGTGCATATCGGCATGGAAAAAACTATCACGGAAAACCTGCGTGAAAAAGGCTTCGACACCACGCTCTGCAAGTAGTTTCAGATCTGTTCCCTGTGCTTTTAACGATGCGATATCGGAAACCGGAATACCGTAAATTCGCTCCATTACCAAGGCGTTTTTAGTGCAGTAATCGGGATAGATCTCAGGCACATAAAGCAGTTTTGAATCTAAAAAATTACGGCGAAGTTGAATTGCATTAGCTCCTTCACGCATTAAATCTAATTCATCAATAATGGTTTTTTCATATTCATGCACTACTTCAACAGGGCGCAGGCGATCGGCATCTTTTAAGAAACGCTGCATCAGCTCTGCAAGCCATCTCATTAACTGTAAATCTGCCTGAATGGTTTTTTCAATATCGGGGCGGATCACTTTGATGACCACTTCGCGACCATCCTCAAGCAGGATAGCGCTATGTACTTGGGCAATTGATGCCGATGCTAACGCGTTTGCATCAAAGTCTGCAAAGAGCTGCTCGATGGGTTTGCCGAGAGAAGTTTCAATCACTTTAATCGCCTGTTCACCACAAAATGGCGGGACATTATCCTGCAGGTGAGCGAGTTGATCTGCATAAATTGGGGACAGTAGATCACGACGTGTTGATAACATCTGTCCCAGCTTGATATAAATAGGACCCAGTGATTGTAAACCTAGGCGTAAGCGCTCCGGCAAACTTTTGTTTTTATGTTTACTGCGAACCCAAAAAAGGCCAAGTCGCATCAAGCGATAGGTAAAAGGAATATGCTCTTTGGGTAACAGTTCAATTAAACCATATTCAATCACAGTTTTATTGATTTGATAGAGGCGGGAAAGTTCTTTAAATTTAATCATTAACGATTCCGTATTGTTAAATTTTCTGCAAACGTTGTGCTATACGCGCTTCAAGTTGTAAACACTGTTTTTCGAGCTCACTGACTTGTTCACAAAAATAAGCAACTTGTAACGGACCAGGGGCAAGTTTTAACTCTTCGGTGATGAACTGTGCACTGTGTTTTTCTATTTTTTTGAGTTGTTGAGACAAGCCTTGTTGGCATTGTTTGGCGTGATAGCAAAATTTATGCGCTAAAACATCGCCAACTTTAGAAGAGAGGAACTCTTCCCAATCAATATCCATTTCAGTTAATAGTTGTGCAAATTGCTGCACTAGTTGAATATCACCCTCAACTTCAAGCTGTTCGCTTTTAATTAAACGGGTTAGTTGGTGATTATTTTGCAACTCTTTTAAAGCAGATAGATTTAAACGAATAAAGCAATCCGCCTGACCTTCATATTTAGCTAAAATATCAATTTGTTGTTTGCTGATAACAAAATAGAGTGGTTTATTTAGCTCTTTTAAAGTTACAGCAATAATTACACCATCAAGCATTTTACGCCTTTGTTGCGCACTTGAATCAAGCTGATGTAATTTATTAACACCCGTTTCAAGCAGTCCGCAAAGCAGGTTATCTAATGGCATAATTATCTCTATTTTATCGATTTAATATTTATAACCGCGGTGCAGGGCAACAATACCAGCGGTTAGGTTAAAGTATTCTGAGTCTTCAAAGCCGACATTATTCATCATCTCTTTTAGTGTATCTTGATTTGGATGCATGCGGATGCTTTCTGCAAGGTAGCGGTAACTTTCACTATCATTAGCAATCAGTTTGCCAAGTTTAGGAAGAATATTAAATGAGTAAAAATCGTAAAATTTACTGAGCGGTCTATAAAGCGGTTTTGAGAATTCAAGCACTAATAAACGGCCACCTGGTTTTAGAACGCGGTAAATAGAGGCTAAGGCTTTGTCTTTATCGGTAACATTGCGCAAACCAAACGCTATGGTCACTAAATCAAAATGGTTGTCAGGGAAAGGTAACTCTTCTGCATTCGCTTGGATGTAATCAACATTATCGACAATCCCCATATCACGTAGCTTACTGCGGCCGACTTTAAGCATTGAGTCGTTAATATCTGCTAAAACAACGTGTCCTGTTTTACCAACAATACGTGAGAATTTAGCGGTTAAATCACCAGTGCCACCTGCAAGATCTAAGGCTTTCTGTCCTTTACGAATGCCTGAGCAATCGATGGTAAAACGTTTCCAAACACGGTGGATGCCCATTGATAAAACATCATTCATCACATCATATTTAGTCGCAACAGAGTGGAATACTTCAGCAACTAAGTCTGCTTTTCTATCTTCTTCTACAGTTTTAAAACCAAAATGAGTGGTGTTTTCTTGTGTGTTGCTCATGTTTTTCTCTTTGTTTGTTATCTGGTATCGCAGGGTAAAATGAGAGCAAAGATAATACCTGATTTTGCTTAAAAGGGGATCATTATTGTTATTTGCTAAGTCGATACTTGGTTAATAACATCAGATAACTTATTTAAGTTACTTTTTATTACGAACCCCTCAGCTTTTTGCGTTATAATTCCCTGATTAAATGAATATAGCTCTATGAATACTTGTGGGTTCAGTTCGTTATTGTTAATCAAGTTTCTTAAACATTACTTTTTGGAATATATCAATGCTAAAAAATATCAATCCAACGCAAACAGCCGCATGGTCTGAGTTACAGGCTTTATTTGATAAACATGAAAACATGGAGTTATCAGCGCTTTTTGCAAATAACCCGGATCGTTTTAAACAGTTTTCTTGTCAGTTTAATGATGATCTATTAATCGATTTCTCTAAAAACTTAATCACTGAAGAAATTTTTGGCAAATTAGTGGAACTTGCTGAACAAGTTGATCTGAAAAGTGCAATTCAAGCACAATTTTCTGGTGAAACGATTAATGTAACTGAAAATCGCGCAGTATTGCATAGCGCACTGCGCAATCGTAGCAATACACCGGTAATGGTTGATGGCATCGACGTAATGCCAAAAATCAATAAAGTGCAGCAGCAGATGAAAGCTTTCTGTGCAAAAGTACATTCAGGTGAATGGAAAGGTTACACTGGTAAAGCAATTACAGATATCGTTAATATCGGTATTGGTGGTTCTGATCTTGGTCCTTACATGGTGACAGAAGCATTAGGCGCTTATAAAGTTGAAGGCATTGAAACTCACTTTGTCTCTAACGTTGATGGTACGCATATTGTTGAGACGCTAGCTAAACTTGATCCTGAAACTACATTGTTCTTAGTTGCATCAAAAACATTTACTACTCAAGAAACAATGACCAATGCACACAGTGCACGTGACTGGTTCTTAAACTTCGCACAAGATGAAGCGCATGTAGCTAAACACTTTGCAGCATTATCAACTAATGCAAAATCAGTTGCTGAGTTTGGTATTGATGTAGAAAACATGTTTGAATTTTGGGATTGGGTTGGCGGTCGTTACTCAATCTGGTCGGCAATCGGTTTATCAATAGCATTAACGGTTGGTTATGATAACTTTGAAGCACTGCTTGAAGGCGCACACGAAATGGATAGACATTTCGCAGCAACTGATTTTAAAGACAATATCCCGGTTATTTTAGCGGTTATCGGTATTTGGTATAACAACTTCTATGGCGCAGAGTCAGAGTCGATTCTGCCGTATGACCAATACATGCACCGTTTCCCAGCTTACTTCCAACAAGGTAATATGGAATCAAATGGTAAAAATGTAGATCGCAACGGCGACGCAGTTGATTACCAAACAGGCCCAATTATTTGGGGTGAGCCAGGCACAAATGGTCAACATGCGTTCTACCAGTTGATTCACCAAGGTACTAAACTTGTACCATGTGACTTTATTGCACCAGCTGTAAGCCATAACCCGGCTGGCGATCATCACGCTAAGTTACTTTCTAACTTCTTTGCGCAAACTGAAGCATTAGCATTTGGTAAAACGAAAGAGCAAGTTGAAGCTGAATTTACTGCTGCCGGTAAAACTGCTGAAGAAGTAGCTGCATTAGTACCATTTAAAGTGTTTACTGGTAACAAACCAACGAACTCTATTTTAGTTAAAAAAATCACGCCAAAAACATTGGGTCAATTAGTTGCGATGTACGAGCAAAAAATATTTACCCAAGGCATTATCTGGAACATCTTTAGTTTCGATCAGTGGGGCGTTGAGCTTGGTAAACAACTGGCGGGTCAAATTTTACCTGAGTTAACTAATACTGATGCAGTACAAAGCCATGACAGTTCAACAAATGGTTTGATTAACACATGGAAAGCTTGGAAGTAGTTTTGCTTAAATAGTAAGCTAAGGCAATCTGTTCAAAAATTTGAATCGATTGCCTTCCAAGTAAAAATCCCCACTCTGCAGTTCAGAGTGGGGATTTTTTTTGGATAAAAAATATTTTCTGAGGTGAGGCTGTTTAGTCTTTGGCTATTTTATTAAATACATCAATGACCTGTTTAACGCTGATATCTGCCATAATGTGATCTCCTTTCGCGCGAGCGCTCCAGGGTAGTTCACTTAATGCTTTATTATGCTGCTCTTGCACGTGCTTTTCATAAACGCTGATAACACTCTTCTGGCTTAGGTAGGGGCGAGTTCTATTTGGGTTGCTATGACCGTATAAGCCTATCACTGGTACGCCTTGCGTGGTTGCAATATGTGCGGGGCCGGAGTCTGGGGCCAGCAGTAATTTAGCTTGCTTGATAACCGCGGTTAATTGTTTTAAAGAGGTTTTTCCAATTAAATTGTTTGCCTTTTCATTCATTAATCGCGTTATATCATCACCCAGTTTGACTTCTCGTGGTGCAGGGGAGCCACATAAAATCACTTTAAAACCTTGCTTCACCGCATAATCTGCAACTTCGGCATAGCGTTCGCTTAACCAGTTACGTTCATCTTTACTGGCTGCGGGGCTAATAACAAAAATAGGTTTGTCATTGTCCGTTACTGTTTTGGCAAAATTAAGATCATCTTCTGAAAGTGGAATATTCCAGCTGGGCGTGGTTTTATCTATTCCTAAAAAATAGACAAATTCAAAAAAACTATCTAAAACATGTGTCGATGATGTATCGCCTATTTTTTTATTGGTGAATAACCACTGCGCTTCTTTAGCCCGTTTGCGGTTAAAACCGATTTTATATTTAGCCTTGATGCCGAGCGTTAACACGCTGGCTCGCAAAGCTAGCTGCATATGCAATAGTGCATCAAAGTGCTGATCCGCTAACTGCTTCCAAATTGCCCTCATACCTGAAAAACCAGTCGATTTATCAAAGACAATGACGTTTACGCCAGGTAGGTCATGCAGCAGTTGCGCCTCGATTTTTCCCATAATCCAAGTGATTTGGGTTGTTGGCCACTGTTTTTGAATTGCTTGTATTGCTGCAACGGCATGGCAGACATCACCAATTGCAGAGAGGCGTAAAATACAAATTGATTTTGGTGCTGTTGTAAATAAAGCCATAGTAGTATGATTCGTTGGTCAATTTTCTAAAGTATACAATAATCGAGATAAATGTTTATGGTTAAAATTTTACAAAAAAACAGAGTTTATATTGTTTATGATGATGGATTGATAAATGAGTGTGTTGAGGGTTGTTTTTTTGCAGAGTACTGGCAGCAGCAAGGCAAAATAATTGGCTCGGCGCAGGGGCGGGGCACAACATGGTTTATTCAGTTAGATAAGTTACAAGGTGCGCTTCGTCATTATCGTCGAGGAGGATTGTTCGGCAAAATTATTTCCGATCATTATCTGTTTACTGGTTGGCAAAAAACACGCTCTCTACAAGAGTTTTACCTTTTAGATAAGCTTAATCATGCAGGGGTGAATGTGCCTAAACCTATTGCTGCAAGAGTGAAAAAGGGAATATTTTCTTATCAGGCGGATCTTTTATCTGAAAAAATTCCTGATGCGCAAGACTTGGTTGATATTCTGCAAACAAGAGCTTTATCCAAGCCGGAATATCAAGCCATCGGTTCGCAGATAAAAAAGATGCATCATGCTCAGGTAAACCATAGCGATCTGAATATCCATAATATTTTATTAGATAAAGCTGGAAAGATCTGGTTGATCGATTTTGATAAATGCTCTCAGCAGTCCGGTGATAATTGGCAGGCCGCTAATCTTGCGCGATTATTAAGATCTTTTAATAAAGAGTTAAAAAAACGCGCGATAAAGTGGAATGAAAATGAGTGGCAATATTTAATGCAGGGTTATAGCGCTTAATGTTTTAACCAGCGCACCTTTATTATTATTAACAACAGCAAGTGCTGCATTGCCCATTTTATCTTGTAAGTTTTTATCAGCAAAGAGTGTTGTAAGGTTTTCAGTTATCTCATTGGCCGACGAACAAATAATACAAGCTTCTGCCTTGATAAGCTGTTCACTAATCAGTTTAAAGTTATAAAAACTCGGCCCGGTTAAGCAGGCTTTTGCTAATGCCGCCGGCTCTAATAAATTATGTCCACCCACTTTGTCACCCAGCAAACTGCCTCCCATAAAGCAGATGTCTGATGCGCCGACTAGTACAAGCATCTCTCCCATCGTATCTGCGATATATACAGACGTTGTTAAAGAAACATTCTGCTTGCTGGTGCGTGTCACCGTATTAAAACCAATTTCTTTAGATAATTCGGTCACCGTTAAAAAACGCTCAGGGTGACGAGGGACAATAATTAACAGTGCTTCAGGTGTCGTTTTTAATAAACGTTTGTGTGCTTGTAAAATTAGTTCATCTTCACCCAAATGGGTGCTTGCTTGGCAAAGTATTTTATCGATATTTTTAGCGAGCAGATCAAAAATAAACTGAAATTTCTGATAACGTAAAAAAGAGCGCTCTGATAAGCGTGCATTAATAATAGTAACCGGGATATTAAAGCTTTTCGCTGTATGTAGCGTATTGGGCCACAGTTCGGTTTCCATAATCATCAATGCGCTAGGGTTGATCGCTTTAATAAAGCGTTTTACTGCAAAACTAAAATCCAGCGGCATATATCGATGCTCAACCAAATCACCTAGTTTTTTCACTTCTGCAGCACCTGTGCTGGTGGTGGTGGTGACGACAATTATCTGCTGTGGATTTTGCTCTTTTAAGGCTTTAATAAGTGGGATTGTGGCAATGACCTCTCCAACCGAGACCGTATGCATCCACAGAGGTCGATTATTTCCTTCAGTTTTTTTTGCGAAACCAAAATGCTCAATCCAGCGTTTGCCAAATTCAGGCTTATTAGGTTTTTTTTTGTATAAACCGTATAAAAAAAAAGGCGCAATTAAGAAAAGAAGTAAAGTGTATATAATACGAATGAGCATACATATATTTTCAATATAAAATAGGTAGATATAGTGTACACTGAAATGAATTTTTAGTGTTATTTGATAGCAATCTGGTGAGGAACTGTGGCAGAAAATACGATAAAAGAAAAATTTAAGCTGCTGTTTTATGTAGAGCAAAACTATTCGTTTGATATTTTACGCCCTCTGCAAGATATTGCATTACAACAGGGCCATTGTGTTAAATGGTTATTGGTTGGTAATGATATCTCTCGTGAATTTTTAAAAGAAGATGAAGAGCTGCTGGAAACGGTCTCTGATGCTGTCGCGTTTTCGCCTGATGCAGTGTTCGCGCCTGGTGATCGTGTACCATCTTTTATCCCCGGATTAAAAGTGCAAGTTTTTCATGGCTTGAATGAAAGTAAAAGAGGTAATGTTTATCCTGAGAGGGGATTATTTGATCTGTATTGTACAGAAGGTCATGAGAGAACAAATTCATTACAACAGTTATCTGTACAACGAACTTGGTTTAAAGTGGTGGAAACGGGCTGGATAAAGCTTGATAGTTTGTTTAACTATAAGCAGATAAAAAACTATGCACGTCCTCAGGTTCTGTTCGCTTCAACGTTTACCCCGGCTCTTTCATGTGCTGAATTAGTTTATGATGAGATAAAGCGATTAAGGCTGAATAGTAAATGGCAATGGCTTGTAACTCTACATCCTAAAATATCTCAAGACACACTAAAAAAGTATAAAGCCTTAGAAAATGAAAATTTAATTTTTCTTGAGAATGATAAAGTGATAGAAGCATTACATCGTGCAGATCTGATGGTTTGTGATAATTCCTCTATTTTTCAAGAGTTTCTTCTTTTAAATAAAGGCGTTGTAACTGTAAATAATAGAGATCCGCTAAATTGTTTTGTTAATATAACAAAAACTGAAAAGTTAGAAAACGCGATTGAGGAAGCATTATCTCCCTCTATCGAGTTAAGGAAAAAAATTAAAAATTACGGACCATCCGTAACGCCTTATCTTGACGGTAAATCATCACAAAGGGTTTTATCTGCAGTCTGTGAAATGCTAACAAGCGGTTGGGTAGACTCAAAGCCCAAAAATATTATTCGTAATTTTCAGATGCGCAAAAAATTAAAGTATTGGAAGCTATAACGCAATGAAAAAAATACATTATCAGTTGTTTTTATTACAAAAAATGAAGCTGACAGGGTGAACGGTGTTTGCAGTTTATTTAACAATATTAATTTGTGATAAATCTCGTAATTAAGGATTCAATAAAATATGTCATCAATATTATCGCTAATTGGTCGTGAAAAAGAGTTATTTTCAAGCGACATAAAAAACCACCAAAAAGAACTTGCTGACGTTGTTGCAAAAAGTCGTTTTCTTGTCTTAGGAGCTGCAGGTTCTATTGGCCAGGCTGTTACTAAAGAAATCTTTAAGCGAAACCCTGCAAAATTACATGTTGTTGATATTAGTGAAAACAACATGGTTGAATTGGTTCGAGATATTCGTAGCTCATTTGGCTACATTGAAGGTGACTTTCAAACCTTCGCCTTAGATATCGGCTCAATCGAATACGATGCATTTATCAAAGCTGATGGTCAATACGATTATGTATTAAATCTTTCCGCACTTAAGCATGTTCGCAGTGAAAAAGATCCCTTTACTTTAATGCGTATGATTGATGTAAACGTATTTAATACAGAAAAAACCTTGTTGCAGTCAGCGGCAAAAGGGGTTAAAAAATATTTTTGTGTATCAACGGATAAAGCGGCTAACCCAGTCAATATGATGGGCGCTTCAAAGCGTATTATGGAGATGTTTTTAATGCGCCGTAGTGCAGACATTGAAATTTCAACTGCACGTTTTGCTAATGTGGCGTTTTCTGACGGCTCTTTGCTGCATGGCTTTAATCAGCGAATTCAAAAACGCCAGCCTATTGTTGCCCCTAAAGATATTAAACGTTATTTTGTCACCCCTCAAGAATCGGGTGAGCTTTGCCTTATGTCGTGTATTTTTGGGGAAAATAGAGATATCTTTTTTCCTAAACTAAGCGAAGCATTACACCTTATTTCATTTGCGGATATTGCTGTTAAATACCTTAAACAATTAGGTTATGAAGCACACCTTTGTGAATCAGAAGATGAAGCGCGAGAACTATCCAAAACATTACCTGAGCAGGGTAAATGGCCTTGCCTGTTTACGGATAGTGATACAACGGGTGAAAAAGATTTTGAAGAGTTTTTTACTGATAATGAAACCTTAGATATGGATCGCTTTGAAAATCTTGGCGTGATTAAAAATGAAGCTTTATATGATGCGCAGTTAGTTGCTCTGTTCGAACAAGAGATTCAAGAGATGAAGTCAGAGAAGAGCTGGAATAAAGAGCAGATCGTTAAACTGTTTTTTAAAATGATCCCTGACTTTGGCCATAAAGAAACAGGTAAATATCTCGATAGTAAAATGTAAGGCAGTAGTTATGAATAAAAAGTTGATCAGTTTTGTCCGGGATATTTATCAAACTAATGATTTTATTCCGTTGCATGCCCCAACATTCGCGGGTAATGAAAAGAAATATGTTACAGATACTATCGACAGTACCTTTGTATCGAGTGTTGGTAAATACGTCGAAGATTTTGAAAAGCATATAGAGGCTTATACTGGAACGACGAAAGCTGTTGCGACAGTCAATGGTACGGCTGCATTACATACAGCACTTTATATGGCAGGTGTAAAAGCGGGAGATCTGGTTTTAACACAGGCGTTAACTTTTGTGGCTACCTGTAATGCGCTTTACCATATGGGCGCACAACCTATTTTTGTCGATGTGTCAAAAGTAAGCCTTGGTTTATGTCCCAAAGCAACACAGGAATATCTAGAACGTAACGCAAATTTAAATCGTGATGGTAAGTGTATCCATAAAACAACGGGGCAAACAATTAAAGCGATTGTGCCAATGCACACCTTTGGTCATCCTGTTGAACTCGATGAATTAATCGCTGTGTGTTTGAAATGGAATCTCGTTTTAGTGGAAGATGCGGCGGAAAGTTTAGGCTCATTTTATAAGGGTAAGCATACCGGTACGCTTGCTGATTTTTCCGCAATCAGTTTTAACGGTAATAAAATAATCACCACCGGCGGTGGTGGTATGGTGCTTTGCAGAGATTTAGAGGCAGGCAAGCATACTCGACATGTAACAACGACAGCTAAAGTTCCTCATCCATATGAATTTTATCATGATGAGCCAGGCTTTAATTATCGACTACCTAATCTAAATGCTGCACTAGGTTGTGCTCAAATGGAAGTGTTACCAACATTCTTAAAGCAAAAAAGAGTACTTGCAGAGCAATATCAAGCTTTATTCTCTGGCTCTGATTTTCAATTTGTTGTTGAACCTGAGTATGCACAATCAAATTACTGGTTAAATGCGGTTATCTGCCCGGATGTAACCAGTCGCAACTTATTACTTGAAGAGGTTAATAAGCAAGGCGTGATGGTTAGGCCTGTCTGGCAGTTGATGCACCGCCTACCGATGTTTAAAAATGCATTGCGTGGTGATTTATCCGTTTCCGAGTGGGTTGAAGCGCATCTTATTAATTTACCTAGTTCTCCTACTAATATGCTTGATTAAGGAATAATAATGACTAAACGTATTTTGACTGAAGCATCAGGCAGTATGGTAAGTAGCTATATGATTAAAGCCATTCGTGAGTCGGGTAATATCTCTATAGCTTCTGATATTTCTGCTCAATGTAGTGCAATCGTATTAGCTGACGAATTTATAACATTTCCCCCTAAGAATGATCCCAACTTATGGGAAAAAATAGAAAAGCTACTTATTGATAATCGTGTCGATGTAGTTATCCCTTCGTTTGATGAAATGCTCTTGGGGTGGGCTGAACGTAAAACGCTATTTTTAGATAAAGGCATTGAAATTCTCATATCAGATATTGAAACAATAAAAGTATTTCAGGATAAATGGAGTACTTATGAATTTTTTAAAGCTAATAGTATCCCATGTGCAGATTCTTCATTAGAACCAATCTACCCATTCATAAAACCGCGTGAAGGTAGGGGCAGTGTTGGAATATTCGTTGAACATGACCCAATTTTGAGAGCTGATAAATTTGATTCATCTTGTATTTCACAAAAGATACTCACTGGTGTTGAATATACGATAGACTGTTTATTTGATACATTAGGTAACCCAATCTATATTGTTCCGCGTAAACGTTTAGGTGTATCTAATGGTAAATCTACCGGTGGTGAAATTGAACTTAATGAAATAATCCATAAAGGTGTGATGGATATAGCTAAGTCGATTAAGTTCATCGGACCTATCAATGTTCAATGTTTTCTAGATGGCGAAGAGATTAATTTTGTTGAAATAAACCCTCGGATTGCGGGTGGTATGGCCTTAGGATTTGCCGGTACAGAAAACTGGATACCTTTATTTCTTAATATTCTTGCTGGTGAAACAGAATTTGCTCCTCAGAAGGTCCAAAATCATCTGAAAATGTATCGCACTTACCAGGAAGTATTTACTCAATGATCAAACTTGTTATATTGGATCTTGATAATACTTTATATGATGAGACTGCTTATTTCAAAGGCGTTTTGATGCAATTCGAACGAGCGCTTCAGCTACCTTTAGGTTCAGTATACAATTCGATTGATCATATATCTCGTAGTGAAAGTAAAGATATTCTGAAGGATTGCTTACAACAGGCCAGCGTATATTCTTTAACAAATCACGATCTATTATTTAATCTGTATAAAACGGCACAAGTGAGTTTAAAAACCTATTCTGGTGTAGATGCCTATTTATCGCAGTTAAAAATACATAATTGTTATATTGCTATTTTAACTAATGGTGTTGTTGACGTACAAAAAAATAAAGTAAGTAATTTAGATATTGAGTCAAAAATAGATAAAGTATTTTATGCACGAGAGAATAATGAAGGTTATGAAAAACCTGAGAAACAGTGCTTTATTAATGTTGTGGATTATTTTGGCTGTGAGTTAAGTGAGACCATTATGATCGGTGATAGTTATAATAATGATTATCAGGGGGCGATTAACATAGGTATTCAAGCCCTATGGCTGAATGATACTGAATCTGATATTTCTATATCGAGACTATCAAGCTCGTTAAAATATATTTTAGGTAATAAACATGAAAAAAATTAGAAAAATAATTGCAGTTACGGGTATCAGATCTGAATATGATATTCTTTATCCTGTCATTAAACGGCTAAATGATAGTGAAAATTTTGAGCTAAAGGTTGTGATATCTGGTGCGCATCTATCTAATTGGCATGGGAATACAGCACAATTAATTATTGATGATGGCTTTGAGATTGCTGATAAAATTGATTCTTTATTTGTTACTAATGGCGTTACTCAACGTAGTAAAGCTGTTTCGCAATTGATTTCAGGGTTAACGCAGACAATTGACCGTGAACAGCCTGATTTGTTGATCGTCGTGGGCGATAGAGAAGAAAGTATTGCAACTACGATTGTTGGTAACTACATGGATGTATTAGTCGCACATATTGGTGGCGGCGATCCTGTCTGGGGAAATGCAGATGATCCTATTCGTATGGCAGCGAGTAAACTAGCTCATATTCATTTCACAACAGCAAAACCTTATTCTAAAAACTTGATTAGTATGGGGGAAGATGACTGGCGTATTTGTTTTACAGGAACTCCTGGGTTAGATAATATTCGTAATGAACCTAAGATTGATTTTAAGGATGTTTGTCATTTTGTTAAAAGTGAGCTTACTGATTATATCGTGGTATTGAAGCACCCATTATCGTCTGAACATAATTCAGCTTACGAGCAAATGAAAATAACGTTAGAGTCGGTTAAAACCCTGTGTGAAAAGAATAATATGAAAGCAGTATGTATTACACCAAATAGTGACCCTGGCTCATTTGAAATTTTAAAAGCATATGAAGAATTTGAAAGTGATCGTATTTTGCTTCAAAACACATTGCCGCGGAATATATTCATTAATTTACTGCGCAACGCCAAAGCACTTGTGGGTAATTCGAGTATGGGTATTTTAGAAGCGCCCATGTATAAATTACCCGTTGTGAATGTAGGGCGCAGGCAACAAGGCAGATTGAACGCTGGTAATGTTAAGTTTGTTGATTACAATCACCAAGAAATTGTTGATGCGATAGAAAAAGCTTGTTTTGATAATAATTACCGCAATGATATTATAAACCTAGCAAACCCGTATGGTGATGGTACGAGTGCTAAAATAGTCGAAGATTTTTTAGCTAAAATAGATATGTTAGATTCTAAATGGTTGATAAAAAGTAAGTTGGTGTAATAGTTATGTCGAAAACAGTATTAATAATTGCCCCTCATGCTGACGATGAGACACTTGGTTGTGGCGGCACTATACTGAGATATATACACGAAGGTCATCAAGTTCACTGGCTTATTGTAACAGGGATGTCTGAGCCAGCTGGCTTCACTGTGTTGCAAATAGCAAAAAGAACACAAGAAATTAAAGATGTAGCTCTGAGCTACGGTTTTAGCGGGGTGCATGAGTTAAACCTTCTGCCTGCGCAATTGGAAACCTTACCGAAAGGAGAAGTTATCGGTCCGATTTCTACTGTAATAAATAGCGTTAAACCTGATGAAGTATTTTGTGTTTATCGTAATGATGCACACAGTGACCATGAAATCGTATTTGATTCTGTAATGTCTGCGACTAAATCATTTCGCTATCCTTTCATCAAACGTGTTCTTTCTTATGAAACAATCTCTGAAACAGATTTTGGTATGAAACCTGAAGATGGAGGTTTTAGACCAAATGTATTTATTGATGTATCTGAATAT
>JABXKR010000144.1 GCA_013619145.1 Psychromonas sp. | reverse complement strand
AATAGACCACCAGGTGCCGCCATAAATGATGCCGCAATAAGGTAATCAAGACTAACACCTAAAGATGCATAACCTGCTAGTACCGCACCAGCAACTGATGCAAGACCACCGGCCATTACCGCAAATAGCTCTGAACGAGTCATTGTTCTGATAAACGGTTTAACAACTAATGGTGCTTCTGTTTGACCAACAAAAACGTTGGCAGCAGCTGACATTGACTCAGTACGACTTGTACCAAGCGCTTTCTGAAGCGCACCACCAAATATTTTGATGATAAACTGCATAACGCCCATGTAATAAAGCACGGCCATTAATGACGCGAAGAAGATGATGATAGGCAGTACTCTAAACGCGAAGACAAAACCGCCGCCGCCGAATACTTCAAACATTTTGCCGGAAACAAGGCCGCCGAAAAGGAAACCGATACCTGCATTGGCACTGTCAATTACAGCCTGTACAGCTGATGATACGCCTCCCAGTATGCCAGCACCTGACTCTGTGAAAATAACAATCGCTGGTATAAAAGCTTGTATTGCAAAAGCTCCCCCAACCGTGCGTAGATTGATCGCTTTACGATTACTCGAAAATATTACCGCAATTATGATTAATGACATAATCCCGACTAAACCCATAACAATTTGCATTTTAACTCTCCATTTAATATATATATTAGGCTGAATAAAACGGTTTCTATCAGCCACCTTCATTGGTTTTGTTTAATTTTTTTTGTACAGTCCAATGTTTCTCATTGGTTATACGTTCTTAATTTCAAATAAAAATAATCAAAGGCGTTCCTCTATCATTTTTTCCAATTTATCTTGGTCGATAGCGAAGTTGCGGATACCTTCTGCTAGCTTATCAATCGCCATTGGATCTTGGTTGTGCTCCCATAGGAACTGTGCTTCTGTTAGCGCTACAGGTGCAGTTTCAATATCAGAGGTAGCAGATAATTTTGCGACCACCTCTCCCTGTTGTTGTTCTAATTCTTGTAATAACTGTGGGCTGATAGTAAGTCGGTCACATCCAGCCAATTCCAAGATCTCGCCTGTGTTTCTGAAACTTGCACCCATTACCACGGTTTGGTAACCATGTGTTTTGTAATAGCTGTAAATTTTTGCAACAGATTTCACGCCTGGATCAGCTTCCGGTGTAAATTCACATCCACGCTCTTTTTTATGCCAATCCATAATTCGGCCGACAAAAGGTGAAATAAGATATACGCCAGCTTCAGCACAAGCTTTAGCCTGAGCAAAAGAAAATAGAAGAGTTAAGTTACAATTTATTCCCTCTTTTTCTAAGATTTCAGCAGCACGGATACCTTGCCACGTTGAAGCTAATTTGATTAAAATGCGATCATTGCTGATACCGGCATTGTTATACATTTTTACTAGCTGGCGGGCTTTTGCCAGACTTGCTTGTGTGTCATAAGATAATCTTGCATCAACTTCTGTTGAAATACGGCCTGGAACAATATTTAAAATCTCTTTGCCGATATTCACAGCCAACATGTCACAGGTATCTTGAACTTGTTGCTGTTTTGAATTGCTTTGTGCTTTTGCATATTCAATTGCATCGTTTATTAACGGGGCATAACCAGCAAGTTGGGCTGCCTTTAAAATTAGCGATGGGTTTGTCGTTGCATCTTCAGGTTGATATTTTTGTATCTCATCAATATCTCCCGTATCTGCAACTACGGTTGTTAACTTGCGTAATTGATCTAATTTACTCGCCATGAAATTAACCTTTTAATAAATTGAATGTTTAGATACAGAAAGTGATAATTTATCACCGATGCAAGATTGAGTTTAAAAGCATCTCAATCATGTAATTTAGAAGTTTTATATCCTTTAAAAAAACTTTTCAAAAAATAGCGATGATCACCAGAGACCCTCAGGAGGCAATTGATGGTGCGGACGTCATTATGATTTTTATTCAAACCCAGTACCATGAAGCTCTGGCAAAAAAAATCGCTCCTTTTTTTAAGAGGGTTCAATTGGTTATTCTTGTACCAGGCTATCTTGGTTCGATTTATTACCATCGACATAGTATTGAAAAGCCTGTCTCTTATACACATCTCCGTGCCCACGAGACCGTACT
>JABXKR010000126.1 GCA_013619145.1 Psychromonas sp. | reverse complement strand
GTGCATACAATGCAACAATAAAAATAAGTGTTGATCCTTGTGCAACCTGCTACGAAAAAGGACAAAGGCCATTAAACCTTTTAAGAGAATTGATGAAACACGAAGAGATATGGAATGACTTCTGCTCACAACAGAAAGTTATTGAACAGGCGGTTCCTTTATTTGAAACAAGCAATGAACTGTCGGTTAGAACACATGAAATAGGAAGAACCAATAAACGAAGAGTCCTTTCTCGTAATAAAAGCATGGAATGTTTAGTCATTGAACAGACAGACTTGCTTATCACTGACCTTGAGAATAGCTCACAGCAGTACGATGGTCTGATCTATATGATGTTCTTCATTGAGGATGATTCAGTTAAGCCGCTGTATATAGGGAAAACAGAATCAAAGGGTAGAAAGAACCCGCTATCAGCTAATATTAAGAAACTGAGAACGGATAAAGGCAAGTTTGCCCGTTGGGGTGATAACTATCAGTATCATATTGGTGATCTCAGTGCTGTATCTGTTCCTGGCCACAATGAAAAATACCGGACATATAAATACAAGGATTGGGCTGATGCGCTGTTTACTGATTACCCAAGCAATAATCCAACCCTGAAGCAGCAGGTCTATTTCTGGTGTACAGCATGGAACAAAAGCAGTGTGGGTATATGGGAGAGTTTCGGTGAAACAAGACTTACCTTTTTAGAATACTTAATGATTGGTGTTGCTAGTTCAGCATTTTCTGACGTGTTATTGAATCGAGAAGGGCAGAATAGAGTTTAGAGAAGCACAGGGGGTCTGTAACAAGCGTTCTCTTCTGTGATGAGCAAGTACAACAATAGACTTAGGTTATCTTATAATCGCATTTAAAAGCTTTGCTATATACGGAAGTCCTAGAACAAGTATAAGTGTGGGTATGGTGTTGTCATTGAGTTTGTCCTGTTTTGAAACGCTCTTATACTTAGCCGAGTTTATTGATCTGAAAACGGCTAATAAATACATAATCGCCGCTATAGCAAGTAGCTCATAGAGAATACTTTCTGATAATCATGTAACGACCAGAGATTCAACTGAACATTTCGGTATCCGTTTGTTTGAATAAAGATAACATTAGCTGTTAACAATATTAGGTGTACTGGTTCATGCTCGATCTGACTAGATCATACAACGAGCGCAGGCCATTTCGCATGGAATCGGAAAAAAGCGAACATTATGTCAAAAGCGAAATATTGATGATAATACAATATTAGAACTCGAACTGCGGGCGTTTGTGAGTTAGCTTTCTAAGTCGTAAAGGGGCACATAGCGCCCTAAATTATTTGCACTAATTATCTGTTGAGACTACCCCATTTACGCTCGCTTTCTCTCAAGAGTGAGCGTAAAGGCAAAATCTGATCCCAAGAATTATCGTTTATGGTTAAAGTAGATGCAGATTTTTATCCAATAGGTATATGCGTTAATTGTTTTGTCTGCATAGAACTTAAAACGCATGTTTTCGGCACCATTTTTTAAAAATGGAGACTTCATTTATTTCTCCTTACCACACAATAAGACATGGATTTATATACAGTGTAGGTGTGATTCCGTATTTTCACTGTTAATACGGAATGATTCTGTCTATCCACATGATTAAGTTTTGATTGTTTGCTTTAAGGTGTTGATTTGAAGTTTTATTAGAGTATTGTTAAACCAATTTTGACAAATTAATGTATTCCGTATTTCCACCGAAAATGCGGAATGATTCTGTATAATAAGCTGTTAAAAGGCTTAGCGATCATGCTATCTCTACACAACTAAATGGATGAATAATGTCAAGCAATGGAAATGCTACTGAAAACCTTTCGATAATTTGGACATTATCGTTATTTTCTTTACCAATACTGATCCCTTCAATTTTTTTAAGCGATGTATATATGGTAAATAATGGGGAGAACGAATTTGGATCGATGATATTTACGGCAAGTGTTTTAACTTCCTTGTTGTTTTCATTTATAAATATTTCGGCTGAAATATAGAATTATGTATAGTATATAAAGAGATAACGTAAAATAAGAGGATTAACAGGAGTAAACATTAGGCAACAGTTTTTAATATATCAGTACCATGGTCAAAACTGTTTGAT
>JABXKR010000050.1 GCA_013619145.1 Psychromonas sp. | reverse complement strand
AGAGAGATAGAAACTGATGGAGTAATCTTAGCTATAGGAGTAAGACCATCTACTGGATTTTTAAAAGATTCGGGAGTGGAATTAACTGAAAGAGGATATATAGTAACTAATGATAACTATGAAACAACAGCTAAAGATGTCTATGCAGCAGGAGACGCAATATTAGTAAGAAACCAGTTAACTGGAAACTTATGCCCATTAGCAATGGCAGGTCCTGCCAATAAGCAGGGCCGTTTGATTGCGGATAGAATTAATGGCAGAAGCATTAATAATAAAGGTTATATCGGCAGTGGTGTGGTTAAGTTATTTGATATGAATATTGCGTCGACTGGTTTATCAGAAAAAATGTTAGTTAGCACTGGTATTGATTACGAGGTAGCTTACGCAGCGCCTCCTGGTATTGTTGGTATTATGCCTGGTGTTCATCTTGTGTACTCAAAACTGATCTTTGAAAAAGGCAGTGGCAAGGTATTAGGTGCGCAGTTTGCAACCTCTGGCGCTTCTGATAAACGCGCGGACGTAATTGCAACGGCAATTAAAGCGGGTATGACTGTCGAAGATTTATCTGACTTAGAGCTATGTTACGCACCATCATTCGGCACCGGGAAAGATGTGGTTAATAAAATGGGATACATTGCTAGTAACTTGAATGAAGGTGCTTTTAAACAGGTTCGTTTTTCCGATGTTTATGACTTGTTAGCCGCGGGTGAGCAGGTTATTGATGTTCGTGAAACAATTGAATACCAAGCGGGACATATTGATGGAACGGTAAACATCCCGATGAGCTCTATACGCCAACGTTTAGATGAGCTGGATAAAACTAAACCTGTGTATGTACATTGCCGGACGGGTGAGAGAAGTTACAACATGACCCTTATGTTACAAGCGAATGGCTTTGACGCTAAAAATATCGCAGGTAGTTATGAATTTGTAAAAACCTATGAAGAGATGATGTGTTATCAAGACTCAAGCCGAAAAAATATTTTGATTGGTAATTGCGATGCATGCATAGGTAAGTTAGAGAAAAAGCTAGTGGCTTAATCTTTACTCAATCATGACTCAAACCAGTAGCTCAGTGTTACTGGTTTTTTTTGTATCAATCTGGAGCGTTACAATGACAGATAAACCCGCTACTTCTGGCGAGAAATCTAAAACTAAGTGAAGTGAAAAAGTACCTTCAGAGGTTTCAGATCAGGCATCGATAAGAAAAATAACCCTTATAATAGGCTCACTTTGCTTAGTGTTGTTTTGTTGGTACTTGGTTGCAGATAGGGTGATCCCGTTTACCGATAACGCACGTGTGCGTGCTTATGTGCTTCCATTAGCGGCTTCAGTTTCAGGTCGTGTTGTGGAATTGCCAGTAGAAAATAATCAGAGAGTCGCGCAAGGAGAAGTTGTTGCTCGCATTGATCCGGCACCTTATTTATTGCTTGTTAACCAAGCGGAAGCAGAGTTGGAGTTAGCGGCTCAAGAGGTAGGCGCAAAAATTGCGGCCGTTTCGACGGCACAAGCACAGCTTGTTGAAGCAAATACTGATTACAGTTTAACCAAAATTCAGTCAGCTAGAATACTTTCTGTGGGGGAAATGGGTTATGTTTCAAAGTCTGAAATCGATAAAGCTAAAACACAGTTAGATAATGCTCGCTCCCATGTTGAAAAAACGGCTGCTGAATTACAACAGGCTAAAATTGACGCTGGCATTGCAGGTAATGAAAACCCGCGACTTAAAAAAGCACTTGCTGAACTTGGCTTAGCACGCGTGGACTTAGAAAATACAACGGTGAGAGCACCCCGTTTGGGCTTGGTAGCTAATGTACGTTATGACATAGGCATGTATGTGAACATTGGGCAGCCATTAATGACCTATATTTCTACGAAAGACACTTGGATTGAAGCATATCTAAGAGAAAACAATCTTCAGAATATAGCAATCGGTAATAAGGTTGAGATAGTCTTTGATTCTGCTCCCGGCACGGTATACAACGGCGTTGTTAAATCCGTTTCTTACGGCGTTCAGTTTGAATCCCAGACGCAAGCTGGTGGGTTACAGGTGCCGGTATCAAAAACCGGTTGGCTTAGGGAAGCGCAGCGTTTTCCTGTGATGATTGATTTTGCTGAAGAGATTCCAGCAGGAGTACGCCGTGAAGGTGGTCAGTCAGATATCATTGTTTACACCCGAGATAGTGGCCTGATGTACTTTTTGGGCAAAGCTTATATCCGCTTAATGGGGTTATTAAGTTATGTCTACTAATGCAACTCACTGCGCGAAAATAGCACCGTTAAATAATGAATTAACGCGTAACATTGTACGTTATGCTCTCGCGGTGATGATTCCCATATTGGTGATGGTTACGTGGCAATGGGAGATGGCTTATATTACGCCGACTCTGGTTACCCTATTGGTGGGGTTACCTGCAAGACCCTTAGCAAAGAAAGTTTACTTGAGTTTTATAATGATGATCCCGGCTTCACTAGGATTAGGGGCGATTTTAGTAAGACTTGTTGAGCCTTACCCTGTTATTGCCATCATTATTATGGCCTGGGTACTTTATGTTACTTTTTATCAAGCTGCAAAAGGGACTAATTTACTCATTATTGTATTACTGCTCTGTACCGTATTAATTTACCCTACAATGGCGCTAATGGATCTTGAGTTAAGTGTGTATACCGCATTTGGAACATCTCTTTCATACCTAGTTGCGTTGTTTTCTGCCGCTCTTATGTTTGTTATATTGCCGGCTCATCCAGTATTGCCGGCTCATCCAGTATCGCCTGCAGTAACCCCAAAAGTAGTTGTAAAACCTGCATCTCAGCTTGCGCGGATTGCACTGCTTGACACTTTGATTACCATGCCTGTGTTGATCTATTTCTTGATGTTTGACCGTCAAGTCGCGATGTTAGCACTCGTTTATGTTGGTATTTTGGTATTATGCACTGATTTAACCAAAGGCATAAAAGCCTGTGTTGCTGTTATGCTGGCTAACTTAATGGGTGGCATTGTTGCCATTGTTATTTATGAACTTCTAGTCATGGTACCTGTGATACCCTTTTACTTGTTACTGATGTTTTTAGTCGCTTTGCTCTTTGCAAAACAAGTCTTCTGTTCACCCAAAGGTGCGCTATATGCGTCTGCATTTAGCTGTGTACTATTGTTAATATGCGATGTAACCAATACAACGGGTAGTCACCTTGATTTTGCTTTTTATGAACGTTGGATTTATATCGCGTATGCAAATATATATGTGGTTGCCAGTTTTATGTTATTAACAGCGCTAGGCTGGTTAAAAACTTCACCATCTAAGTGATTTTTCCACTGTCATTATTAGGGGCTGTTGATCTTTCGAGTTTATTTTTGCAACGATTTGTTGGTGTTTTATACAAAGCTGAGCCTATGTGGTGTGGTTATTCAACGTGAGTAGGCGAAAATGTAGTAAAAATAGTCAACAAACCGCTGCCCTTCGGGTTCTCCTCAATACGTTATGCTCTTTGTTGGGCGAAATTCGCTTAGGTTACTAGGCCACACTCCGCCCGCCTCGATCAAAACGCATTGAGGTGAACAAAAGTTAAACTGCAAAGCTCAACAGCCCCTAGCTTCTTTTTCTGTTGAGATAGGCTCAAGCGCCAATAACAAGCAACAGGAATAGTTATATAAACCCCTTTTTCACTGTTAGTAAAGAGGGTATTATCTTTAGTTATTGATAAAATTAAGGATAATTTATGGCTTCAGTAAATTCAGTTGCTTTTGGAAGGGTAGGCGTATTTTGGCTTTTCCTAAAAGCAATGGACGATTATTATGGCGATTGCATTAGTAACGCTAACCTTCCTGACAGCTTATTAAATGATCATATGAGATTAATGCCGCTGACAGAGATGACGCGCTATTTGGGTCTTATTGAAGAACAGGTAGATGATGAGCTCTTTATTGCAAAGGCAGGGGCAAATATTCAGCTACAAAATTTTATTCCTTTACATAACATTGTCTGTTCTGCCCCGGTTTTATTTACAGCTTTAATACGCTTTAATGCGCTATTTAAAACATTACAATCCGATAGTGAGGTGAAGGCGGTACGCAGTGGAAATATACTCAAGTGGAGTTACAATACTGAATCTTTTGTTGCTCAAGAGCGTCTTCAAGATGGTATCTTTTGTACTTGGTTATATCTCCATCTATTACGTCACTATTTAGGCGAACAATATTCTCCGATTTCAATCCATTTACCTGGTTCTCGTTTAGGTAAGGCCGGTGAAGTAGACGCTATTTTTGGTTGTGATGTTGTTTGGAATGCCAAACAAACAGAAATTTGGTGTTCAATTGATGCACTCGAACAGCATATTGTAAACAAACCTAAAGTGATAACAACGGCACGTATTAATCAGCTACAAGTTATTGATTATATAAACATACCGGATGAAAATGACTTTGCCAGGTGTGTTTATGAACTGATAAATTATGCAAGAGCATTTGGTTATCCTAAGCTGGAGTTCATTGCTGAAATGATGATGATCTCACCACTAACATTGCAGCGACGCCTGCAAAAAGAGCAATATAGCTTTTCGGAGCTTGTGAAATACCAGTTGCTATATAATCTTGCTCCGCAAATGTTACAAGAAGGTTTGTTAATAGAAAAAGTGGGTGAAGAGTTAGGGTTTAATAATCCGCAAAGTTTTACTAAAGCTTTCAAAAAAGCACACAATTCGACACCAAAGCAATACTTGGAAAATTTAAATGAATGTAAATAATGAGCCGGTAAGGTCAAAATAAACGATTAATTTATAGCATCATTTTACTACTTAATCTGAGTTCTGGATAATGAACGCTTTTACTAGGTATTATTAAATACAATAAACTTATAATACCTAGTGCTGAGATTTTTGTGTTTATCGAGGAAAATTGATGAGTGAATAGCTGGCTATTATTAGTCAATTTAACCAAGATAGCTGCAAAAGTAGAAGGACTGGGAGTGTTAACCTGAATTCTGGATAACAGAATAAAAATTTAACTAAATGCCTCCCTATTTAAGTTATATTTAATAAAAACAAAAAAAATTGCCCTCCTCGCGATCAAAACTTTCGAGCAGTGAACGCTTAACGATTAAGATTGCATTTCATCAATCAAATCATAGAGATTCCAAGAACTTTTATATTGGTTTGGTACGACGATACTGGACTGATTACTTCCCTGAACTACTCAGTTATACCCGTTTCATCAATACAATGTCTGAGCTTATGCTACCGATGTGTGCATATTTTCAAACAATTAAAGATGAGCCAACTGGGAGCGCATTTGTAGATTCCACTAGCCTAAAGGTATGCCACAACATCCGTGTTACACGCAATCGAGTATTTGCAGATACGCCTGAGCGCGCTTTTATTTCTATGCTAGCCCAGTATTTGCGAGAACAGTTAACTTTCAATGGAGTGATTGTGTATGAATTGTGTGGATCTGATACGTGATTGTTCCATTGGCTAGTTGTCAGATTCCTTAGACCTTATAGTGACTGTATTAAATATCTCAGCAGAAGTCAGATTGCCCTTTGAGTTGAGATTGATTTTATTAGGTTAATAATTTTTACTATTTTGGTATTTAAAATTTAAGGAGTGAGGTCTGTATGAGATTCAATAATAAAACGATAATGGTACTAATGGCGAGCCTATTTTTAAGCAGTCAGCTAAATGCTACAACGGTAATACTTAAAGATGGACGCAGTTTTGAAGGGCAGTTAAAAAGCCAAGATACAGAAACAATTGTGTTAGACATGAATGGCATTGAGATGACACTGCCTGTAAAACAGGTCAGCGCAATTGAAATATCTGAAGTGGCTAAAGATGCACCTAAGAAAGATCTGACGACAGGCATTACAACGGTACCCACCGGTACTGAACTTACAGTAAAAATAAGCGAAGGCTTTAACAGTCGTCAGAATAAAAGTGGACAACGCTTTAGCGCAGTACTTGAGGGTAATTTAGTATCGGGAGAGACCCTTGTTGCCCCCAAAGGCAGTATAGTTTACGGACAATTAACAAAAGTAAAAAGAGCGGGTAGGCTTGCTGGTAGTGCTACTTTACAATTCGAATTAACTGAAATATCAATTAACGGTAATATGTTTGCACTTAAAACACAGATTATAGGGGGTCAAGGGGTTAATACTGCACGGAAAACAGTTGGTACTACAGCACGAGCTGCTGCGATTGGCGGTTTGATTGATGGTAGCGACGGTGCAAAAACGGGGGCAAAAGTAGGTGTCGGTGTTTCACTGTTAACCAAAGGGAATGACATCGAAGTCCCTAAGGGCGAGCTGATTGAATTTATTCTCAGTGCACCGTTTACGGCTGAGTAATATTGAATAATTGTAACTTACTAAACCATGAACTTTCCTGAATGGTATACAAAAGAAAGCGTTAGCTTTGAATTCAATAGGCTTGTTTTCTTTTGTAGAGTCAAATACATTGCACTTGCTCTTTTCCTTTATATTTTCGGCTAAGAGTACACTTTAAATAAAAGGCAAAAAAATGAAAAGAATACTGACAACTTTTACAATAATACTAATATTTATTAGCCCTTTTACTCATGCCGATGAATATAGTGATACCCAGAAGATGTTTATTGAAGGAGGGGCTCAAAAATTTTTCACAAACGCGTATGGTTATGCCCTATTCCCCACCATCGGTAAAGGTGGCTTTGGGATTGGTGGTGCATATGGAAAAGGTAAAGTCTATAAGGCGAGTAAACAGGTAGGCAATACATCCATGTCACAAATTACCATCGGCTTCCAGGCTGGAGGCCAAGCTTTTAGCCAAGTAATTTTCTTTCAAGATAAGCGCAGCTTTGATGAATTTACTATGGGTAATTTTGAATTTGGAGCACAAGCTACAGCAGTAGCTTTAACTGCAGGTGTCTCTGCAGAAGCATCAACTAAAGGTAGTGGGGCAGGGGCAAGCGGAGGTAAAAATAACGCACTGACCATTGCAGAGTATTATAAAGGTATGGCTGTATTTACCATTACCAAAGGTGGGTTGATGTATGAAGCTTCTATTGGTGGGCAAAAATTTACTTACGAAGCAAAGTAATAACAATTCTATTAATTCAGAAAGTTAAATTACTGCCAACTGAGCAAATAGTTAAGCTTAATTAAAGAGGGTTATGGCTGAACACCGTGTTGTTTTACTATAGCCTAATGGTATTAGGCTATAGTAATATTTCTAACGCACTCATTTGTCTTAATATATCAGGGCCTATGGTGTTTACTTGGTTAGGTTTATTAATATCCCCTCTGTTATTATACCCATGTTACCTCAAGATGCTTTGTCAGGTGTGAGCTCGAATATCAGAGCAAGGCGCAACATGAGGGAGTTGTTATTCACTTTTCGATTGTTGCAACGCAGGGCTGGTTTTCGAGCTCACTCCCCGTAGGGCAAGGCAACCTGCACCCATCTGCGTTGTTATGAAATTTCTATGTAGAATAACTATACTTCAATTTCATGCCTAGCATCTAGGCACAATTTGCCTTGCTGACTTTGCACCTTGAAGTATCATGGGTATAAACCTCTCTACATTGGAGATAAATGCTGAATTTGTAACAACTATTGTAGAGTTCGCCTTAGCGCTAGTGTTATTTAGTGATGGCACATTATTAGAGTTGAAGCTGTTACGCCAATCTCGGATGTTACCTGTGCAACTACTGTTAATTGGCTTACCCGTCATAATGATTACACATAAATGAAGTATGGCAGATTTACAACAGTTTACTCAGACATCGCCTTATTAAAGTCTAACTCCATACCAACCTTCTCTATATTGTTTAGACCAAGCAGATTGAAAAGGAATAATGTTATCCATAGAGAGTGCTATTTGTGTCTACCACGATAACGCGCTAATTCATCTAATAACCAATCTTTACTTTTAACGGTTACTTGGTTAGGGCAGTGAATTTGATAATATTTACCTGACATGGTGCTTTTAGTCGCTGAGTATTTAATAAAATCTTCAGCGCTGTTTATATCATCTTTAAAATAATTGTATTTTCTAACAATATGTTTTACTGCTTCTGATCCTTGATGCTTTGTTCCATTACGTTCATAGTCACAGTCTGTTTCACTGACATAACCAATCAAATGATCTATTTCATTTTTTGTATTAGCCAGCAAGGTATTGCTATACAATATTGCAAAACATAATAAAATTAAAATTCGCATAAAAACTCCAAATAATTTTTTAAATGTAATAGTGAAACCGTTCAGTTACAACAAATAAGTCAATAGTAGTAATGACTCAATTATTTACTTGATTTGCTACATACCTCCGCCATCGTAGCTGGGTATTAATAGTGACAATGGTAAGTTAACGCCGGAACAGTTAGAAATTCGTCAGCTCAAAGAGGAAAATAGAAAGCTGAAGGTTGACCAGGTCATTGTGTGTTTAGACTTCCTTGCTTTCACTAGTTTATCGCTGTGTTATACACTTTAAGCTAGTTCCAATTTGTGCCTTGCTTAAAGTGTATTTCCCCACTCTATTATCTAGATTGATACACTATCCCTGTGCTTATAAAACTTTAAATAAATTTAGCTACTTTTATAGTTGAGATTCTACTGGTAATAATTGCATAAAGCCATTTTTAAAGCGATCCCTCCAACTACTATAAGGCTCTTCTTGGTGTGTGATTTTTTCACCGTTATTCTGTTTTGTCCAGATGATATCACCATCCTGTAAACTGAGTTTAAATGCTGTTTTACGAATATTGTTATCAAAATCATTACCCGCATACTGGCCCAAACTACTAGACTCCGCAATGACACCAATTTCGGTATTTTCATCACGTGAACGAAATAGAAAGATCTAAAAGATCTGGACATCCATAAACTTTGACTGAACTTCAAGCTTAACCTGTGGTTAATTAATGACCAGTTGGTTGATGCTTGGAGGCAATAATGACTCAATCTCGCGAATCATTGATTTCACTTTCCGATACCCCTTATTACCACTGTATTTCTCGTTGTGTTCATCGTGCTTTCTTGTGTGGCGACGACCGTTATTCAGGGCTAAGCTTTGATCATCGTAGGCAGTGGATGGTTGATCGAATGCGTTATTTAACCGATGTTTTTTCAATTGAAGTTGGTGCTTATGCTATTTTATCAAACCACTATCACCTTGTTTTATATGTAAATGAGAGAGAAATTGCTGACTGCACTGATAGTGAAATTTGTGAACGCTGGTCGAAGATATATTCATTACCCCCCATTGTTTTGCGCTGGCAGAAAGGTGAGTTAAGCTCAGAACCACAAAAAGAGGTCGCACTTTCTGTGATTGCAGAGTGGCGAAAGCGTTTATCAAATATCTCGTGGTTTATGCGCTGTTTAAATGAATTTATAGCGCGTAAAGCTAATAAAGAAGATAAATGCAAAGGGCGATTTTGGGAAGGGCGCTTTAAGTCTCAGGTGTTGCTGGATGAAAAAGCACTATTAACCTGCATGGCCTACGTTGATTTGAATCCCATTCGCGCCAAAATGTCACTAAGTGTTGAAGAGTCTGAATACACCTCTATTTTTGAACGAATTCATGGCAAATCACATCATGCTGAAAATAAAGAGGAAAATAACAGTAAACCGCTTGTTAAATTCATTGGGGCTGCGCATCAATGCCAACCACAGGGGATCAATTTTAAGCTAATTGACTACCTTGAATTAGTTGATTGGACTGGCCGTATTATTCGTGAAGATAAGCGTGGCGCTATTTCAACACAAGCTCCCGCGTTGTTGAGCACGCTTGGTTTAGACAGTGAAACATGGCTTAATTTAGCCAATGATTTTGGGAAAGATTACCACGGTGCAGTTGGCTCACTTGAGGAGTTGGCGCTATTTGCGGAGCATACTGGTAAGCAATGGATTTCAGGAAAAAATAAGTTGCGACGAATATATCACTAATTTGTTCTATTACCTTTATTTCACCGTATCAGCTTATTGTTGATAGTTAACCTACCTGTAAATCAAAAAAATGCACTTCGATGTTACATTTTCACCTTTGGGATGACTTCTCATCTAATTTTGGTCGTTAAATAAGCGCTTTATTTGATGTTTGGTATCGCTGTTGATTTTTTAGAACAACATTGTCAAGTAAAAGTTTGGATGTCCAGTTCTTCTCCAGTTCTTCGAAGGTGCAATGGCAAAAACAATAAATGTGGTTAGCGACAATATAGATAACCCTGATATTGAAGCAATTGTTAACTGCTACACAAATACCAGTGCCACTGTTTTTCGTGATTACTTAAGAGCGGTCAATTTTTCTATGGGGCAGTTTTGTAAGGTACAACAAAATTTAGAAGCAACATCGACATCTAATCAAAATAACAGCGATAGGTGTACAGAGCCTAAATCAATTATTATGAGCGTAGATGAACTTGAAAAGTTCGGCCGTAAATATACGGGAGACTTCGCAACAGATTTAGCCCGCTGTAAAATTTAAATGACACTAAGGGGGGGGGGATGAGTAAAACAAGTCACAACTTATCAATCATTCCCGACATGTCGGCTCAATGGATAGGTAAGCAATTAAAAAATGTGGAACGCTTCTATTCTGGCCCGCAAAGCGAGATAGCTTTTTGTTCTCTGATATAAATAATAACAGTCGATATTTGCTAACAAGTCTAACCTTTTGTGCAATCCGACATTTATTTAATTCTGTGGGGTATGATGTTTTTTACAGGCGATAAATGAATATAAGGTATGGATGTCCTGCCTTTTTTCTTTTTCTTCCTACTTTTATAGGAGACGCACAACCGAAACTTAAACGCGTAGGAAATACAATTGATGAACTTGGACATGACCAGTGGCTTGTAACACACCACGAGGATCGCTATTTACCAAAGGTAAGAACATTAATAAGTCGGCTCGGGAGAGTTCTCAAGTAGCTTGTGCAAATAAATATTCTTGCATGGATATGCAAATGCTAAATCTCGGCTCAAGCTCCCCAAAATGCACGAATTTGGGAGATTTTAAGCATCGCCTGCTCGCACGATGCTATAAAGAAACTTAAGGGAAATTTGCCAGCGCGGATCTTCTTGTTTGCGTTAGCGAGTTAGCTTCCTAGGGCGTAAAGGGGCACAAAGCGCCTCAGAAATTTTCGCCTAAATTTCTAAAACAATGGGCCAGCTGAGCAGCCCTCTATACTTCGCTGCATGCTTAAATTATATTTATGGAAACATCTGTAAGTTCCGATGTAGGATTTCCCATGCTCGCGATACTAGTTTTAAAATACTAATAGAATTTAATTAATGGTTTAATTTCTTTTTTGTTATGAACTATATTTAACTGATAACCAGTACATGCATATTAGCAAGCATCCTAATATAATTTCACTTCTTCATCGGAGAAATAAAATAAAAAAATGTACTTTGGCAATGCGTATGCGGATTGCCACCTTCGGTGGCAATTGGATTCCTAATAATCAAGCAATGCTAACGTGCTCAAGTGGGGCGGTCAAAAGTCTATTTGCTCAAACGTTAGCCTGACAGGTGCAAGAATAAATTGATACTCTGAGGAAACCATGTTTACAGTTTTCAAATATTTTATAGCGATTATCATTGTTATTGTTTTAGGAGTTGGATCTTATATTTTTTGGCCAAGGATATACTCCCCCATTCCTGCCAATTTTGAATGTTTGCCTGTAAATAACACCACTGGCAAACTGCTTCCACTGCAACTGGATAGCAATAATATATATGGTATCGCATTAACTTATCCAGGGATCATTTATCAAACAGGATCTGAATATCATTCAGAGTCAATACCACCTGTTTTTAGAAAACGACAACAAGCTATAAATACAGGTAGTGTCGTAAAATATCCTAATCAACAAACCTTGTTGGATCAGATTGAGAAAATTGAGGCCGGCCTGTCTAAAACGTTGCAAGATGAATTTAAGATACTCCCCGCCTTAGTTGATTACGAAGTTGAACTCGGAATTGTTGTATTGGATGATATTAGTCGTAAGCAATTGGCCGATCCAACATTTTCACCAAGATTAGGCTATTTTCTTGCGAATGATTTACAATCTATTGTCTTTGGAGTTCTTGGTTTGGGAATGGAGCTGGAGTCAGAATATCTTGATGCCAAAGGAAGCTTTCCTGGTTTTCTACCTATAAGCAAATTTATGTGGATTCCAGAGTCAGAAAAAGAAAATTCAACTTTGTGTATTAATATACAAACCACGGTAAATAGTGAATTACGACAACAAGAAAACACAAAGAATAGGATTTATTCGAATAAAGAGAGCCATTATTACAGGTTCTCCTGCGGGTGTTGCGAATAAAACCCCTCGCTGGAAAAGACGACTCGCCAATTTACTTAAAATCGATAGACTCGACAAATTGTCATCAATTTTCAATACGGTTCAATCAGACAACAAGTTTCTAAAACCAGGAGATATTGTTGTGGTAGAAGGTGGCCCATTTGGAAGTATTAGGACAGAGATAATCAAATAGTATTACATTTTGGGTTAGTTCATTAATGATAAACTACCGCCTATAAAAATAGGCTAATAAACAATTACAGCCGACCTCGTTCCTCGGTTGCTGAATTTGACGTTAGAGTGCGCCAACGGCCTGTCGGGGATTGCCCTAATCGGACTCGGGGGCTTCGTGAAAGAGGTAATTGTGATGACACACCGTTCCACCGCCCTCATTGTGGGCGTCCTCTTCATCATGGCGACAGTATCGTTCTCACTGTCTGTCATAATCCTTGAGCCGGTACTCAGTGTTTCCGATTTCCTAGCGCAGGCATCCATCAACCGAACGCGGGTCGCAGCAGGAATTCTCCTCGAACTCATCAATCACATTGCAGTCGTCGGAATCGCGGTGGTGCTCTACCCCGTATTGAAACCGTTCAGTCAACGTCTGGCACTGGGCTATGTTGTGGCCAGATCCATTGAGGCAGTGCTTTTCGCCATAGCTACCAAGCACTTGCTGACGCTCGTGTTTCTGGGTCACAAGTTCATCGCCACAGATTCTCCCTCAACTTCTCACTTTCATACCCTAGCCGAAATACTGCTTGCCGGGCATGATTGGGGCAGTGCTCCTCTCGCCTTTGCAACATTCAGCCTAGGTTCTTTAATACTGAACTATGCGTTGTATTGGACAAGGCTAGTGCCTAGATGGCTGTCCTTGTGGGGGCTTCTCGCAGCTGTCTCGATCTTAGCTGCGCGCATGATGATGCTATTCGGCCTTGAACTCTCACCGACTATGGTGACCATTATGGATGCTCCGATCTTCCTGCAGGAAATGGTCTTCGCTGCTTGGTTGATTTTTAGAGGCTTTGACCGTAAAGCGTTAACAGGCTGATCTAAAGGGCTCAGGTCTGCGTTCGAGTATGTGGTCTCGTCTTGCCTTTTCCTTTCCAAATTCACTCTCACTTGCAAGTTGCTTGGGGGGGTAGCGCCTTAGCTTTCTATCTCGGTTTGGGGCACAAAGTGCCTTAGTTTTTGTTATCTAATATCAATTTACTCAGCAGATATTGACTTATATGCACTGTCTTTTGCGCGGTGTAATATAATGCAACATTAACTTTTAGTTGGTTCTAGTATGATGTTTCCTTTAATATAATGAGTTAAATAATATAAGTTGTGAATGCCTTTGGGCTTTGAATGTCGTAGATAAAAGGTTTGGGTATCCCTCTTTTTCACTTCTATTTTTCACTTTTTATAGTGATTTCCACGTTAAAAATCATCATTGAGCTTACTTAAAGATTAGTCGGGTGATTTGTTTCTGCCGCAGAGCGGCTTCGTTCAACAAGCAATTTAATAGGCATAACGGTTTTCATCGTTTGTGGCGTTAGGCTAGAAAAGTACATTAATCTATTAACGAAGAGGATAGAAAACATGAAAAACTATGATTTTAAAAAAATATGGTTACCGATAGTTGGTGTATTGTTGATGTGGCTAGGGGGAGCCATGACCGAAGCCGGAGCGGCAGACTTTATGGTTATGGGTGGTCTAATTGCTATAGTTGTATTTATTTATGATTTTTTTAGTGGTGTTTTTAGTAGTGTTTGGGGGAATAAAAAGTAATAAGGTAGATTTTTCATATGAAAAGGTAAAAATAGCAAGCGATCTATGCATCGTGTTATTGTTGTATTAAATGAATTGGTTTGTCGTTTTAAGTTAAAACCAATATAAGAAAAGGTTGGCTACGTTTCGCTTCGCTACACAGTTTAGCCAATAATTACTCACCGCTTAAGGCTGCGTTAATACAGTCTCTTTCAAAATTGATTTCTAAGTCGTATATGGACTCCACCTGTTTTACAACTATAAATTGACATAAACATATAAGATGCGTTCGTATATACGGCTTTTTATTGAGAGAGCTACCCTCTAGCCTAAGATGTTTGCGCACCTATTATCCTTTTCGGTTTGACAGTCTTTAATGACTTTCGACTTAGACAGGTTTTAATAGGTTGGTCTTACCGTTTATGCTGCATCATTGTCGTAAAAATGGGTAAAGCTGTTCATTATATTTTTGATACTCTGGATTAAATTATTTAGGTTTATCTATTCCGTTACTAATAATTGCTGCTGATATTTAGTTTCATACCTTAACATTGCCCAAGCAGTTCTGACCGTTTTATTCGCCAAAGCGATACAGGTTCGTTTCACACCAATTCGCTCTCTTAATTGAATCAACCAGGCTTGTTTTACGGTTTTAGGCTCATCTGGTAATACTGATATATAAGACAAAGCACCTTGATATAACGCGCATCTCAACTCCTTAACACCACCATTTCTAATGATGCCGGTCATAATCGTTTTACCACCTGAGCTATGTTGTTTCGGTGTCACACCGACAAAAGCTGCGGCTTGTCGGCCACTTTGAAATTGTTTACCGTCACCAATGGTCGAATAAAGCATGCCCGAACACACTTCTGCGACGCCTTCTAGCGCCATAAGATATTTAGCTGGTTTTAATTGTCTAACTAATGCATTTTTTGCTTTTCCCAACGTAGTAAATTCATCTTTTAAATTGAGATATTGTTCCCACAGCCGATGCAAAGTAGCAATTAAGCATGCAGGAATTAGGGTAGGCTCATCCAGTGTCTTTTGTACTGCTGTTCTCAGCCCTAGCATGCCTCGAGCACTTGTTATCCCGTATTCATATAACATTGCGCGAATATGGTTACCTAATGAAGTGATGTTTCTTGAAAGATAAAGGCGACTAGTTTCTAAAGTTTGAAGAGACTGTTGTTCTTCGTTTTTAGGCTTACTGAATTTTAACCCAATCTGTAATGATGCATTTACAACAGCTAAGGCATCATTAGCATCGGTTTTATGGCCTTCGAGAAAGGCTTTTACTTTTTTAGCGCTGATAATACGAACATCATGACCAAATTGCTCAGCATACCTCCCCCAGTAATGGCTGCTTCCACAGCCTTCAATAGCAACGACAGCTGGTTTTGCTTTAGCCAGTATCTCTTTTAGTTTTTGTCGATTCACGGCTTTATTACTAATTAATTCACCATGTTTACTGATTTGACAAATTTGAAGAATATTTTTAGCTAGATCGATTCCGATAATATTAGATTTCAACATAGTATGGTCTCCTTATTAGTTACCGTAACTCTAGGCTAGTTGCTAGAGTTG
>JABXKR010000284.1 GCA_013619145.1 Psychromonas sp. | reverse complement strand
TATAAGAAGGCTTTGGTTGCAGCCAAAGCTTGGGCCTCACACTACCCGAAAAGGTTTTAAAGGTAACTATTTGGTGGGAGTATTATCCATACAAGGCGTAATGGTTAATCACCATTACGCCTTTTTTTTGCTTATGGCGCAGAGAAGCTAAATAATAATCCAGTGGAATTAATTGAGCAGCTCACTGAAGGTGCTGTCATGTATGTCGGGCACTTACCCAATATTCAAAATGTTGTTGCCAATCTTATCTCCAGCAGTGCTAATAATACCGTGCTTAAGCTTGTCATAGAATCACCTCTAGTTATTTGTTTCAAAATAACCTTACAAGGTGTCTACAAATCTAGGGGCGAACCACACAGTGATTCTGGCCACACGTTTAGAGATAAATGAATAATATTTTGTAAGTCGGTTTGTGCCCCTTTGCGCCATAGAAACCTAACTAGCAAACGCCCCCAAAGCACCTTACAAAACATAAAACAGTGACCAAATTTATTTATCCACTGCGAAGCTCGCTTCGGGAAGAAGCGAGCATGGGAATTTTTACTACCTGAGTCGCTTGGGACACAGAGCAACTTAGGTTTTTGTACTCTGTTCCAAATTTACTTAGCCGACCAATGGTTTATACGCTCTGCCTTTTGCACTCTGTAATAGTTTGTAATATTTTTTTTTGAAGCTTGATCTAATATCCATATGTAATGTGATGAATAAGGTATGGGTGTCCGATCTTTCTCATTTGCGGCGTTAGGCGCTTCTGCACAGAGACTATTAGCTCACTATACTGTGTATAAGGGACTATGCTGAGCAAAAGGAAGCAATGCTATTTTTTGAAACTGTAATAAAGGACAGAAAATGAGTAATCCTGATACTGAAGATATGAACCAAGAGGAGCTTGATACTTGGTCTGATATCTTTAACCCAAATAATGATGCGGATATGGATGATTGGGCTGATTGTCAAAATCCAAATAATGATAGTTATATTGATGACTCTGAAGATATGAGCCAAGAAGAACTTGATACTTGGTCTGATATCAACAACCCAAATAATGATGCGGATATGGATGATTGGGCTGATTGTCACAACCCAAATAATGACAGTTATATTGGTGATTAGTAACTCGCCTAACAAATAAATAAGTGGGATGGTCAAACTATAAACTAATCAACGGGACAAAAAACAGCAGGCTATTAGGGTGTTAGTCGATATGAGTAGGAGGCAAGAAAAGTTAAACAGATATTAAACACAAGAGATGAAGGTTAGGTGTGCAATATATGAAACAACACAATCTATTATTTAACGGATTGTCATTTTTATTTTTGCTTGCGGGCGCTCTTATTGTATCAACTGTCAATAATGCTGCTATCTCAACTCAAATAATAATCGGTCTTGTTTTTGGAAGTAATATTATTGTATCAATTTACTCATCACTAGATCCTTATAAAAGTAGAATCAGGATTCTGTCGATGAGTTTAGTTATTGGTGCCCTAATTGGGTTTGGGTTATCTTAAATGTATAAAATAGGATTCAGTCATGGATGATAAAAAAATCAAGAAGTATGTAAGCCTGGTTGAAGACAAGAAAAAACTAAAAAAATCATCTCAGAGCATGATACGAAAAAAGAAAAGTCCTTTAGCAATCAAAATCCGGAAAGGAAATGAAAAGTCAATTATAAGGGCTGCAAAAGATCGCGTATTTGGGTCATTGAGCCTTGAAAAGCAAATGAAAGTCTGTCGAGTTTTAGCCGAATTTAGAGATAAATTAGTCAATAGAGTCCCAGGTGAAACGCGGAGGGAAATTCTAGCATGGGTTATTAATTCACTAATTTGTTTGATCAACCCTATTTGCGGCCTTATAACTAGCTTACTATGGATCGTAAGAAATAAACTCGATGATGCAATATGCAAAAGAGTGAGAGCAAAGTCATAACTCTATGGAAGAAAATTAGCCATCGACTAACAAAAAAATCCAGAGGGACAAAATAAAGCCTCGCTGCGATCAGCAATACTTTATTTTGCCCATGATTTAAGGCGTTAAAAGGAACCTGTAGCAGTTCCGGTAAATATTGTGTAACGCTCGGTTTTGGGAGAAAGCGAGCGGAATGGAGTAATCTCAAC
>JABXKR010000045.1 GCA_013619145.1 Psychromonas sp. | reverse complement strand
GTAGGTCATCGCCAAGCGCCCAATAACGAACCCCAGTAAGCTCTGCTTACTGGGGTTTTTTATTGCTTACGATTTGTGTTTGACCTACTCGAACATGGGCTTATAAAAAGCATGCCGAAGGTATTTCCTTTCATGTGATAGTCGGGGCGAATTTTGCGCCAGCAAAGTATCATGAGCGGGCTAAGCTCCGCATGCCCTGTAGTTGCGCGGCTGCAAAGTATCACGAGCGGGTGAGCTCTGCGATCCCTGTTCCATCGCCAAGTGCCTCTCTTTATAAAGTACGTCGAAAACCACGGTTGGCTTATGTCTGTAGGAAATTTTCCGTTTAATACCAACTCCATTAATTAACTGGTCAGATTAACCCGATCTCTGAGCACTGTGGTATCACTCTATCTGTACCATTTCTGAAGTTATACCAAGCCGTTGATCACTTATCGACTTATCGACTATATTTTCATAGCTATATTGGCTATTTCATTTTGTCTCAACCATGACCCACTTGTTCAATCGGATTTAACTTCGGTAAATAAGACGGGTATGGACAATGCTTAAGTTGGGAAAGTGTTTATCTAAATGTTTTTGATGCCAGCTAGCACTATTCATAATAATAACTGCATGTCTGTCAGTGTGGCTGCTATAAGCAATGAAAGTAGTGTGTTTGGGAATTTCATTATAATACTCCATGCGTCGCTTAATGTAAGTAATTAAGCATTAGGCCACCGTACAAGTTTAGACCTTAGCTTAATATTGGTATTTTAGATATTTAACAACTTATTAACATTGGTATGTTATTTTCTTTCGTCAATTAAATTACAAATAAGCATTTACTACATTTGCTGCTGCCTATTTTTTGTGAAAATAGTCTGTAAAATTAAAATTATTTATTACGTCACCTTGAAAACCTATTTAACAGCCCCATTCTATTATCATCGTTTAAACCAAAGTCTTGTTTAGGCTAATCCAAAGAGAAATATATATTATGGAACATCAACAAAATCATACTTTTAGTGCCGATACCGGTAAACTTCTTAAATTAATGATCCACTCTTTATATTCAAATAAAGAGATTTTCTTACGTGAGCTAGTTTCTAATGCTGCCGATGCCGCAGATAAATTACGTTTTAAAGCTCTTTCTGATGGTTCTCTTTTTGAAAATGACGCAGATCTACGTGTTCGTTTAAGTTTTGATGAAGAACTTAAAACCATCACCATTAGCGATAATGGTATTGGTATGACGCGTGACGAAGTGATCGAGCATCTGGGCACAATTGCAAAATCAGGTACAAGCGATTTCTTCGAACAACTTTCAGGCGATCAGGCTAAAGATTCACAGTTAATTGGTCAGTTTGGTGTTGGTTTTTACTCTGCATTTATCGTTGCCGATAAAGTTACGGTAAATACCCGTAAAGCTGGTGAAGAGGCTTCTCAAGGTACATCTTGGGAATCGTCAGGTGAAGCTGATTACACGGTTGCCGATATTGAAAAAGCGGATCGTGGTACTGAAATCATCTTGCATCTACGTGAAGATGAGTCTGAATTCTTAAATGATTACAAACTGCGCTCAGTTGTTTCTAAATATTCAGATCATATCAGTATTCCTGTCGAGATGTTTAAAGAAGCAGTGGCTGAGTCTGAAGGCCCTGATGGTGAAAAAGTTCCTGGCACTCCTGCTGAGTGGGAAGCGATCAATAAAGCAACGGCACTTTGGAGCTGTTCTAAAAACGAACTTAACGATGAAGAATACCAAGAGTTTTACAAGCATATCGCTAATGACTTTGAAAACCCGTTAACTTGGAGCCACAACAAAGTTGAAGGTGAGCAAGAGTACACAAGTCTTTTATATATTCCTAAACGTGCACCGTTTGATCTTTGGAACCGTGAAAAAGCGCATGGTCTAAAACTTTACGTACAACGTGTATTTATTATGGATGATGCAGAACAATTCATGCCTACTTACCTACGTTTCGTAAAAGGTGTGCTTGATTCAAATGATCTACCATTAAACGTTTCTCGCGAAATCCTGCAGGATACGCGTGTAACAGCTAAATTACGCAGTGCATGTTCGAAACGTGTACTTGCAATGCTGACTAAATTTGCTAAGAAAAATGATGAAGAGTACAACCAGTTCTGGAAAGAATTTGGCCAAGTACTAAAAGAAGGTCCAGCTGAAGATGCTGCGAACAAAGAGAAAATCGGGAAACTGTTCCGTTTCTCTTCAACTGAAACAGATTCAATTGAGCAAACAGTTTCTTTAGATGCATACATCAGTCGTATGATTGAAGGTCAAGATAAGATCTACTACATCACAGCAGACAGCTTTAATGCAGCTAAAAACAGCCCTCACTTAGAAGTTCTACGTAAGAAAGGTATTGAAGTATTACTGCTTTCTGATCGTGTAGATGAGTGGTTACTAAGCCACTTACCAGAATACGATGGTAAAGTTTTCACTTCTGTTACTCAAGGTGATCTTGATTTAGGTAAGCTTGATAGTGAAGAAGATAAAAAAGAACAAGAGAAGCAAGAAACTGAATTTGCCAGCTTTATCGAACGTGTGAAAGAAGTATTAGGTGATAAAGTTAAAGATGTTCGTTTAACGCAACGTTTAACTTCTACACCTTCTTGTATTGTTGCAGATAACGATGATATGAGCACGCAAATGGCTAAACTGATGGCGCAAATGGGCCAACCAGTACCTGAAAGCAAACCAATCTTTGAGCTTAACCCTGAACATGTAATGGTTGCTAAGTTAGCTGATATGGCTGATGAAGATCTGTTTGCACAATGGTCTGAGTTATTACTGGAACAAGCTATTCTATCTGAAAAAGGTAGTTTAGATGATCCGTCTGAGTTTGTCGGACGTATCAATAAATTACTACTTGGCTAGTTTGATACTTAAAATATCTTATTGAAGGCCGGCTTATGTCGGCCTTTTTTATTCTCTAGCCTTGAGAAACAAGAGATAAGAGTGTAAATTTCCACCTCAATTTATTAATCAACTTCTTAATTAACAAAGGATGCAACAATGCGCATTATCTTATTAGGTGCTCCAGGTGCTGGTAAAGGCACACAAGCTCAATTTATGATGGACAAATATGGTATCCCGCAAATCTCTACGGGTGACATGTTACGTGCAGCAGCAAAAGCAGGTACAGAGCTTGGTTTAAAAGCAAAAGAGTTAATGGATGCAGGACAACTTGTTTCTGATGAATTAATTATTGGTTTAGTGAAAGAGCGTATTGCTCAGGAAGATTGTGCCAAAGGTTTCCTACTTGATGGTTTCCCACGTACTATTCCACAAGCTGATGCGATGAAAGAAGCTGGCGTAATTGTTGATTTCGTACTTGAATTTGACGTGCCGGATGAAGAGATCGTTAAGCGTATGGCTGGTCGTCGCGTTCATTCTGGTTCAGGCCGTACTTACCACATCGTTTACAATCCACCTAAAGTGGAAGGAAAAGATGACGTAACGGGTGATGATCTGGCAATTCGTCCAGATGATGAAGAAGCAACTGTTCGTAAACGTTTAGATATTTACCATGCTCAAACTGAGCCGCTTGTTGCTTACTACCAAAATGAAGCAGCGCAAGGTAATGGCGCACACCATAAGTTTGACGGTACAAAAGCAGTTGATGTTATCAGTGCTGAATTAGCTGTAATTCTTGGTTAATTCAAGCTGTTAATATATAAACATTTGGGGCTTTTAGCCCCTTTTTTATAGCTTGAAAAAGATAGAGTAAACAATGGAAAAAAAACGAGCTGTATTATTGGTTAATTTGGGTACACCAGAAAAGCCAACTAAACAAAGTGTTAGAGCGTTTTTGCGTGACTTTTTATCTGATAAGCGAGTGGTTGATGTAACTCGTATTATCTGGTTGCCCATTCTTTATTTAATTATTCTGCCCTTTCGTTCAGGCCGGGTCGCAAAGCTATATCAAAAGATATGGTTTGAAAATGGTTCTCCACTGCGTTTTTATACCGAGCAACAAACCAAAAAGCTAGCTGTCAGTCTTGATTCAGAGAATATAAGCGTTAATTATGCGATGACTTATGGTGAACCCTCTATTGCCTCACAAATGCGCAGGTTTCAGGAGCAAGGGATTACGGATTTAACTGTATTACCTTTATATCCTCAATATTCAGTATCAACAACCGCCGCTGTTTTTGACCAATT
Organism: Psychromonas sp.; assembly: GCA_013619145.1. Classification (GTDB taxonomy): domain Bacteria; phylum Pseudomonadota; class Gammaproteobacteria; order Enterobacterales; family Psychromonadaceae; genus Psychromonas. The sequence goes on along the minus strand of JABXKR010000045.1, from coordinate 19,175 downwards.
GAGTGAAACAATTAAACAGCAATTTAATTTTCCTGCGATTAACTTTATCCATGATTACCATGATCATCCGCTTTATATTAAAGCCCTGGTCAATTCGATTAAAAAAAGCTGGCAGGAAAAAGGACAATCTCAATTATTGGTCTTTTCATTTCATGGCATTCCTAAGCGTTATGTAACATTGGGTGACGTTTACCAAGCGCACTGTGAGCGTACTGTGCAATTGGTTGTTGCAGCCCTTGGTCTAAGCGAAAAACAATATAAGTTGTGTTACCAGTCTCGTGTTGGAAGAGAAGAATGGTTAAAACCTTATCTTGATGATTTTTTACCTGAACTGGCCAAATTAGGAACAAAATCGCTAGATATTATTAGCCCGGCATTTGCTTGTGATTGTTTAGAAACATTAGAAGAATTAGCCATTGAAAACAGTAAACGTTTCCTGGATAGTGGTGGTGAAAGATACAATTATATAGCATGTTTAAATGACTCTGATGAGCATATATCCCTATTGCGAGAGTTAGCGATAGGTGATCATTAAACCCGAGATTAGCAGTTAGAAAGAGGTGTTTTAGCTTGTTAAAATTTAAAGCTGATTATTTTCTCCTGTTTATACTGATCTTTGTCAGTGCCTGTTCAAATACTCAGTCAACTCCGGGCAATGCTGTTTCCCAAAACTTATCTGATAAATCGCCTAACCAGCATCAATATAATAAACCTATGAGTGAGGACGACTTACTTTTTACCTTATTACGCAATGAATATCACCACTGGAAGGGCACTCCGTATCGTTTGGGCGGCAATAATAAAAAAGGTATTGATTGCTCTGCATTCGTACAAGTAATCTATAAAAACAGTTTTAATATCAAGCTTCCTCGAGGCACAAAAACTCAAGCCGAAACAGGTTACCCCGTTTATAAAAATAAACTTAAAGTTGCTGATCTGATCTTTTTTAAAACCAGTTGGAAGGTGCGTCATGTAGGCATTTATATCGGTGATAATCAGTTCCTGCACGCATCAACGAGCAAAGGTGTGATGATTTCATCCTTAGATAATATCTATTGGAAAGCTAAATACTGGCAGTCACGGCGTATTATTGATTAAACCTGCCTTATTGAGTGCGCGGTGTACAAACATAGCATAAGCTCAAGCTGCACTATTAGCATTCCATTTTATATCCCACCCCATAAACAGAAACTATCGGATTCAGGGTTGGCGAAACTGCACTTATTTTTTTGCGGATATTTTTTATATGAGTATCAATATTGCGATCACTTACCTCTTCAAAGTCGTTATAAACCGAATCCATAATTTCCTGGCGGCTAAACACTCTGCAGATATGTGCTAAAAAACGCTCGAGTATCTTAAATTCGATGGGAGTGAGATCGAGTGTTTGATTATGCAGCGTTACGCTGAATTTTTCTTTATTAAGTTCAAAACCTGATTGTCTGATAATTTTATTAGTTAAGCTGCCCGCTCTGCGTAATATCACTTTTATTCTTGCTATCACTTCTCTTGGACTAAAAGGTTTACAGATATAATCATCAGCACCGATCTCTAACCCTATTAAGCGGTCAATCTCTTCATTTTTCGCAGTGACCATAATAATTGGTACTTGTGAAAACAGGCGGGTCTCTTTGCAAAGGGTGACACCGTCAATATCGGGGAGCATTAAATCCAATAGCACTAAATCAACATTATTATTTTTGATATAGTCGGTGACACCTTGACCACTATCTAAATGTTTAATGGTAAAGCCGGCTGCAATACAGTATGCACATAATACTTCGGCAATTGCCGGTTCATCTTCAACAATAAGAATATGATATTTAATCATTATTGATCTTCTCCTACATTAACCGGCAGGGTAATGATTATGCTTAACCCGCCTAACGGTGAATCCTGCGCTGTGATTGATCCCTGATGAGCTGCAACGATCTGCGAACACAAAGCGAGTCCGAGTCCGGAGCCGCCATGGATTCGACTTCGTGATTGTTCTACGCGATAGAAACGCTCAAAAATTTTTGCTTGAGCTTGTTGCGGTACGCCGGGCGCTGAGTCCTGTATCTGTATTTGTAGTTGCGAATCATCTAAATAAGTAACAATGTTAATCTTACCGCCCTGATTAGTGTATCGGCATGAGTTTTCAATTAAATTGGAGAAAAGCTGCAGCAGCCGATCTTTATCCGCAAAAAGGTAGCATTTAGTATTGGTTTCTGAACTTCGTGACAGTGTGAGTGCCTGTTGGGTAAACTTAGACTGAAAATTATCCAAGGTATGATTTAATAACTTTATCGGATCGACTTTTCGTTTTTTGTAAGTTACCCGCCGACATCGGAACTTGACAGCTGATAGAGATCATCAACAATGCGGTTAAGTTTATCAACCTCTTCAATTAACATCGTCAGCTTAGATCCGCTGGCTGTGAGGATGCCGTCCTGAATGGCGATCAGTTGCGATTTTATCACAGTTAGTGGCGTTCTTAATTCATGGGAGGTATCAGACATCCACTGACGACGGTTGTGCTGATTTTTTTCAAGTGTATTGGCTAAGTCGTTAAAATTATCCGATAGAGTACCTATTTCATCTTTTGAGCTTTTATCTATTCTGCTGCTGTAGTCGCCGCTTCGAAGTTTGCCTGTACTGTTAATGAGCTGTTTTATCGGGGCAGCCAGATGTTTTGTCAGTATAACGGCCATAAAAATAGAGATTAATATTACGCAGCCGGCAATCAGGAAATATGTTTTATACTGCTGTTTCAAAAATTCACCGGCAGGGCTGTCTTTAATGGCATTTGAAGGAGCTAATCCTATCCAGCCTACTGTTTTTCCGGCGACGCTTATTGGTTCAATCCGTTTATGCTGATTGAGCTCTTTCCGGCCGACAATAACTTTTTTACTGCTGTCATATAAACTCATTCGCTGACCCGTTTTGAGAAAATTAGCGGGGTTATCCCGTTTTTCTCGGGCAGCTTCTCGCTTTGGCGGTCTCTCTTTTTGAGTCGCCTTATTTTGCTGCGGGCGGTCATGCCTACGATTATCCTGCTCCTGAAAAGATCTGCCTGGCCGATCATTTTTAGGGGCGACTGGTGAAGGGGGGCGCGCTTGTCCGGGGTCGACAATATCACGTCAAATCTGTACGTTGTTAATGATCGGCTGCCAGCTATTGCTGATCTGGTATGAAGCGCTTAACTGCATGATTGAGTCTTTAATATGTTGATATTCTGCTTCATTGACAAAATGATTAAAGTTAGAGGATAAACTCAGACTGATTGCCGCCAGCAGCAGTACAACTATGCCAAGATTAGTGACAAAGAATGCCAAAAAGAATTTATGCTGCAGTTTCAAAAAGCATCCCCTGTTAATGTGAAATTAATCAGCGCTGTGATTATTAATCATAGCGCTGATTATATCATTTTCAGTTCAATATCATTTAATGTTATTCCGATCGGGTTTACAGGCAAAATATTTCTTGTCGGGGGTATCTTCACATACACCAAATTCTAGTTCTTTAGGCCCCTGAAAGCTGCATTTTGTTTGCGCCGTTTGATCGACGCAGGCATCTATTGCCGTTTGCGGCGGTTTGCCTCCCTGGCGCATTTTCTCCTCTGGTTTATTAGCAGTCTGATCCTGAGTTACCTGTTCAGAATTATTGTTAACTGATTCTTGCGCCTGCGCCGGGGTTATTATCAGCATAAGTGAGGCGGCAGCTATGCTGAAAAGGATAATAAATTGCTTCATTTTAATACTCCTGGTGATTATTCGTGTGACCCGTATGAGCCGTTATATTAATTAAAATGGTATAAGTGCTGTCGATATCAGCGGTGCCTGCATCTATCAAACTGAGAATTGTTCAATAGATGCAGATGCTGCCAGCCGGTTTGTACAACTATTATTCAAACAGAGCGTCGCTGTCTGAAAGGTAGCTGTCAATAATTGAGCTGTCGCTAATCTCTGCGGAGTAAAGAAACAGTGTTGTGGATATAGAAAAATCAAAAGGCGTTCCGTCGTCATAGGTACCCGACATGATCTCTTGTCTCAGCGTCGTTAATTGTTCCATCTGCCCGCTTGTTAAAGAGTGATAGAGCTCTGCAAAGACAGTGGCGTAGTGGAAATTATTTTCTCCATCCAGCTCACCATAACTCCCTGATTTTTCCAGTACCTCAGCCAGTACTGCGTCCTTGAAGGCTTCTGAAAGCTCAGCTTCTGTGATGAGGCTGCGAAGGGCGGTAGAAATATCGGTTCTGGCTTGCACTATGTTTGAACTGCCGGAATACAGGTTGCTGCGCTGGGTATCAACCAGGCTGGAGACTAGCGCCGCCTGATCCGAAGAAACGTAACCTTCTGTGCTGTCACTTAGAGCGCGGCCTGCCGTTGCGGTTAACTGTTCATTAATGTTGTAACCTTCAACGCCGATAGCGGGCGCATCTTTAATGTAAAAAGAACCGTAATATGTACCTTGACGCTCGGGACAAAAATAGCTGTCCGCTTCAAGAGAGCCTGCATACCAGCTAAACAGATCTCCTGCGTAGGTCATTACAGCTACCGACTCGTCATGAGAGAGTCCTTTAATTCTATCCTTGAACTGGGATTCGTCGATCTCCGGCCATGATTCCCAGCCGACACCTTTCATATCATCAAGATAGCTTAACTGGCTGGCGCTCATGCTTCTATATAATTCTGCGAAAACGACTGCGCGATCATAACTGATTTGGCCGTCTAGCTGGTAGAGCTCTTTGGAAACCTGTTTAATTTCAGTCTGGCTCAGAGCTGAAGTGCCAAAGGGTAAGTCTGTATCGAGCAGCCTGCGAAAAGCCTGCATCATTGGGTAGCGTTTGTAGGCGTATTCATTGATCTGACTGACCTGACTGCCAGCGAGATCTGTCAGTACTTCTAACTGCGCATCGTCCAGAATATAAAGAACATTGGCGGCGATCCTGGTTAAGAAACTTGTATTGTGGCCCATGCCGTCCGGATCATTATCACGCAGATACTGAAAGCCCCAGTAGTCGGCTACTTTACCGGGAGGAAAAAATGATTGCGCCCCCAGATTGCCGGTTATCATACCTAACCCCGCAAAGGCGAGCGTAGTGCGTTGCGCGCCGTCAGAGAGGGTCTGCTGCATAGTAAAAGCGCCTGAGGCTGGCGGCTCGACGGTTGTCGCACCGGAGGCTGGTGATTCGACGGTTGCAGCGCCGGAAGCTGGTGGCTCTATGGTTGTAGGCTCGGTGCTGTCAGTGACTTCAGAGTCTGAAGTACTAGTTGAGCCGCATCCGAAAAGGCTGGATATTAAAGCAGCCTGGATAAATATCAATATTCTATATTTCATAATAACACTCCTGTGTATTTGCCGGGTAAAACTTAACTTTTGACTTAGAGTAAGTATATGAAGGCAGTGTGGTATAAAAATGAAGAATCAAAAATTAATTAACACGTTGATTTTAAAGTGTATTTTTCATTTTTGCTAATTGTGTGAAAATTGTGTGAAAATTGTGTGTTTTTGTACGCATCAGCGAGCAAAAGTAAGTTGATTTCATCCTTAGAAAATATCTATTGGAAAGCTAAATACTGGCTGTCACGGCGAGTGATTGCTTAACCTGTCTATAAGGTAGTGATAAACTGTATATTTTTGTTCAACTCATATTTCTAGGAATAATTGGTGTTTTCTGTTTATCTTACTTACGCTGTTTCCATCGCTTTATTAATATCTTCACCCGGTCCTGTTATTGCTTTAATCATTTCTGATTCAAAACATGGTTGGCCGACAGGCACTATTTACGGCGGCGCGATATCAGCATTGTTGTTATTATCGATTTCTTTAATGTTATTAAGTCTTGCCTTGGCTATTGATGAAAATATTTTAGAGTGGGGACGAGTGGTTGGCGGTTTGTATCTTATCTATCTGGGTGTGTCGATATTAACCAGTAAAGCATATCTCGATAAAATTAAATCTCATCATAATCACTGTTTTTGGCGAACCATGAAAGTCGGATTATCCAACCCTAAAGATATTTTATTCTTCTTAGCATTTTTACCGTCATTTATTATTGCAACTGAATCGTTTCTGCAACAATCGGTTATTTTCTTAGGGCTATGGGCGGTGATTGATATGGCCATTATGTTGATTTATGCACGGGTAGCACAAAAGCTTTTATCCTATGATAAATGCCGTACTGTTTTGTATTATTTACCGGGGGTATTTATGTCGCTGGTGGGGGGGATTTCATGCTCTTTAGGTGGATATCAGTTGTTTCTTGCTTAATAACATAAAGAACGGCTAACAGCAGTTAGCCGTTCTATTGTTTCCTTTAGATTGCGTACCAGTAACCGAGATTTACAAGCTGTGTAAACAGGTTTAACGCGCTGTTATCTTCGTTTAGCAGTTCAAGTAATTCACTGCCCACTTCATCCTGATCACAAAGGTGATGACCTAATTCAGTAAAACCTTCACAGCTAAACTGCTCGCCATTGATAAACAGTAAAGCGGGTAATTGTTGAAAATATACGGCTCGTAATCCGCCTAAACGGGTAAATTGCGCACCTTCTTCAAAGAAGTTAAGTATCTCCTTAGTGCTGTGCGGTTGTTCAAGTTCAGCAATATCCAAGTCATGTTTTGCTTCACTGATCATTTCCCCGAACCAAGGAATAAGGGCATCGGGTGTCTGGCATTTGGCCAGCATTATGCGGTGCAATTCATTCAATTCTTGTGCTTCAATTTGCCCCGGTTTCTCACGCAGCTGCATCGCACGATCCAGGTATCGTTCAGGCACTTCATTACTGTCGAGGCAGTAATCTGCAAAACTGCTTAACAGATCATTTTGATCCGGAGCGCGGAAACCAACGCTGTAATTCATTGACGGCTCAACCGCATAACCTTCATGTGGGAAACCGCAGGGGATATACAAGATATCACCGGGTTCAAGGATTACATCAATAATCGCATCAAAGGCTTCACAATGCTTAAGCGCACCGTGCGCTGCAAATTCACGCATCGCCACTTTATCACCTACACGCCAGTGACGTTTGCCTAAACCTTGAATAATAAATACATCGTAATTATCAATATGCGGGCCAACACCACCTTTAGGTGTTGAATAACTGATCATCAGATCATCAATACGCCAGTTCGGTAAAAAACGGAAAGGGCGCACTAATGTTTGTGCCTCTTCATGCCAGTGATCAACCGCTTGAATAAGTAAGCTCGCGCCATCATTTTCCAGTTTTTCAAAGCTTGCAAACGGACCCGATTCTGCTTTCCATTTGTTATCGGTTTTATAAACAAGGCGGCTTTCAATCTCCTCTTCCATTGCCAATCCGGCAATTTCATCAGGCAAAATTGGATCTTCAAAGTCGATAAATCCTTGTTTAATAACTGTTGGTTTTTTCTGCCAGCAGCTATCGAGAAAATGGCTGATATCTAAATTGAGTTCGAACATAAAAACCTCGCGAAAAAAAAGTAATAGAAACATTATAGAGCATACAAAAAAGGCAACCCGAGGGTTGCCTTAAATAAACTCATTATATGCGAGCTTAGTCGACTAGTTTTTCTACTAGCTCGATTGCCTGACCTATGTAGTTAGCCGGCGTCATCGCTTTAAGTTCCGCTTTTACTGCATCAGTTAGTGCAAGTGTATCGATAAACTGTGCCATACCCGGGCCGTCTACACGTTTACCACGTGTTAGCTCTTTTAGTTTTTCGTATGGTTTTTCGATGCCGTAACGGCGCATAACTGTTTGGATTGGCTCAGCCAATACTTCCCAGTTTGAATCTAAGTCTTTGAGCATGTTTTTTTCGTTTGCTTCTAACTTGCTGATACCTTTAAGGCTTGATTCATAAGCGATAACAGAATAACCGATAGCAACACCAAGGTTACGTAATACAGTTGAATCTGTTAAATCACGCTGCCAGCGAGACACAGGCAGTTTCGCAGCCAGGTGATCAAAGATAGCATTGGCTAAACCTAAGTTACCTTCCGAGTTTTCAAAATCAATCGGGTTAACTTTATGCGGCATAGTTGAAGAGCCGATTTCACCAGCGATAGTCTTTTGTTTGAAGTGACCAAGGCAGATATAACCCCAAACGTCCCAAGGCTAGTTACAAACTCTTCTGCAAAACCCTGCCAGTCAAGTTCAGGGTAAGCACTAAGGTGAGCGTTGTAGTTACCTACTGCACCGTTAGTTTTACCTAACACTTCAGTTGCTTCGATCTGTTTAACTTGACGTTGTAAACGTACTGCCACGTTAGCCATCTCTTTACCAAGTGTTGTTGGTGAAGCCGGCTGACCGTGTGTACGAGACATCATCGGCATCGCTTTGTATTCTTGAGCTTTTGCTTTAATAGCATCAACGATTTTATTGCAGTAAGGAAGAATAACCTCAGTTTTTGCTGTGCCCAGCATTAATGCGTGAGACAGGTTATTGATATCTTCAGAAGTACATGCGAAGTGAATAAATTCAGAAACCGCATTCAATTCAGCAACATCTGCTACTTTTTCTTTTAAGAAGTACTCAACAGCTTTTACATCATGGTTAGTTGTTGCTTCAATATCTTTAACACGTTGTGCATCAGCTTCGCTGAAGTTAGCAACAATTGCATCAAGATGTGCGTTAGCCGCATCAGAGAAAGCAGGAACTTCTGCAATACCGTCAGTTTGCGCTAGTTTTTGTAACCAGCGAACTTCAACTTGTACGCGGAATTTGATTAAACCAAACTCACTGAAAATATCGCGTAAAATTGCTGTTTTGCTACCGTAACGGCCGTCAACTGGTGATACAGCTGTTAGTCCTGAAAGTTCCATTTGTTGCTCCTAAATAAAAGTAGGTTGTTTAAATCGAATAATTATATCTGTTAAACGCGGTGTAAATTTTGTTTGGTCTGATGAATCATCGCTTTACGCGAAAACACAAGTTGACGGCGTTTGCCGCCAATTTGGCGCCATAAAACAGCCGCACGAACACCAGCTAATAACAGTGCGCGGATTTTATGCTGAGTCTGCTCTTGTTGCAAGCAAGACGGATTACCATTAACTTGAATTTTTGGACCTAAGTTACTGATTAGGTCTTTATAAATCGAGTTTAAATTGCTTAATACGCTGCTGTCATCAATTTCAAAATGGGCAAGCTGGCGTTGTACTTGATTGAGACGCTCAGCAAGCAGATTTAAGCTTGCACCGTTAGCGCTTAGTTTTTTCTCAAGGGCAATCATGCCAATTACGTATTTAGTGACCTGCATATTGCGTGTTTTACTGGCATTGTCGAGTTGTTCCAGCATGCTTTTAAAACCCACTTCCAGTGATTCATAACCACCAAAAATATCTAATGGCGAATCACTCTCGGTGCGCATAATGGAGCGCAGTGATGCATCAAATGCGACGGCATCTGGACACAAACCTTTCGTCGCGATTTTGTCAACTAAGTAGGCAGCCTGGCACATAGCTGCAAAGGCGAGACTACGAGATGGTAAATTATGAAATGACATAAGGGCTCTCTGTTTGTTATTTTTAATAGCGCTATTTTTGTAAATGCTGCTCGATAATTGCACCGCCTAAGCAGATTTCATTTTGATAAAATACCGCAGATTGCCCCGGTGTGACGGCTGCTTGCGGTTCATCGAAAATCACTTTTAAGGTATCGTCATCAATAGGTGTCACGGTACAAGCTATATCTTGTTGGCGATAACGGGTTTTCACTGTGCATTTAAAGCTTTCACTTTTAACGCGGCGATCTACCCAGTCACACTGTTTAGCAATTAGACCGTAAGAAAATAGCGCAGGGTGATCCGCACCTTGTGCGACTAATAAACGATTATTTTTCATATCTTTGCCAACTACGTACCAGGGATTTTCATTTGAATTCTGTAATCCACCGATACCTAAACCTTTACGTTGACCAAGTGTGTGATACATCAGCCCTTGATGTTGGCCAATCACTTCTCCTGTTGGAGTGACAATATCACCCGGTTGTGCCGGTAAGTACTCTTGTAAAAAATCGGTAAATTTACGCTCACCAATAAAGCAGATGCCAGTGCTGTCTTTTTTATTATGAGTAATTAAATCCTGCTCTTCGGCAATACGGCGTACTTCTGGTTTTTCTAATTCACCAACAGGGAACAGGGTTTTAGCTATTTGTTTTTCACCAACCGCATACAGGAAGTAGCTTTGGTCTTTATTATTATCGAGTCCACGTAACAGCTGCACATGGCCATCAGTTTCACGGCGACGCACGTAATGACCTGTAGCAATATAATCGGCACCAAGATCTTCAGCTGCAAATTCTAAAAATGCTTTGAATTTAATCTCTTTGTTACACATGATATCAGGATTAGGGGTACGGCCAGCTTTGTATTCCGCAAGAAAATGCTCAAATACATTATCCCAGTATTCAGCTGCAAAATTGATAGTGTGTAGGTGGATGCCTAATTTATCACAGACTGCCTGCGCATCTTGAAGGTCTTGGGCTGCGGCACAATACTGGTCAGTATCGTCCTCTTCCCAGTTTTTCATAAATAGCCCTTCAACCTGGTACCCCTGTTGCTGTAATAAATACGCAGATACGGATGAATCAACACCGCCGGACATTCCGACGATCACTTTAATTTGGCTATTGTCTGTCATAAATAAATCTCCTACTAATTTGGAGCGTGATTTTAACAGAAATTCAACGCAAATGAACTAATTATGTGAGCAGGGTAACAGGTGTTTTTTTACAGCAGGAATGCTAAAAATAAGCCCCTTAACATAAGAGAGGCTAAAGCAGTTCAGACTGTTTTTGCTTCGCTTAAATTAATTAAGCAGAATTTTTTAAACATACGCACAATGGTTAACCGGGCTTTTACCAGCTCCTCCTAAAGCATTAAAAACAGCACCTAATGCAGCGTAACTGCAGCAGCAAAGCGCCCAAAACAGCTGTCTGAATACCCTCGCACTATTTATAGGAGTTGCGTATTGAACAGGCCAAGCAGTCGTTATAGTTTCTGCACTGGTCTATTCAGGATATTGCGCTGCAGGGAGGTTTTAAAGATCAGGCTAATTTCAGCTGGCGTTTAAAAACGCTGGTGGGGGAAACACCATAGGGTATCGGCTCTCAAAACGCGGTAAGTAGGAGTGTGCGGCAGTGCTATTGCGCTTTGATTATGGAACTGCATATTCACTTAAATAAATCAGTATTTAAAGTTTGAGCAATTTTTGCGCGCAGCATATCACGAAGCGCTAATGCCGCCGGCGTAACCGATTTTCAGTTAGGGCTGACCATAAACAGTTCTGTCTGGGTGTTATTAATATTTCAACTGTGTTAGCGCTCTGCAGGTCGGTGCTCATATCAAGTTGTGATTTATAGGCAATTCCCTTGCCAGCTAACTAGAGATCCGGCAGCTCTCTTTTTTGAATTCCTCGTTCCCGTGTTCTCTGCGGGAACGAGGCTGAAACAATTCGACAATGACAGGTGTAAGCCGTTTAAGCAATATTAGGTTCAAATTCATACTGGGCATATTGTGCAATATGCGCATCTAATAAAGTCTCATCTTCGTAAAATGCAAAAACCATTTCTGCAATTTCGTGCAATGCATCTTTATCTTCACTGCGGATACAAAACATCATAGTCTCATCGCCAAAGGTGAGTTTTGACAGCAGCTCCGGATTTTTTTCCGTCAGCAGGTTTTCTATCAGCAGGGCCCAGTCTTCTCCATCACCCAAAAAGTCATGCTGCTCAAATGCGGCCCATTTCATATCACTTAAAGTAAGGGTATGGCTTCTTTGGAAACTTGAAATCAAGAAAGGTTGGTAAACGTTTATCTGTTTCATAATGTCTCTCTGGAGTAAATGAATTAAACTGATGTTTTTACAAGGATTGCGGATTGCTGTTCATCCTACCCAGCCGTCATCTTTTTAATGATGCTTACATCAAGTTTTTGAATTTAAAAAGTAAAGTTGGCGTGATTAAACGGGTGATTTGCTCATATTTGTGAAGGCAAAGACTGAATATCTAAAAAGACCGGGAGCCGAGCATTTCATTAAAAACTACACTAGTTAGATGGCTTTCATACCTTTCCCGCCGCCCCTCGCGCTAATGCAGTTTGGAGAGCAACTGATTAATTAAAAGTGCTCATTTGTAATGCTATTTATTTAAATAAAGTGTGAAAAATCTGTTTTCTCAGCTGTTTTTAAAGCACCTGATTAAATACTGTTACAGTTAGATCAATAAAATGTCAGCTGCTCTGTTGTACCGCTTAGTTTATAAATGGCATAATCAAAATATAAGCGGTTTAATTTTGAAAAAGGAAGTCATATGAAATGTCCAAGAACTGGCGCTGATTTAAAACCCGTTAAAGTGGGTGGTATTACAGTTGATATTTCAGAAGAGTGCGGTGGTGTGTTTTTTGATAGTCATGAAGTAGAAAAGTTCGATCAGAAAACAAAAATACGCGGAGGATTGTTAGTTCATCACCTTAAGCAGTTTACCCCGCCTGCATTGGATTTAAGTAAGCATATTGATTGTCCAAAATGTACTGGCGTTATTATGAGCAGAAACTTTTATGGCTCCGGTAATGAAATTGAAGTTGATAGATGTCCTAGTTGTGAAGGTATTTGGTTTGACTTTGGCGAGTTGGAAAAGCTTAGAAATTTAATTTTAGTTTCTACTGATAGACAAAGTGCGAGTAAAAAGTTTGAAGCGCAGTTGCTAAATAGCTCTGCTTATCAAGAGTATAAAAATGCACTTGATGAAGAAGTACAAGAAGATGTACGTCTTGATAAAGCCAATCAGCTGCATCTGTTTTTATTTAACTGTATTTATTAAAATAAAAGTCGGAGAGAAGGTGTTAAGCTTTTCCCGTAACTGCAAAACCTAAGCAGTTAATTTACTGCTTTATACCCCAATTTTAAGGCAATACATCCCGTTTAATGGGGTTTTGTAATGATATTAAGGTTTCGGTCGATTGAATCGCTTCAATCGCCTGCACTTTATTAATCAGAGTCATCTGCAGATGATCGATTGAGCGCGTCATCAGCTTAATAAAAATACTGTAGTTACCCGTGGTGTAATAAGCCTCAACCACTTCTTCAAGTGCTTCTAATCTTTTAATGGTATCCGGGTAATCTTTAGCGTTTTTCAGATTAATACCAATAAAACAGCAGACATCATAACCAAGCGCTTTCGCATTAATAGATACTTTTGTTCCTTCAATAATTCCCGCCTGTTTCATCTTTTCTATTCGGACATGAATTGTACCGGCACTCACCGCACAGTTTTTAGCCAATTCCGCGTAGGGAATACGTGCATTTTCAGATAATGCATTAAGTATCTCTTTATCTAAATTATCGATCTCATAATTTACCGTCATATTCCCTACCTGTAATTATTGATTTATCAGTTAATTGTTCATTCTATTGATGATTCTTTTTGTGTAAAGCTATTTTTGTTGGTGGATGTTGAGCTTTGTGTCTAATTAGGTAATTATATCTATCAACTTGTTAACCAAATTACCGCTTAAAATTATTTATAGAGAAATAAAATTATGACTAGCCAATACATTCAAAGCCAACAGCAAATCAGTAAAGCCAAGCAGATTTTTTCATCTCAACTGGAACAAAAATTAGGGCTGATTGAAGTACAAGCACCAATTTTAGCGAAAGTGGGTGATGGCATTCAAGACAACCTAAGCGGTCATGAAAAAGCAGTTTCGGTTAAAGTAAAGTCACTACCTGAGCAGGAGCAGGATTACGAAGTGGTGCACTCATTAGCTAAATGGAAACGTAAAACATTAGCTGAGCATGGTTTCAGTGCTGGTGAAGGTATTTATACGCATATGAAAGCACTGCGCCCTGATGAAGAGGAGTTAAGCCCGATTCATTCTGTTTATGTTGATCAATGGGATTGGGAGAGAGTGATTTGTGAAAGCTCAGAGCGTTGTTTAGATTTCCTAAAAGAAACGGTCAGCACGCTGTATAGCGCAATTAAAGAAACTGAATCTCAACTGGATAAGTTGTATGCTCTAAAGCCGTTTTTACCGGAAACGATTACTTTTATCCACTCTCAACAGCTGCTGGAACAGCATCCTGAACTGTCATCTAAAGAGCGCGAAAGAGCCGCTGTTAAAGAGTTCGGCGCGGTATTTTTAATCGGTATCGGCGGTCTGTTATCTGATGGTGAAATTCATGATGTACGTGCACCGGATTACGATGACTGGTCAAGTGCAACCTGTGATAAATACGCCGGATTAAACGGTGATATTTTAGTATGGAACCCGGTTTTAGAAGATGTATTTGAAATATCTTCTATGGGCATACGTGTTAGTCCTGAAGCCTTGCAAAAGCAGCTTAAAATCACCGGTGATCTTGATAGATTAGAGTTAGACTGGCACAAGATGTTATTAGAGTCTAAATTGCCACAGACTATTGGTGGCGGTATCGGTCAGTCAAGATTAGCTATGTTGTTATTACAAAAGCAGCATATCGGTCAGGTACAGGTTGGTGTCTGGTCAGATTGTCTGAAACAAAAGGTTGCAGCAATTCTTTAAGCGTTAAATAACTCCACGCCAATTGTCTGATATTTAAACCGACAATTGGCCTTGCCTATAAAGCCTCACCGTTATTCCTCTCCAGCTTTAATCCTAAAACAATATATCTGGATAATCTCCCTGTTTGCAGGCTTTTGCTTGCTAGTTGCTGGTTTAATTTTATTTGCCGGTGGTTTTGCCCAGAATCGATTAGTTAACATCTGATGTGATGCTGAGCAAAGGAAACACAGTTTACAGTGCAAAGAAGGTATATTGATGGAGAATATTGGAAAGTAAAAGTATATCCGTCTGTTGTTAGAGGTCGATAGCTGAAAATGGCTTATTGTGTAATAAAAGTACAAAATTAAATGCTTGGCGTCACATTTTGGCTGTTTTCGATTCTTTTTAGTGTGGTTAGTTGTGGTTATTTGTAACTTTCTTTCAGTTTTTGTTTGCGTAAAAGTGTGATCTAGGTTACATTTATTCCGTCCACTAGGGACACTAACTAAAAATTATAAGAGGAAATTATTATGGATATGCAATCTTTTTACACAGGTCAAAACTTTTTAGCATATAGCAACAGCACGACTAGCACGACTAGCAAGAACAAGAACAAGAGCAACAAACGTAAGTTTAATCTTCGTTTCTTTAGAAAATAATGGAAGTTGGACTGGTTAGAGAAAACCGAACTTCAAAAATTAATATAGCAGCGGAAGGGACTTTTTATACTCTATAAAGAGTAAACCTCTCCGCTTTTTTTATGGCAGCTTGAAGCTTTTCAACAAATAACCTCCTTGAGCCTCGCTCACTAATACCCCAACACTTTTCTTTACAAATACTCAGTTCACCAATGGACTGCCCAGTTTATTATTCTCCTGTTTATTCAATTACCTTTTTGCTTGAAGATCTCAGTACGCAGAGCTTAGCCCGCTCATGAGCCTGAACTGGCGTTCAATTCTCGCCATGATTTCCTTTGCTAAAGTTATTTCTCAGCCAAGAAAAACGTAAACGGAAAGCAATACGCTAGCCGAAACGGTTGGTTTATATAGGCAAAGGGCAGGATGCGACTCCACAGCTTTTTTTAGTGATATTCCCCCGATTTAATTGCTTCGTTAGTTTTCTCTTCAATTGATTAATTCGACTTAGTCTCTTTTTCTTTCTTTAATTTATTCAAAGGAGAGTTAGTTTTATATAAAACTTTTCCGCATGGAACAACCAAAGATGAATGCTTTAAGTGAACATCTTGATCGTCGAAAAAGATATGAGCTTTAAATGCTTTCAATATATTACTTTTCTCAACACCACCTAAGAAGAAAGCCTCATCAACATAAACCCCCCAGCTTCTCAGAGTTTTAATAACTCGCATTTCTGACGGACTATTTCTCGCAGTAACAATGGCAATACGGACTGGAGATAATTCAATGCTCATTGGGAGTCTTACCTGCAACTTTGCAAGTTTGATAAGAAATTTGGCAAAAGGTCCTTCATTCATAGGGATGTCTTGAGATATATTTTCATGCTCATGGAAAGCTTCCATACCAGATTTTTTATATACAAGTTCACTTGTTTCATCAAAAATTACAGCATCACCATCAAAAGCAATCCTTACTTGCCCATCTGGTATATCGCATTTATATGTAGGTGGTATTGAAAGCACAGCAGAGGAACAGGAACCACTATCTATAACTTTTTGAGCATCACTTTCATTTGTAGTTAGAAATAGGTCTACTTCAAAAGCTTCTAGGTAGTCTGCGCTAGACTCGCCTGCGGTGAATGCAGAACGAGTTATGTTTAAATTGTGGCTCCTTATAGCATTTAATACTCTGATTCCTGTTTCAGGACTATTTCGAGACATAACCACAACTTCAACTAATGGAGACTCATCTTCTTTTTGGTATGAATTTAAACTTAAAAGTGCACGTACTAACGGAAATCCTATACCCTCGTCTAAAGGAAGATCTTCATTTTCCAACATATGTTGTTTATAAGTTTCCATTCCTTTATGTGGGTTTTTAGCAAACTCTTTTTGAAACAATTTATCTGAATCAGATAAATCAAATAATGCTGTTGCTGATATGCCAATTACCAGTGTTTTTTCAACCGTTGTAGCCAATTTAACCTCCAGAAAAATTCCTAACTATTGCCTTGTTATGTTTGCCAAAATGTAATTAAAATTCTCTAGATGATAGTTTCTTATTTGCATCTGCTTCAGTCATAGAACCAAATAATAACTGCATCATTGCCTCAATTCTTTTTTCATCATCGCCATATTTTGCAGTATTTAAGGAGTTGGGTGCCTTAAATTCAACCTCCCCAACTAACGTTTTATTTTTATACGCCTTAACTTTTGCATCAGCAATGAAGGTGCTTAAATCCCAACTCCACTTTGATACATAGTTGATAGTGAGCTCTTCTGGAACGTGCTTAGATCTATCAGGTACGACATTACACTCATAACTATTATCTAAACACCACGATTCAATCGTATCTAAGAAAACTTCACGAGTAGCATTATCTTGAACAACTGTGATTTCAGTTGTTCTATTAACTTCATTTATTGGATTAGCAACAAACTTAGGTCCAGCACAGCCAGAGAGTAGTAAAACAGCAAAAATAGATATTATTATTTTTTTCATATTGACCTCAATAATAAAATATTTTCGTAATCTATATATGTAACAGATTACGAAGTAAACATAACGTCCGAATCAGTGGCGCTTGTAGTGTCCACTGCATTCGCTGGTTATGTAGCAACATATTGCACGTGCCGAAAATGACGGTTGTCTATGTTATCGGAATACACTAGGACCACCCGCTAACGGTACGAGACAAACATTTTAGATCCAGCTCAGCGACTTCCTAATAATCTCTGTTGCCCCGGCTTGTTCGCATTCGCCGTGTGCAATTAGTAGCCGGACGGGACTCCAGTCAAGCACTTTCTGACGAGCAGCACGGGCGGGGCCGCGACAAAGAAAGCTAGCTCTCCACTCCCGAGGAGTACTTCCTTGCGCACCAACCAAGCCATCTAACTGCATAAGCTTACCTTTCCAGCCTGACATTTTTTCTTGCTCATGTCGTTGGATGAGGTCGCAAATGATCGCGGTACGAGACGCTCGATGGAAGAACACAACTTCTTCCATTGCCAATGAACCACGAAAAATCACTTGATCGATGTCCGCTAGCCAAGCCGGTTCTGGTTCATCGCGAAGCTCAGCATTAAAGTGAACTTCCGGCTTCTTACGGGCAAGACCAGGCGGTGCATACAGGCGCGCACCAGGCCATCGCTCAGCCCACTCTTCCAAGAATAGATGATGTATTTTGTTCGGCGATACGATGTGGCGCACGGGTCCGATAGCCTCAACCGAGCTTGCCAGCTCGTCGGTCAGGGCGATTGGTGACCATAACCAAACGTCACCGTCAGAAAGGCGCACCACTACCATACGGGTGGGATATGGAAAGCCGTAAAACGATACGGTCGGCCCCTCGGCTACATAGAGAGAAGGTCCAAATTCTTCAAGCATACAGATAAGCTCCTTATGTGCGTGCTACAAGTTGCTCCATAATTGGGGGCAGTTGTTTTTTCCTTGTTATATTAAATTAGCTCACCAAGCCTATACACCTTAACAATAAATTCTGACCCAAGAATTTACTATGTCTGCGAATGGCTGTTTTATTGGTACACCAGAATTAGCGCATTCGTTGATTTGAGTTGGATCTTTCGTTTGTTTGTAAGCTTTCATACCCTTTGTATTTGCCCAATAGTACAAACCCCAGTTGGTCAAATCCCACTTTTCATCATATGGATTATGCTCATAATCAACGTAATAAAGGATGCCATTGCTCAATACAAAATTATCGGGGAAATAATCTATATTCAAACCTAGCGATTTAAGAGCCTTTGACATACCACAAACTTGTTCAATACATAAATCAGGAAGAGAGTCTTCAATTATTAATTCTGTAACAAGATTGCCATCAATATATTCTTTGATGAGATAATTATTTTCAACGTTTACATCAAGAAGCTTAGGGATTTGAATTCCAGAATTTTCCAAGTTTTTATACGCGGAAACTTCAAGCTCTACTTTATTTGCATCACCAAATGAGTAATAGGCACATGGTTCATAGTGCATGAGTTTGACTACGTATTGATGTTCTGAGTTTTGAGCTAAGTATGAATATCCAGACTTTCCCTTTCCCAAAAATTTAATAATTTCAAGATCACCAAGATTTGTGGTGATACTGTTCCCTACAGCATTTGTAACATCCACTGAATTTTCCTTAATTTTGTATAACAGCTTTATAGGTCTCACTATGTACTAAAAGTCGTGACACCTATCCCATTTTTCAAATCGTAACTAACCATTTAATTTACAAGTTAAATTCCAAAATCACTCAAATAACCTGCTCTGTGATATCTATCTGCCGGGGTAAAACTGGAATCAAGGTTGGACGCTCACTTTATTTTTGCAATTAATTCAAAGCACTAGAATTGCCAAACCAATTCGGCTACGTAATCCCCATCCATTTTTCTTGTGATAATTGGGGTCAGGGTAAATTTAAAATTGAATTTCACTCTGACCCCAGTTGTTTCGTTAGCACTATTTTAACAAGCCTTATTCTTTTGGTTCTTTTTTTAAATTCATTAACTCGTCTGTAAGCTTAGATATTTTATTTAGAAAGATAAATAT
>JABXKR010000113.1 GCA_013619145.1 Psychromonas sp. | reverse complement strand
CGTTGCAGCAGCGCTTTTTTCGCCTTATGGCGATTAAACAACAAGGTGGAAAATTCGCAATACTGGTGCTGGGCAATGGCGTGTTGCTGGTAGCCGCATTGGGATTATCGGCTTGCCAATAACAGTTCAAAAGATAAATGAGGAAGAATATTGCATTAATTATTCAAGCACTTTTTTCTGTTGGATAAGCAGATAAGCCCCCCAGATATAACTTACAAAAATAATAATACAGCCGATGCTGAAACTGGCATTCGCTATCGTTTGCGTATGCTGTAAATTTCCCGTCATGGTTAACAGGTTTCCCCAGTCATGGCTTTCATCCCCTTTGTTAAGAATTAAGGGTAAGGCTCGAAGCTGCGCATCAGCAATATAGGGGCTGACATCGATAAAGTTTTGACCGCACCACCAAAGCATTATGGATGCCCCGAAATTATCTTTTTGTTGGATAGAAAAAGCCAAAAGTATTAATAACGGAAGTAGTACCTGAAACAGGCTGCCGCCTAAAATACTCCAAAACCGACCGAAAGGCATAAACAACAGGTGTCCGAATTCGTGGAAAGGTAAATTAATATTATGTAGAAATGATCCGCCGATGCCCTGCCAATCTATTCCGCCTAAGATGAAAGAGCCTCCCCAGATAAAAAATGCACTAAAGGCCAATACCCGACCATAAAAAGTCATCTTATCAACTTGATAAGGCACACTTAAAAACAGATCTTTTATTGATTCCCATAGTGTCATCCTGGATTGATGTTCTTCCCACTCTTGTTCGGGATCAGACGCGCTATCCTGTCTACTGTTTACTGTGTCCGGCGTTTGCCATTTTGCATATAAAATTCCACAGGCGGGACAGATAGCTTGATGCACCAGTTTGTCCAGTTCATTACGTTGATAGCTACAATTAGGGCAAATTGGGTAGTTAGCATTCATGATTTCATCTCTTTAACGCACTATTAAAAATTTATGCCTACAGCCTCAATAGACAGTCCTTGTTATAAAGCATTGATTTGAAATAAAAGCCCAACGAAGACTAGATGGGCTCTATATTGAAGCAGAGAACTAAGTGCGCTAAAGCACTTTAGTATTGTGCAATGTAATTTAAACTATTTTTTGTATTCATATTTGTCACTACCTGGATACATTTTAAAGTATTTTTCTACAATAAGTGCTTTATCGCATATTGGCGAGCCCCAAAATAGTCCAATTTGCATATGTCCATTAGCTTCTATGTAAGTCTCACCATAGTCTTTATAAAATCGCGTACAGTAATCAGCTTCTTTACCCTGCTCATTAATACACTTATCAATTTCAATCGCTTTAAGTGGCTCTATTTGTTGTTTACGAAACTCTTGGCACTCAGCCATTAATGTATCAGCCTGTGATCGGGAAATCGATTCTGCCTGCACGTATTGAGCGGCAAATAATGTAGAAATCAATATAAAAGGTAATGTCATGTTCTGCATTTAAAATCCTTAATTAACTATACCCGTTATCAATCAAAATGCATTTATCAGTCGCTAGCTCGGACACCAAGACAAGGCGTAACATGATGACCTTTCGAGCGATTAACTGGGCAAGCCGTGAGGTAAACATCTTCGTTGTTGTGAAGTTTTGATTTAACCCGTTAGATCTTCACCTTCACGCCTAGAACCTGTTCACCTCTCGACTTGCTGATTTTTGCATCTTGAATGATAACGGGTATATATGTCTGCTGAGTAACGTAATCGGCACAAGCTACCCAATAATCTAGTATCAAGTACGATACAAGATTTTACTAACATGTTCATTTCAATATAATTTTATTGCTCATGTCCGATAGAGGATCTTAGTAACATGTTTATTGCAATGCAATTGCTTTTGCTCACGTCCGATAGAGGATCTTAATCACATGCCAACCAAATTTAGTCTTAACTAAATGAGGGGTTAATATCTCACCATTAAAGGCAACTTTATCAAACTGTGGAACCATCTGACCTTTCTTAAATTCACCAAGATCACCACCTTTCTTACCCGACGGACAGTTCGAGTACTTCTTAGCTAAAGCCTGGAATTTTGCACCTTTCTTTAGCTGGGCAATAATATCTTCTGCTTGTTCTTTATGCTTCACTAATATGTGCAAAGCTGCTGCTGTTCTAGCCATACCTACCTCAATTTCTAATAACTTAGTAGATTGTAACCGATATCTTCTGTTCACTGCCACTGGTAATCTGGGTATTCAAGCTTCCATTTCTTATAAATTGCCTGTAACTCACCCGATTTATGGAGCCTTTCAATTCCCTTATCCCACATTTCTCTTAATCTTTCACCTTTAGGGGAAGGCGTAAACCCCGGATAACAAGTGATAACCTGCAGAGGAACAAAAGTATATGGAGGCATACTGACATTGCTGTTTTTATCGACCTCATGAAGGATATTAATGTAAATACCAAGGAAAAAAATTGCTCTTCTTTTTTCGAGTAGCAGCAGTGACTTAGCTTTGCTATCGGTCTTAATCAAGTTTGCATTAAGCTTCTTGATAAAAGGCAAGATGGCAATCTCCTTATGCAGGGTAACCTGTTTATTCTCCAGAGATGCGAGCCCACGCCAATCACCAATAACTTTTTCGTCAAACAACACGCCTAAACTTTCTTGAGCCCAGGGGTGTTTTGCCCTATAAAATTCGCTCATCGGATAGCAAATGGAAAAAATATCCATACGACCTTCTCTGACAAAGTTAATACCGCGCTTATAGGGCAAAAAGCTATGCAGCAGCTCAAACTCTGAAGGAGGATAAACGGCATTTAGCAAATCAAAATAGGCCCCCCTGCCATCCTCTTCCGTTGCCTTCGGCCAGATCTCTGTAGTCCAGGTTATATTAGTTTTCGGCGTTGCCAAAATTTCGGTCGGCAATATCAAAACAAGGACCATGATACCTGGGCAGACAATCTTTAAAAATTTTTGAGTCATCGACACCCCTTCAACTGTCTGCATTCTTAAATTATGAAGTGTTTTTTAGCTATTATTGATTCAGCGAAACCATCAGTAACATTATTACCCTGCAGACAAATTAGCTAGTCTATCGCCCTGAATCGTTGTGTTGTTGGGCTCTAGCATACATATTTTGCATTTACCGATAGCTACACAAAATTGTATTGTTCAAGAGAAACTGTGAAAGGGATATCCCTCAAAAGGGTTAAAAGATGCTGAAAAAGGGATAATTACAGGGCTTAGATCTTGTTTCTTGCATTCAATGACAAAACTCAAGAGCCCGATTAAAGTAAATGCAATATGCAAGACACCCACAGCTTGTATTTTTTTCAATCAGAAACTTTTGATTAAATAGCTAATGGGTGCCTTATACTTTCACGGGTAAATATTTGTTACCTCGTATAGTTTGTTTACAAATTAAACCTAGCTTTATTATTCCAGATGTGACTTTTTAATCAGATCAATAAAGAAGTACATCATATAAACAAAAATAACGCAGGTAACAGTAAGCACGCCGAACGATAAAATATCCATAATAAACTCCTGTTTTCTGTATATACAAAAAATATTTATTAAGTTCAATCTAAAAAACTTATCCTTTAAAAGTAGAAGATATATTTACTTACAGAACTGATTTAACTCAACGAAAACAAGGTTTTCCCTACAAATGCGCGCCAACTCGCAAATTAATAAAAGAGTTATATTTAGTTAAAAAATTCACCTCTATATTTG
>JABXKR010000041.1 GCA_013619145.1 Psychromonas sp. | reverse complement strand
GTGTTATTCAAGCTCCATTTGCAAAGCAACTCCTTGAAAAAGTTCGCCAGGCAATGCCATATAACAGGCATTGCCTGGCGAACTTTTTCAAGGAGTTGCTTTGCAAATGGAGCTTGAATAACACCTTCCCCTAATTGCAGTTGGCTAAGCACTTCTCCCCACGGAGAAATGATCATCGAATGCCCAAATGTTTCTCGGCCACACGGGTGTAAACCACCTTGATTAGCGGCGATAATATAACATTGGTTTTCAATCGCTCGAGCTTGCAGCAAAGGAAGCCAATGCGCCTCTCCAGTTACTTTAGTAAAAGCGGCGGGTAATAATATAATATCAGCCCCTTGTGCACGTAACGTTTGAAACAGAGCGGGAAAACGTAAATCATAACAGATAGCCAGGCCAACTTTGACTGAAACTGAAGAATCGAGCCAATAATCAAATAGCTGAATATCCTGACCGGCAATAAAGGTATCAGATTCCTTATACAGCCCTTTTTGATCTGTAACCAAGGCATCAAACAGATGAATTTTATGATAATGGCTGATTAATTTACCCTGCGGTGAAAAAACCAAACTTGTGGTAAAGATCTTATCGCTTTGCCTGCTTTTAATCGGGAAACTGCCACACACTAAATAACATTGATACTGTTTTGCTAAATTTCCTAATTGAGATTGAAAATAACCATCTCCTAAGTTTTCAGCTAATGATAAATAGGTCTTTTTATCTGCAAAACTCAGCGCATTCTCCGGTAATAAAACTAACTGATTTGCAGCTGGAGACAACTTCTCTAACAACTTTTTCAAACAGGATAAATTCGTTGCCGGAGAGCTAACACTGACCATCTGAATGGCAGATAAATTATTAATCACGAGGATCACCATAGTCACTTTTTAACTGCCGCTCGTTTATCTCTTCAAGCACTTCACTATTTTGCAGTTTAACCTTACCTTTCTGCCTGCTGATTAATTTTATCTCTGGATCCTTAAGCGGGCCTTTTACAGAAAAATCGACACGGATAATCGTCTCGACGACCGGCTCTAGAATTTTTGTCATCAGCAAGACAGCAGCACCAGTCAATGGATTAATTG
Organism: Psychromonas sp.; assembly: GCA_013619145.1. Taxonomy (GTDB): domain Bacteria; phylum Pseudomonadota; class Gammaproteobacteria; order Enterobacterales; family Psychromonadaceae; genus Psychromonas. Next base: position 36,119 of record JABXKR010000041.1, on the reverse strand, counting down.
CAAAGGCGGTCAATACAGGCAAGCTTGATGTCACCGCTGGGCTGTAATTAAATTTATAATTAGTATCATTGTTTGGTAAATCGATCAGCCCATTACCAGTGATCTTGCCAGCAGAGCCATTTAAATAAAAATCCTCATTTTTAATTATGCCATCTGTGATATTGCCCGATAGTGTAAAATCGTCAAAATTAAAGCCTTTAGCAAAAACATTATTAAACTCAAGATTGAGTGTACGGCGTATACCATCAAGACTGAAAATACTTAATAATCGCGCGCCGCTATCGCTTACCTCGGTAATTGAGCCATCTTTTAGTTGAGAAGAAAAAGCGCCGTTTAAGGAGTCAAAATTAAACTGCCAAGGTGCCCCTATCCAGTTAAAAGCACCACTTGCTTCCGCTTTTTTATAAACAACAGGACTGGCAAAGCCCAAACGTTTTATTAAGCTATTATTTTTATCGGCACGCATATCAACAATCATATTAGTACGACGTTGATCCCATACCCCGGATATATGCGTAAACTCATTTTCCGTTCCAAGGTTAATATAATCAATATTAAGTCTGCTTTTGGTTGGATAAAGGTGTAACTCAAGTGGCGAAAAGTCGAAATCACCATAAATACATGTTGCACATTTAGCAAAAATTTCAGGGTAATCTTCTAGCAAATTATTACTTTGCTGCATTTTTTTATTGCTAACAGATGCTTGCTGCTCATTGAGCGTCGATAAATCCATCGATTGGAAATTAAGTTTTTTGATATCAAAATCAAGTCGCACTGGCACACCAAAACGGTATTCAAGATCTGCTTGCAAATTATCAGAGTAAATATCCGCAGACCATTTTTGCTTGTCATTAACTGCATTCACTTTTAAAGCGGTTAAAGGTTGCTCAAAGAGAGTGGCGTGTTTGATGTCGACAAGGAGCTGATCCAGCTCAAAAAGGGGAAAGTTCTGATATTGAACGGGCTGCTCTTCCTGCTCATTTAATTTTTGCCATTGCTTATACCAGTTGCCAATATCTAGCTTGTCTAAATCAACCTTAATCACATGCTTTTTGTTATTAACATCGGCTAATTTATCAGCGCCGATATTCAGGGCAAAATAGGGAATGGTTTGTCGCTTCCCCTGATAATTAAGCTCACCTGTGAAATCTAATTTATCTTTGATATTAAGGCTAAGTGTACTGCTGTTCTGATCGCTGGAAACTAAAATATCAGTTGGCCATGACTGTAATGCGTTTTTGTGAAATGGTTCAGGAAGCTTAATTTTCACGCCCTGCGTGGAGGAATTTAAACTTGTCGTAGATTGATAGCCGCCTGTATGACTATGTTCAAAGTTTACATTGCCCGTCCAATCTAAAAGACCGGACAGTTGCAAAGTGGCTAACATAGGCAAGGTACTGGTTAAGTGTTGCAAGTCCCAAGCGCCACCTATATCAGCAATAACCTGATAGCTTGCTTTTTTTTCAGTGCTGGCAAAGGAGACTTGTATATCTTGCTCAAATAGCTGTGCAGCTATATTTTTTGCTGTTAAGTTACCATTGATAAAAGCGAACTTTCCTTGTGCAGCTTTAAGAGGTAGTACTAAGTTCTCCGCGAATTCAATATTAATATTATTGTTAGCTAAGGTCACTTCTCCGACCGTTTGTGTTTGCTGCTTCTGCCGATTAAAAGGAATAGTTAACTGCAATTTTCCAGACAACTCGTTTTGCACATCAATAACCGTCAATGCCTTACCAACACTCTCTTTAAGTGGCGAGGTTTTAAGGTAGTTACTTATTTTTTGTGCATCTTCACTGATATCTGCATTAATGGTAAGGATACCGTCAGGGTTAAGATGATCGATTTTTGCAGTTAGTTTTTGTACATTTATTGCTCCTAAAGAAGCTTGCAGTGCATCCATGGTTAACCAGTCATTTTCAAACAACAGATTTAAATCTAAGTCAGTTAACCCCTGCCACTGTCCGTAAAAATCATACTGCGCGTCACGCAGTGGCACCCATGCCTGGAAAATACCGTTATGCTGGCTATAGGGGTAATGATTAAATGCGCCATACCATAATATTTTTGCCCCTTTTACCTTGCCTTTCTTAAGGGTTGGCTCAAGGTAACCAAAAACATTATCCCCCATCGCTTTTATTGGGAAATAATATTGTGCTTTACTGGCATCATTAAGTGAGGCATAACTATAAAGACTTAAAAAAGGACTTTGGTTTTTGGCCTGTTTATTTGGAAAAAGCAGCGAAAATTCAGTGACTGTATCTAGTTCAGTTGTTTTTAATAAACTCTGCTCACTAAATAACTTAAGGCCCGCTGGCGTATCTAACCACTGCAGCGCAAGATAGCCGGACTCAACCGGCATAGCACGACTAAACTGCCCATCAAAATAGATTTTCTGCTTAGGCAGGGTTATGTTTAGCTCACCTTGAGAGGTTCCTCCGATCAGCTCAATATTGGCATTACTTACCCCAGGAACGCCGCCTTTTGGGCGGTTTTTAAATGACTTAAGTTGTGCTTTAAACTGTAATTTATTGTCTTTATTCTTCTTAATTGAAAAATGCTTGATATCCGCATCAATATCAAATGCGCGTAATGAAGCTAGCTGTGCTTTTGTTAATTCAGACCTTAATAAATAAAACGGTAATAAATCTTTTAAATTTAATGCATTAAAATCAAAAGATGCATGGTCAGCTGTTCCATATCCAGTAAACGTTAAACCTTGTAATTTTTTATTATTTTGCTCTATATCAAGATCATAGCTATCAAATAACCAGCCTTGTTCACTATTGCTTAATTGCAATAAGCCGCTGTTTAATTGCCATTTCTGCCGTTTGTTAGACTGCGACCAAGCAAGCTGGCTATCATTTAAAACAACCTGAACTTGATGCAATTTAGCAAATGAAAACTCAGCCCAAATTTGAAAACCCAAAACAGCATCAAGTATCTGCGCATTAGGGTTAACACGATCCGTTAAATAATCGGTGATATTGAGGTTATCGGCTTCAGCATAAAGTTCACCTCGCAGCGGAGTATCTTTACTTCCCTGCTCTCCAAACAGATCGACAACAAACTCTAAAGAGTTATAGCCCATACTATCCGGCAATGAAGCACTACCAATACCTTGGTGAGAATCACCGTCATTTAACCAACGCAGTTTTTCAATAACAATGGTTTTATTACGACCTAAGTGATCTTTAAAATGAATACGACTATCTTTAACTGAAAATTTATTGAGTTGCTGTAAAAAAACAGTTTGTAGCGAATCGATGGTAAGCAGCGATTGTTCTGATTTTTTTTCAGTTCCTTGCAAGTTTTTTACTGTTAACTCGACACCTTGTAATGAGATACGGTTAAAATTAAGATTTTGCTCTGTGACAGAGTTCCAGAAATCAAGATGTAGAAAAAGATAATCAAGTGTCAGTACAAAAGGAAGATCTGCGGAGTCTACCAGCTCAATATCGTTTAGGGTTAAGATAAGCCCGGAGAAATCAACACCGGCAGAAATATCTGCAACCGATAAATTGATATTGTATTCACTTGCTAACCAGCTTGTTAAATCTTCTTTATAATCTTCAATACTGACAAAGAGGATACGTAATGCAGTTAAGCAAGTAGCAATAATAAATAGCTTTATTGCAATCAATACAGAAAAGCGTTGCAACCATCTACACGTAAAATGTTTCAATTATAAATCCAATTACATCATCACAACATCAAATTGCTCAGGCCCATACAAAGGCTCAGCATGAATTTCTACCTGTTTTGACATAAACAAAATAAGTTCACCAAGGCTATGAGACTCATCGCCCTGCAAAGCGTCCGCCACTGCAGGTGCAGTGTAAACAACAAAACGATCCACATCATAAGCACGATTTACACGTAATATTTCCCGTAACACTTCATAACACACTGTTTCGACAGTCTTTACATAACCCCGTCCATTACACTGCTTACAATCACTACAAAAGATATGCTCCAAACTTTCCTGGGTACGCTTGCGTGTCATTTCAATCAAACCCAACGGCGAGAAATCATTAATATGCGTTTTAACACGATCTTTTGCTAAAGCATGCTCTAAACTGGTAAACACACGACGTTTATGTTCAGTGGATTTCATATCGATAAAATCAAGAATAATAATGCCGCCTAAGTTACGTAACCGCAGTTGTCGTGCAATCGCTTGTGTCGCTTCGATATTAGTATTAAAAATAGTCTCTTCAAGGTTTCGGTGACCGACAAAAGCCCCGGTATTAATATCAACAGTGGTCATAGCTTCCGTTTGGTCGATAATTAAATAACCGCCGGACTTAAGCTCAACTTTTCGATCTAATGCTCGTTGCACTTCATTTTCAACATCAAAGAGATCAAAAATTGGACTTTCACCTGAGTAGTACTCAATTTTATCTTCAAGCTCAGGTACAAACTCATGGGTGAACGCTTGAAGGTCTGTGAAGGTAAGTTTAGAGTCAATACGCACGCGATCTATTTTACTACCTACAAAATCTCTTAAAATACGAAATGCTAACCCTAAATCCCTGTACAGTAATTTATTCTTTGTTTTGGTACGTTGACGACGGGTCAACACTTTACGCCAAACACGTTGTAAAAAAGCCGCATCATGAACTAACTCATCTTCAGGCGCACCTTCAGCAGCTGTGCGAATAATGAAGCCACCTAACTCATCAACACAACCTTGTGTAATGCTTTTTAAACGTTCGCGCTCTTCTGCACTGTCAATTCGCTGTGAAACGCCAACATGTTCACTACCAGGCATAAATACCAAATAACGAGAAGGTACGGTAATATCAGTGGTTAATCGCGCCCCTTTAGTGCCCAGCGGATCTTTAATCACTTGCACCATAATATCTTGTCCTTGACGGACTAATTCAGAAATATCAGCGACTTTAAACTGTGCTTTTTCAGTCTGAGCAACACATTCTGTATGCGGAACAATATCAGAAGCATGTAAAAAAGCCGCTTTTTCCAATCCAATATCAACGAAGGCAGCCTGCATACCGGGCAATACTCGACTAACTTTACCCTTGTAAATATTACCAACAATCCCCTTGGTCGCCTGACGTTCGATATGTAACTCTTGTAAAATCCCACCTTCAATCAATGCAACTCGTGTTTCGGTTGGGGTAATATTCATTAATAATTCAACTGACATTTTCAATCCCTATAAAATTCTTTAATGAGCTGTTCCGTTTCATACAGAGGAAGCCCTACAACAGCGCTATAACTGCCACTGATATTTGTAACAAACTTGCCAGCAAGACCTTGAATACCATAACCCGCAGCTTTATCTAAAGGTTCGCCACTTAACCAGTACTCAGCTATCTCCTGTTCACTTAGAACTTTAAAACTGACAGCAGTTTTTACCAATCGTGTTTTTGAAAACTCAGAGTCAACTAAAGCTATTGCCGTAAAAACTTGATGTGTACGACCCGATAATAGTTGTAGCATTTTTTTGGCGTGAACCTGATCAGCTGGTTTTTCTAATATTTGCTGGTCAATAACCACAATAGTATCAGCGCCTAATACAGGCCTGTCTTTATTACTGCTTGCAAAACCAGCTTGTGCTTTTTCAAGCGCTAAACGTAATACATAATTTTCAGCCGATTCGCCCTCTTTTATTTTTTCTTCAATTGAGACTTTAAGCAGAGAAAATGGAACTGCAATTTGCCCAAGAAGTTCCGCACGTCTTGGTGAATTAGAAGCAAGGTAAATCATATTTAAGCAACCTTAAAACGAATGCGAATAAAGCGCATGAATAGAAAAAACCACGGCCAAATTAGCATTGAGGTAAATATCGACCAAAAATAATGCTTGTGTAAAACAATCTCATGTAAACTTGATGCAATCAAATACAGGGAAACTTTAGAAATCAAAATAAACAAACCCACTAATAACGTCGTTTGCACAATGGTGAAATAACGAATGCGTTGATAATTTATACTCACAATATAAGCTAAAATAGAAAAAACCAATGCATGCATACCCAAGGTTGAACCTAATAACAGATCAAGTAATAGGCCGACTATAAAAGCGTGAACGATACCAACCCTATGCGGCAAAGCTAATACCCAATAAAAAATGATAAGCATCATCCAATCGGGGCGAAATGCATTAAGGATTATCGGAAGTGGGAAAATGGCGCAAATTAACCCTAGAAAAAAAGTACTGTAGATAATTCGGTAATTACTCAGTAGTGACATCTTCAGACTCCAACGAATCAAGCGATAAATCAGATTCCTGAACTTGGTGAACATTCCACAACAGTAATAAATAACGACTTCTATCTAAGAGTGCTACGGGCGTTGCCGTCACCTCGGCGTAAAGCGCACCTTCCTGATAGTTAAAATGGGTCACAGTTGCCACCGGATAACCAGCAGGAAAACGACCACCTAAACCGGAGGTAACCAACAAGTCACCCTCTTGCAAATCGGCATTACTCTGCACAAAAGGCACATTTAACTTATTCCAGGCACCACTACCGTGCACAATGGCGGCTACATCATTACGTTGCACCCGAACTGGAATACCATGACTTGCATCGACAATTAATAAAACTCGACTTGTGGTACTGCCTACTTGAGAAACTTGCCCGACAACGCCATCTTCATTAATTACAGGTTGCCCTAAATAAACTCCATCGAGCGCACCTTTATCGATCAATAACTGGTGAGTAAAAGGATCTGAGCGTAAACTCATTACCTCAGTGATCATACGTTTATTAGTAAATACACGTTTTGAATTCAATAACTCGCGTAACTGTTTATTTTCATTCTGCAATTGTGTCAGTAATAAGCGATCCGCTTTAAGATGTAAATTATCTTTCTCTAATTGTTGATTACGCTCTTTTAAAGCTTGCCGTGTCATTACATTTTCAGACAATGCACTAAATAATTTCTGCGGTGCATCTGCCACATATTGCACAGGACTAACTAAAGAGTTAAGGTAAATTCGTAAAGAAGCAAACAGATTAAATTGGCTGTCTGATAAAAGCAATATAAGCGAAAAGGCTATCACTATGGATAGCCTTAATAAAAAAGAGGGACCGCGCGTAAAAATAGGTTTCATTATTACCGATCAAATAAGGGAAGGACATTCGTTACAAACAACTTGTAACGATGCACTAAATTAGTCTGCGTTAAACAGATCGCCACCATAAGTATCAATCATCTCTAGTGCCATACCACCACCACGAGCAACACAGGTCAGCGGATCATCAGCAACAATAACAGGAATACCAGACTCTTCTGAAAGTAAGCGGTCCAGCTCGCATAATAATGCACCACCACCCGTTAACACCATGCCTCGTTCTGCAATATCAGCAGCAAGTTCCGGTGGCGTCTTTTCCAATGCCAGCATAACAGCAGAAACAATGCCGCTTAATGGCTCTTGTAGCGCTTCTAAAATTTCATTACTGTTAAGGGTAAAGCTGCGAGGAACCCCCTCTGCAACATTCACACCACGTACTTCAATCTCTTTAATATCATTGATTGGATGCGCAATCGCAATACTGTGCTTGATACGTTCAGCCGTAATTTCACCAATGGTACAGCCATAATTGCGGCGAACATAGTTGATAATGGCTTCATCAAATTTATCTCCGCCAATACGTACAGAAGCTGAATAGACAATGCCATTTAGTGAAATAACAGCAACTTCTGTTGTACCACCGCCAATATCAACAACCATTGAACCTTTTGCTTCAGAAACAGGCATGCCAGCACCGATAGCAGCAGCCATAGGCTCATCAATCAGGAATACATCCCGTGCACCTGCTCCCTGCGCAGATTCACGAATTGCGCGACGTTCCACTTGTGTAGAACCACACGGCACACAGACTAAGACACGAGGGCTAGGGCGCAAAAAGTTATTGTTATGTACTTGCTTAATAAAATGTTGAAGCATTTTTTCAGTAATATAAAAGTCTGCAATCACGCCATCTTTCATTGGACGAATCGCTTGAATATTACCAGGTGTTTTACCTAGCATCAGTTTTGCATCATGCCCGACTGCAGCTACACTTTTGCCTGCACCGTTTTTATCTAAACGGATAGCAACAACTGAAGGCTCATCTAATACGATACCTTGATCTTTTACATAAATAAGTGTGTTTGCGGTTCCCAAATCGATCGATAGATCGTTAGAAAACATACCTCGAAACATTTTAAACATGAAAATTTTCCAAAATAGCTAAAAAATAAATTAATAACATACTTTAGCAACCCACCTAAATTTCAGCAAGAGAAGAAAGTAAATAGCATCAGGAATCGTCGCTTTCATTCCATTATTTACACTTAACTGCATAGAAAACGAACAAAACTGCAAATAAATTATCAATGGTTAATAATCAGCTTAAATAACCAGCTCTGATTTCACATGTCTGTACAGATAACTCAGAAAAAATATGCAGGTATAATCACCATATTAAGTGATTATTCTTCAATAACAGCTCTCTTTGTATCGGAACCCGGGCATCATAAAAGCAGATTTCAATAAGATACTTTTGTTGATTGTTAAACCCAATAAACGATTGCTTAAACATACCATTTTGCAATACTCCGGCAATTACACGACTTGTTGAATCTGGATAATAACGCCCCGAATCCAGAAGTTGATATTTTCTATAAATCGAAACATAAGCACGTTGAAATGTAAGTGCTAAGTTAAGCGCATATACCAATAAAATTAAAATTTACACATAATGTCGCCTCATTCTAAAGGAGACTACTCATGAAACATGATTGACAAATTAACACATTGGCAAGCCACCTTTTTCACAAATATTAAATCAATAGCTCGCCTTTAATCTTAATGCTATCTCCGCGGCTTGACTTGCCAATCATTATCAAGATTTCACAATATTTCTTCCCCCGTCTTTAGCTTGATAGAGCGCAACGTCAGCGTGCTTGACAAACGAATCTGGAGTATCATCAGCCTGAAATTCAGCAAGGCCAATACTGACTGTAATTTGGTCAACTTGTTGGAAGTCATGCATAGATATTTTTTGCCGTAATCGTTCTGCAAATAGCAAGGCGCTATCTTTTCCGGTTTGTGGCAGCAAAATGGCAAATTCCTCGCCCCCCCACCGTGCCAGCATGTCCTCCTGACGAATACTTTCATTTGCAACACAAGCTAAATCCTTTATGACTAAATCGCCAACATCATGACCGTGTGAATCGTTTATAACTTTAAAATGATCGATATCAATCAGGAGTATTGAAAGAGGCTCATTATGGCGTTTTGCCCTGCCAATGCTCGTATACAGCTTCTCGTTGAATGCCCTTCGATTATAAACATCAGTTAACTCGTCAATGGTTGAAAGGTGACGTAACTTTTCTTCCACCTTTTGGCGCTGCTCAATCTCATAGAGCAACTTATCTCTGGAGGTCATAGTGTTTTGCAGATTTTCCGCCATTAAGTTCAGCGATTTTGCCAGAGCTCCTATCTCGTCATTTGAGTGCACTGCAACCCTAGTTTCAAGATCCCCCTTACCGATAAGTTGGGCAGCATTTGCAAGCTCAACGATTGGCTTAGCTGCCCACTTCCCCAAAAGCAGAGCTACAGATGCGGTTAACAAGGTGAAGATAATTCCGACAAAAGTAATAACTAAAGTAAGTTTATGGGCAACTTCAATAATCTCGCTTTGACTATGCGAGATAACAACATGCCAAGCATCACCTATATTGCCTTTAATATGATCAATCGATTCCTGACTGCCTCCAAAAGCAAATTGTTCTGTCCCCATGGTGATTCGCACAGGGGAATAAGCCACCAGCTGATTTTCGTTGTTTTCTACAATGATTGCGCTGCCGTTTTCTTTTTTTCGTAATATTTCAACAAGAGCATCATCTACCCGAGTTGATAGTGGAGCGACACTACGTTCGGCTACGATGAGTCCACCCGTACGAACTATCTTTATCTTACCTGAATGGCGCTGTGCAAAATTATGGATAATATCAGTCAGCGGCCCCATGATATTCACATTGCTTTTCATTATGCCAATAATCTCATTATTCACCTTAATTGGCACAACCACTCCAAGCACATATCCCTTTACACTGGAATCAAAACCACGATCATCCAAAAAAATTCGCCCTTGCCCTTCATTAAAGCTAGCCTTCCACCAGTACTTATTCGCATGCGCAAGAGTGGTCAGCTTGCCTGTAGTAGCAATCATGACTCCATAGCGGGGCAGAGGAGAGAGTAATAGCGATTGCTGATTTTTCTCTAAGATGAGATTCTAAATGAGAGGCAACCTCTTCAGAAATATTAGTAATATTGTCCATCTCTTTATCGTTAACTATCCTATGACTGTACTGGTCATAACCTATCGAAAGCAGGAGTACGATAACAACGCCGGACAAAGTTATCATGGAAGCTGTCTTATACTGTATCTTCAAAATATTTCCCTGTTTTATCAAAAAAAGTTGCTTTAAACATTTATATTATTACGAATAATTACCAAATAGACCTCAAACATGTTCAGACGGTGTCACTCATGCTGGGAATAGGTTTTCATCACAGCCTATATGCAACCTTATATTAATTTTAGCATGGTATTGCCGTGAACTTTGACGGCATTTGCGCAATAAAACATCAACTTTCAAGTGGCGTCGATGCTCGACAAAAGTCGGGGGAGATATTTAAAAATGGGGCGTCCATATATGTCCGGTTTGTAGGCATTTCATTTTTGTAGGGGATTTTATTCGCTAGAAGTGAGTTTCAGGCACCTTTTTCCGCTCATCAGTGTTCACGCACAGAGCCGCATGGCGATTAAATAGGACGATCCGAACAGGGCCAGTACCGTCACTATATAGCACACACATAGTTTGCCCCATTCGCAATGCTTATACCCAAGCTACCTGAAGATGCAGGAATCAGCAAGTCGGGAGGTGGCCCTATTCAAGGCATGAAGTTGAAGATCTAGTCGTTCTAAATCAATACTTCATAACGCCGAAGAGAGTTTCCTCCCGCCTTGCCCTGTGGGAGGAACGCTCGAAAGCCAGCTCTGCGTTACAACATTTGAAAAGGGAATAACCATTATCTTCATGTTGTGCCTTGTTCTGGCATCCGCGCGTTCCTCTGAATCTGCATCTTCAGGTAGTTTGGGTATAGTTAGCACTGAAGATAATAGACGACTCCAGAAATCATGATGATGCCCGCAAACTAATAGATCAACATCCATTTCTTTAACTGTTGTTTTTAGTGTATCGTTCAAATTTCCCATTACAACCAAAGTGTTGGTGATCGGATAATCAACCTGAACAGCTAATGCTTGCAACTCTTTTTGCAATATACCTTTTTCTTCAGCTTCGACCTTATCAACTGCTGTTTTAACTAGCCCTATGGTACTTACATAACTAGCATCAACATAAATAAATGAAAGTTTCGATTGAGCACCTCTAGCTAATGAAACCGCTTTACTGATCACTACTTCACTGGATTTAGATAAATCAACAACGACTAATATATGCTTATAGCTCATTGTATTCCTCCCAATTAAATCTCTTATCAATAGTAGCAAACACATAAAATAAGCAATCAATCTAACAGGTTAAAATGAAGGTCATTATGAGTTTTATTTCTGGCATTATTTCTTAGCATCTCTGGTAAGCTAAAGCGACTACTTCCCCGCTAAAACCCATACCTTGTTAGTATCAATTTATTTTATGCAATATAAGATCACATCATTAATACATTTACTATAAGTCTAGCGCTGCTCTGGAATTTTTTAGCTGGAATTTCAATGAACGGATATACAAAAAATAACACATGGCGACGGTGGCAAAAGAGACTCTGAAATAAACAAACTTTAGTTAAAGATCCACCTTTTCAGAAAGTGGCCTGCTTTCCTCCCTAGAAGGTTTCTTTCTTACGGTAGAAAAAAATGTTCAGGAATTATCTTTCTGAAAAAATAATAAAGCCTTGCGATGCAAGGCTTTATTATTCGCTATTACTATCGATTAGCAACTAACCGAAGCTAACTTTTCAAAATAATCCGGGAATGTTTTGGATGTACACTTAGGATCGTTGATAGTAACCGGCGTATCACTTAAAGCCACTAACGAAAAGCACATCGCCATACGGTGATCATCATAGGTATCAATAGCGGCATGGTTAAGTTTTGCCGGCGGTGTCACTTCTATAAAGTCATGACCTTCAACAACCGTTGCGCCTACTTTACGCAGCTCTGTTGCCATTGCATATAAACGATCTGTTTCCTTAACACGCCAGTTATAAACGTTGCGAATTTTCGTGGTACCTTCAGCAAACAGAGCTGCGACAGCAATCGTCATAGCCGCATCCGGAATATGGTTCATATCCATATCGATGGCTTTAAGCTCTCCTTTGCTGGCTTTGATATAATCATCGCCCCATTCAATATTTGCGCCCATCGCCTCTAATGCATCAGCAAATTGAATATCACCTTGTACCGATTTTTTACCGATACCAGTCACTTTAATACTTCCGCCGCCGATTGCGGCTGCAGCTAAAAAGTATGATGCTGATGACGCATCACCTTCCACTAAGTAATCACCAGGAGCCGTATAGGTTTGTCCCGCTTTAATAACAAAACGTTGGTACTCACCATTTTCATTATCAACTTCAATGCCAAAGTCCTGCATAATCTGCAGAGTGATTTTGATATACGGTTTAGAAACCAGTTCGCCAACAATTTCAATTGTAGTGTCTTCTGTTGCCATTGGTGCAGACATTAAAAATGCAGTTAAAAACTGACTTGAGACACTACCGTCAATCTCGATTTTTCCACCTTTTAGGCCTGTACCTTTAATTTTAAGTGGCGGGTAGTTTTCATCTTTTAGATAAGTAACATCGGCACCGGCTTGTTGCAGTGCATCGACTAAACTGCCGATTGGACGCTCAAACATACGCGGCTCACCAGTTAATACATATTCACCCTGGCCTAAACAAAGCGCCGCACAAAGTGGACGCATCGCTGTACCTGCATTACCTAAAAACAGCTCTAGTTGACCAAGCTCTGTCGTATTGAATGCTCGGCCTAAACCTTCAACAACACATTGTTTTTTATCATCAGAAAGTTGGTAATTAACGCCTAGTTTTTTAAGCGCGTTTAGCATATGACGAATATCGTCACTATCCAATAAGTTAGTTAAAGTAGTTGTCCCTTTTGCTAATGCAGCTAATAGAAGCGCACGATTAGACAGGCTTTTTGAACCAGGAAGATTGATTTCACCATCAACTTTAGCAATTGGTTTTAATAATAATTGTTCCATAATATTCTCTATTTTCTGACTTAAAACTAGATTAATAATTTTCAATTAATAATCTCTATTAATAACTACAGCTCAAGCACTTTAACCAGTGCTTGTTTAAAACGTTGGTTTTCAGCTTGAGTACCAATACTAATACGAAGGTGGTTAGGTAAACCATAACCTGTGATAGGACGTACAATCACCCCTTCCTTTAATAACTCCTGGTAAACCTTATCACCGGAGGTAGCAACATTTACGGTAATAAAATTACCCATTGACGGGATATACTCAAGTTCATGCTCGCGGAAAAATGTACTTAAATCGGCCATCCCTGCATTATTTAATTTAATACTTTCTTGTAAGTATTTTTCATCTTGCAGAATAGTTTCCGCAGCCTTAAGCGCTAACGCATTACAGTTAAATGGTTGACGTACCCGGTTTAAAATATCAGCTATTTGCGGATTTGAAATAGAGTAACCTACGCGCAATCCAGCTAAACCATACGCTTTTGAGAAAGTGCGTAAAATAATCAGGTTAGGAAACTCTTTAATCCACTCAATGGCATTACCACGGCGATCCGCTGATGCGTATTCAAAATATGCTTCATCTAATACCACTAAAACATTTTCAGGAACCTTAGTTAGGAAAGATTTAATCTCATCTTGTTCTAAAAATGTCCCCGTAGGATTATTTGGATTAGCAATAAAAATCAGCTTGGTATTATTTGTAATAGCATCGGCCATTGCATCCAAGTCGTGACCGTAATCTTTAGCTGGCACAACAACCGCTTTTGCGCCAATTGCTTGAGTAACAATTGGGTAAACTACAAAAGCATATTGTGCAAATATAACTTCATTTTCACAGCTTACAAATGCGCGCGCAACTAGCTCGAGCAGATCGTTAGAGCCATTACCTAATGTCACCTGCTGTAACTCAACGGCATATTTTTCAGCAAGCGCTTGTTTTAGATAATAACCATTGGCATCAGGATAACGTGTTAACTCGCTCAATTCTTTCTGCAAAGCGACTTTTACAGAATCACTTAAACCGAGCGGATTTTCATTAGAAGCTAGTTTTACAATATTGGTAATACCAAGCTCACGCTCTAATTCGTCAGTTGGTTTACCAGCTTGATAGGGATGTAGTTTTTGTACACCACTATTGGCAATATTTAAAAAATCACAACTCATCTGTTATTCCTAATCCATTAATTGAAATTTAAGTTTTTATTAAGCGTATTTTTTTTCAAAATCAGCCATAAAGTCAACTAATGCCTGCACGCCTTCAATTGGCATTGCATTGTAGATACTTGCACGCATACCGCCGACTAACTTGTGACCTTTTAAAGTCAATAGACCGGCTTCTTTAGACTCGCTTAAAAACGTCTCATTTAAACTGTCATCGCTAAGTGTAAAGGGAATATTCATACGGCTGCGCACGCAGTTATCAACGTTGTTAGCATAAAAGTCAGATTTATCGATAAAACCATAAAGCAGCTGCGCTTTAGCGATATTTTTCTTTTCAATTTCAACTAAACCGCCCTGCTCTTTAAGCCATTTAAAAACTAAACCAGCTAAGTACCAGGCATATGTTGGCGGCGTGTTATACATTGAGCCAGCATCTGCTTGTACTTTGTAATCTAAAATTGATGGAATCACTTTACGTGCTTTACCAATCAGATCATCACGTACAATCGCAATTGCTAAACCGGATGGGCCGATATTCTTTTGCGCGCCTGCGTAAATAATACCAAATTTCGAAACATCAATTGGGCGAGATAAAATTGTAGAGCTGAAATCGGCAACTAATGGCACTACACCCGTTTCCGGTGTTTCAAAGATTTCAATACCTTCAATCGTTTCATTTGGACAGTAATGCACATAAGCTGCGCCAGCGTTGATTTGCCAATCAGCACAGGCTTGAACATTCACTTTTCCATCCGCAGTTTCAGTCATGATATTAGTTTCAGCGATGCGAGCATGTTTTTTAGCTTCAACTACCGCAGCTTTTGACCATTGACCCGTTAATAGATAATCCGCGTCTAATTTATCATCAAGAAGATTTAATGGTACAGCAGCAAACTGACCGCGACCGCCACCATGACAAAATAAGACTTTATAATTATCAGGAATTTCCATCAAATCACGTAAATCCTGTTCTGCCTGTAATGCCATTTCGATATATTCGGGGCTACGGTGACTCACTTCCATCACTGAAACACCCAGGCCTTGCCAGTTACAAAATTCTTGTTGTGCTTTTTGCATAACCGCTTCCGGTAACATTGCCGGACCTGCACAGAAATTAAATATTTTAGTCATTATATTGCTTGTCTCTTAAAATAAAATAAGCGGCCAAGGCCGCTTATTTTAATGTCTGAATTGTTTATTCTTGGGATTCTGAGGATTCGTCAGTTACGGTCTCATTTTCAGAAACCGCTTGTTCCGTCTGATTTTCAACAGCCTCGCCTTCCTCTTCATAAACAGGCAGATCTTTGATTTCATCAATGCGCTGCAAAGCTACAATCTGTTCATCTTCGCGTGTTTTGATAAGTGTTACACCTTGAGTATTACGTCCGACCACAGACACGCCACCAACAGGTGTACGAACTAATGTACCTTTATTAGATATAAGCATGATCTCATCATTATCATCAACCTGTACGGCACCAACAACTTTACCGTTACGCTCACTCACTTTGATTGAGATAACACCTTGCGTTGCACGGCTCTTAGTACCATTTTCATCTAAAACAACATTACCATCTTCATCAGTTACGGTAGTTTCTTCCGCTTCTTTAAAGCGCACAACTTTACCTGCATCAGAGAAAATCATGATCTCATTTTCACCATTAGTTATTTGCGCACCGATTAACTCATTGTCTTCATTTAAGTTAATGGCAATCAAACCACTTGCACGCGGACGGCTGTAAGCACTTAATGCGGTTTTCTTAACTGTACCGTTGGCGGTTGCCATAAACACAAACTTATCATCTTCATATTCACGCACAGGTAGAATCGCAGTGATACGTTCGCCCTCTTCCAGCGGCAAGATATTGACGATTGGACGACCGCGAGCCTGACGAGAAGCCAGTGGTAATTGGAATACTTTCAACCAATATAAACGGCCGCGAGTAGAGAAACATAAAATCGTATCGTGGGTACTGGCAACTAAGAGTTTTTCGATGAAATCTTCATCTTTCATTTTAGTTGCTGATTTACCTTTACCACCACGGCGCTGCGCTTCGTAATCCGTTAACGGTTGGTATTTAACGTAACCTTCATGAGAAAGCGTCACCACCACATCTTCTTCGTTAATCAAATCTTCCATACAAAGATCAGCTTCACTCGCGGTAATTTCGGTACGACGAGGATCGCCAAAGTTAGCACGAATCTCTTCTAGCTCTTCACGAATCACTTCCATTAAACGCGCTGGATTTTCTAAAATGAACAACAGTGCCGCGATAATATCTAACAGCTCTTTATATTCACTTAAGATTTTCTCGTGCTCAAGACCGGTTAATTTATGTAAACGCAGATCCAGAATCGCCTGTGCTTGCACTTCAGTCATATAATAACTGTTATCACGCACGCCAAACTCAATGGCCAACCCATCAGGACGAGCCGCATCAACCCCAGAGGCTTCAAGCATCGCTGCTACATTACCGAGTTCCCAACCTTGTGATTGCAGGGCGATTTTTGCTTCTGCTGGCGTTGCCGAGTGGCGAATAAGCTTAATGATAGGTTCGATATTAGCCAGTGAAATAGCTAAACCTTCGAGGATATGGGCGCGATCGCGAGCTTTTTTCAGCTCAAATACGGTGCGGCGTGTCACCACTTCGCGACGATGCAAGATAAACGCTTCTAACATCTCTTTGAGGTTAAACAGTTTTGGTTGACCGTGATCTAATGCCACCGCATTAATACCAAATGAAACCTGCATCTGTGTTTGTGCGTAAAGGTTATTTAAAATCACCTCCCCCACTTCACCACGTTTCACTTCAACCACCATGCGCATGCCGTCTTTGTCTGACTCATCACGCAGGGCACTGATCCCCTCAATTTTTTTATCTTTTACCAGCTCAGCAATTTTTTCGATTAGACGTGCTTTATTAACCTGGTAAGGCAGCTCATGAACAACAATGGTTTCACGACCTGTTTTATCATTAACTTCAATATCCGCTTTAGCACGAATTTTTACTTTACCGCGCCCCGTATGGTAGCCATCAACAATGCCTTTACGGCCATTAATAATACCAGCTGTCGGGAAATCGGGTCCTGGAATGTATTCAATCAGTTCATTAATGGTTAGTTCGGGATTTTCAATTAATGCTAAACAACCATCGATCACTTCACCCAAATTATGTGGTGGAATATTGGTTGCCATACCGACTGCGATACCTGATGAACCATTAACTAGCAAGTTAGGCACTTTCGTTGGCATTACTTCAGGAATAAATTCTGTACCGTCATAGTTAGGCACAAAATCGACCGTTTCTTTATCTAAATCGGCTAATATCTCATGCGCGATTTTGTCCATACGGATTTCCGTATAACGCATCGCCGCAGCACTATCACCATCGACAGAACCGAAGTTACCTTGTCCGTCAACCAGCATATAGCGTAAAGAGAAAGGCTGAGCCATACGAACAATGGTATCGTATACCGCAGTATCACCATGCGGGTGATATTTACCAATTACATCACCAACAACACGTGCTGATTTTTTATAGGGTTTGTTCCAGTCATTACGCAATACACTCATTGCAAATAAGACACGGCGGTGAACCGGTTTAAGACCATCACGCACGTCAGGCAATGCACGCCCGACAATTACGCTCATTGCATAATCAAGATAAGAGTTCTTTAATTCATCTTCAATGTTGATTGGAGAAACGTCAGAGGCAAATTCGCTCATAGAGACCTAAATCCTTAATTTATTAGAATATCGACTGAATTTTAGTGAGTTGCGCATACTAGCATAAAATAGTGACGAATAAACGCATTCACAGCAAATGTTCGTATGAATATGAGATAACTGTCAATCTGTTGTTAAAAGAAGCTAATAGCAGCTTTTAAATGCCTGTATCTAACAAAGTTCAAGCGAGTATCGTCAGCAGATAAATAGATTATGAAAAGAGCACTATTCCTGCAATTGCTAAAATGAATTTATTATTAAAATTATCAGGTTATAATGCGCCCACTTTAGAAAATTTGGTAAATAGCATGCCTGCAAATACAACATCACATAATGTCGATCCCAAAGAGATTGAAAAATTCTCAGCAATGGCCGAACAATGGTGGGATCCCGAAGGAGACTTCAAACCGTTACATATGCTTAATCCAACCCGTTTAGCATATATAGAGCAAGGCGTTGACGGTTTATTTGCAAAATCAGTTGTTGATGTCGGTTGTGGTGGCGGCATTCTCGCAGAAAGCATGGCCAAACAAGGCGCAAAAGTGATTGGCATCGATATGGCGCATGCTTCATTACAAATTGCACGTTTACATGCTTTAGAAACACAAAGCGAAGTTGATTATCGAAAAATAACAGCAGAAGAGTTTGCTGTGCAACATGCGGGGCAGTTTGATCTTGTCACTTGCATGGAGATGTTGGAACATGTTCCAGATCCTGCCTCTATTATTCAAGCGTGCTCTGATATGGTCAAACCAGGTGGTTTTGTCTATTTTTCAACAATTAATAAAACCTTTAAAGCCTATTTAATGATGATTTTAGGTGCTGAGCACTTGTTAAAGTGGGTACCGAAAGGCACACATGAATATGAAAAATTTATTCGCCCGTCACAACTTTTATCTGCAATCGATAAAACCGCATTAAACTGTGAAGATCTGTGTGGCGTAGAATTTAATGTTTTGGCTGGTGAGTTTGTAATCACCAATAATGTGAATGTAAATTATATGTTACGTTGCCAGAAACTTTAACAGAGAAAAGATCAATTTATTGCGTATATAAAAAAGCACTAAACAAAGGTTAGCGCTTTTTTATCGCCTTCAGATTAACCAAAAAGCTATTAAGCAAAAAGCTGACGTATCGCAATTGGTTCAAGACATGCTTCAAGCTCTTCATCTGTGGTTGGCATCATACCTAAATCAAATATCATTCGAGAACCTAGCATATAAGCACTGGTCTCGCCGTGATCATGATGAAACCACTTACCATGCAGGCAAATATCGGTATAACACTTAGGTTCCATAAGTAATTTCATAATAGCCCCCCTTTTTAATTGAAATTCAAGTGCATTTTATTAAAGCACTTTTTAATATTAATTTAATGTTAGTCAATAATTTCATTAACAACCCATTAACTTGTCTGTTTTGCTATAAAACCTGATAAATAACCCAACTACATTGATTTAGATCAATCTCGGCTCAAGTTAACGATTTGTAACAAACTTGTTGCATTTTATTTGTGATCATCAGCACTTAGTTTATAAGCAATCGTAATTAATAATGAATATAAACAGGCTGTTTTGATAGCACCGATATAACTATTAACAACTCTTAACCAGCATAAATAATGCCAGTTATCGGGTAAATAAAGAGATTGCTAACCAATAAACAGGTAAAACATGAGCTAAATCTAAATTCTGTAAATGTTTCATCTATTTAACAACTCCCTATTTCCTGTTAAATATTTTTACAAATAACCATTGCATTTCACAAAAAACAGAGCTGACTTACAGGTTGATGTTAGTTAATACTAACCTGTTTTTTTATACTGCTTTTTATCCACAAAATTATCCACTTTAAGAGGTTAAATATTCACTTGATAAAAACTTAAAAAGCTTTATCTTGTGCCTCACCGCTTAACCAAGCACAATATGTTGTGTTTCAAGTAAGCAAGCATAAATCTATTTAACGCAAATTGTTGTCGCAGTAAAGAAGGTAACCCGAATGAATAAAAACCTGTTTGTCACCAAACGTAATGGTAAGAGAGAAAGTATCGATCTTGAAAAAATTCACCGTGTTATCACTTGGGCGGCGGAAGGTCTGAGCAATGTTTCGGTCTCACAGGTTGAGTTAAATTCACATATTCAGTTTTATGATGGTATTCGTACCGAAGATATTCATGAGACAATTATCAAAGCGGCTGCAGATCTCATTTCAGAAGAGTCCCCCGACTACCAGTATCTTGCGGCTCACCTCGCTGTATTTCATCTGCGTAAAAAGGCGTATCAACGGTTTACACCACCAAGCGTTTTTGAACATGTCAGTAAAATGTGTTCAAAAGGTAAGTATGATGCACACCTGCTTGAAGACTACAGCAAGAAAGAATTCGAAGAGATGGAGAAATTCATCGTTCATAATCGTGATTTAAACTTCTCATATGGTGCAGTTAAACAGCTTGAAGGTAAATACCTGATTCAAAACCGCGTAACAGGTGAAATTTACGAAAGTGCACAATTTCTTTACCTGTTAGTGTCTGCCTGCTTATTTTCAGATTACGATAAATCGGTACGTTTAGATTACGTTAAACGTTTTTATGACGCAGCCTCTCAATTTAAAATATCACTACCAACACCTATTATGGCAGGCGTTCGTACACCTACTCGTCAATTTAGCTCATGTGTATTGATTGAAACGGGTGATAGCTTAGATTCAATCAATGCGACAGCAAGCTCAATTGTAAAATATGTATCCCAACGTGCAGGTATCGGTATCAATGCAGGACGAATTCGTGCATTAGGTAGCACAATCCGTGGTGGTGAAGCATTCCATACCGGTTGTATTCCATTTTATAAATACTTCCAAACAGCTGTGAAATCATGTTCGCAAGGTGGTGTTCGGGGTGGTGCGGCAACGGTTTTCTATCCGATTTGGCATCTTGAAGTTGAATCTTTATTAGTTCTCAAAAATAACCGTGGCATCGATTCAAACCGTGTTCGCCATTTAGATTATGGTGTGCAGTTAGGTCGTTTATTCTATCAACGCCTGATTGACCGAAAATCAATTACCCTATTTAGTCCATCTGATGTACCCGGTTTATATGATGCGTTCTTTGAAGATCAAGATGAATTTGAACGTTTATATACCTTATATGAAGGTGATAAGAGTATCCGTCAAAGTTCAATTCCTGCTGTTGAGTTATTCTCATTACTGATGCAGGAGCGTGCCAGTACAGGACGTATCTATATTCAAAATGTTGACCACTGCAATACACACAGCCCATTTGACAGTAAAGTTGCGCCGATTCGCCAAAGTAACTTATGTTTAGAAATTGCCCTGCCGACTAAACCTCTGCAGCATATTATGGACGAAGAGGGTGAAATCGCTTTATGTACCCTTTCAGCGCTGAACTTAGGTGCCATTGATTCACTTGATGAATTAGAAGAGCTTTCAGAGCTGGCGGTTCGCGCATTAGATAACTTATTAGATTACCAGGACTACCCGATTAAAGCAGCTGAAAACAGCAGTATGGCGCGCCGCACACTCGGCATAGGGGTTATCAACTACGCTTATTACTTAGCTAAAAATGGCGTTAAATACTCAGACGGTAGTGCCAATAACTTAACCCACAAAACATTTGAAGCGATTCAATTTTATCTGTTAAAAGCGTCAAACAAGCTTGCTAAAGAGCGCGGTGCCTGCCCTAAATTTAATGAGACACGTTACTCACAGGGTATTTTACCGCTCGATACCTACAAAAAAGCATTAGATGATATCTGTGATGAACAGTACCACTTAGACTGGGAAACGCTGCGCGCAGATATTGTTAAAGATGGTTTACGTAACTCCACACTTTCAGCATTAATGCCGTCAGAAACATCAAGTCAAATCTCTAACGCAACCAATGGAATTGAACCACCACGCGGTTTTATCAGTGTTAAAGCGAGTAAAGACGGTATTTTAAAACAAGTTGTGCCTGAGTTTGAAAAGTATAAAGAAAATTACGAACTGTTATGGGATATTCCAAATAACCAGGGATATTTAGAACTAGTCGGTATCATGCAGAAATTTGTCGACCAGGCAATATCAGCCAATACCAACTATGATCCTAAACGTTTTGATGATGGTAAAGTGCCGATGACCAATCTGTTAAAAGATCTGCTGGTTGCCTATAAAATGGGTGTGAAAACACTCTATTACCATAATACACGTGACGGTGCAGACGATGAAAAAGTCATCGAAGATGATTGTGCCGGCGGTGCATGTAAAATTTAAGTAACGATTAACAATTTGTTATTTAGCCCATTATTAGGTGGGCTTTCAGTTTAATCATATTTTATACCCTCAATATAATTGAGGAACTAATTCAGTATGGAGAGGTAAAATGGCTTATACAACGTTCTCAAAAATCGCCAATAATGCACTTAAAGAACCGATGTTTTTTGGTAATCCGGTTAATGTTGCCCGTTATGACCAACAACGTTTTGAAGTATTTGAAAAACTGATTGAGAAACAACTAAGCTTCTTCTGGCGTCCTGAAGAGATTGATGTCAGTCGCGATCGTATCGATTTTTCAAACTTGCCAGATCATGAGCAGCATATTTTTATCTCCAACTTAAAATATCAAACATTGCTTGATTCAATTCAAGGTCGCAGCCCGAACATCGCCCTGCTTCCGATTGTTTCATTACCAGAGCTGGAAACATGGATCGAAACATGGTCATTCTCTGAAACAATTCACAGTCGTAGCTACACACATATTTTACGTAATCTGTTTACCGATCCAAGTGAAGTATTTGAAGATATCGTCACCAATGAAGAGATTCAAAAGCGGGCTTCCGATATTGCCGGTTATTATGATCAACTGATCCATGCGACGCAGTTTTCTCAACTGCATGGTTTAGAACAAACAGAGATTGATTACATCAACCTGCACGGCAGCAAAGAAAAACTGACACTGCGCTCGCTAAAGAAAAAATTGTATCTTTGTATCTGCTCAATCAACGCATTAGAAGCGATTCGTTTTTATGTTTCTTTTGCTTGTTCATTTGCATTCGCAGAGCGGGGTAAAGATGATCCGGAGATGGCCGAAGTTGCCATTGAATGTTTTGGCGAAGGTCGTGAAATATTCCTGCAAGCGGCAGAGCAGGAAAAAGAGTGGGCAAAATACCTGTTTAAAGATGGCTCAATGATCGGTCTTAATGAACAGATTTTATGCCAATATGTTGAATATATTTCTAACCAGCGTATGCAGGCGATCGGTTACGAAGCACCATTTGCAGTGAAATCAAATCCTATCCCATGGATTAACCATTGGTTAGTCAGCGACAACGTCCAAGTCGCACCGCAAGAGGCGGAAATCAGTTCATATCTTGTTGGACAAATTAACAGTAAGGTTGATAGTGACGACCTTAGCTCATTTGAGTTGTAACCTTTAGTGAGCAAAAAATTAACCGTCAACGGTATTGAATACCCTTTAAACACCCAAAAAACATTGCTTGAAAATTTAGAAGCACATGCGCTTAAAGTGGAATTTCACTGCCGAGACGGTCATTGCGGCGCCTGCCGATGCCAACTAATCAGCGGAAAAATAGATTATACAAACTTCCCTATGGCATATTAACAGCTAGCAATATGGTTAATCTGGCCGATACCTCCTGATGCCAACTAATCAGCGGAAAAATAGATTATACAAACTTCCCTATGGCATATTTACGTGAGGGTGATGTTTTAACTTGCTGCAGTACGAGCAAAGAGGATATTAAGATTAGCACTTATCAATAAACTGATATTATTTTCAAACAGCTAACAATATGGTTAATGTGGCCGATACCTCCTGATGCCAACTAATCAGCGGAAAAATAGATTATACAAACTTCCCTATGGCATATTTACGTGAGGATGATGTTTTAACTTGCTGCAGTACGAGCATTAAACTTACTGCTTTCTACTTACTAAGAAACGCTTTATTTTATTAACGCAACAGCTTAAAAAACCTTCGACAGTGAGTTTACTCACAAATGATTAACTTACTCTTCCTAACAAACCTAGCTTTTATTTAATTCACTTTTAAATGATCTATACTTGCTTGTTTATCCAATAACAATCAGGGATTTTAAATTTACAGGATGTTAAACCTTTTTCGATTATCTCCTTTGCCAATTTTACTAACTGTTTTAAGCAGTCAGGTCGTTTTTGCTAGTTCTGAATTTACCCAAGGCTATGAAGCTGCGCAAGCTGGTGATTATGAACGCGCGATACAGCTGTGGCGACCACTGGCAGATGAAGGAGATCCTGCGGCACAATACACATTAGGCTGGATGTATGAAAGTGGTCAGGGGGTTTCACAAAATTTTCAGCAAGCGGCATATTGGTATGAAAAATCGGCAGTTCAAGGTGACGTGGCAGCACAATACGTACTTGCAACTATGTATGATAAAGGTACTGGTGTAGTTATAAATCCACAGGAAGCGGTAAAGTGGTTTTTAAAAGCAGCCAACCAAGGTGATGCCATCGCACAATTCCAATTAGGAGTACACTTCCAAAAAGGCTTAGGGGTTGAACAAAGTGATAGTGAAAGTTTGCTTTGGTTTCAGAAAGCGGCCAAACAAGGTCACCTCACAGCACAAATTAATTTGGGGAAAATATACCAATCTGGAAAAGGTACTAAACAAGACTACCGTCTGGCAATACAGTGGTATGAAAGAGCTGCGACCCAAGGGGATGCCTTAGCACAGTTTCATCTCGCCCGTATGCATGAATATGGACGAGGATCCCCTCAAGATTATCAACTTGCAAAATCTCTCTACTTAAAATCAGCAAATAACTATTATGCACCTTCAGCCTATAAACTGGCTGAGTTTTATGAGTTAGGTAAAGGGGGCGATATCAATTTCGAAAAAGCATTAAAATGGTATAAACAGGCAGCTAGTAAGGGAAACCATGCGGCTCAATTTAAACTGGGTCTTATGTATCAAAATGGCACTGGAGTAGTTCAAAATATCCACACAGCCATCGAATGGTATAACAGCGCCGCTCAACAGAACCATGCACAAGCATTTTATCAACTCGGTGTTATTTATGAGCAGGGTGTTGTTGATAAAAATGGCGCACAGAAAATAAAAGAAAATCCCCCAAAAGCGGCAAAATTCTACCAAAACGCATCCAAGCTTGATTATAATTTAGCCCATGCACGATTAGCTTATCTATATGAAAATGGCTTAGGTTTACCCGCTGATCTAAAGCTTGCTATTTCTCTTTATCAGCAATCTACGGAGGAGTGGGCAAAAATTCGTTTTAAAGCACTATCTAAACAACTAAACTGTTTCGCAACGGCAACAACCAAGTTATTTTCAGTCGCCATTGCTTGTACCAACCGTGAAATATTACGTCAACAGATTAAAGCACAAAACATTACTGCTATTGATGAAAATATCAACAGCTGGTCGGACACCTATTTTACAGGGGCTGTTATACGAGGAAGCAGTGAACTCGAGGTCACATACACAAGAGAGGATCTATTTGTCAGCGCAAAATATACCTTTGTGGGTCGCAGCAAGCCGGAACTGATCGCCCGCATTAAAAACAAACTCAGCCAAAAACATGGTGATCCTCACAATCAGTCGGGTGATATCAATCAGGGTAAAGCAAGCTTCCAATGGTTCTTGGGCGATGGAATTGAATTATCAGTTAATCGCGAATGGCCTGATACAACGACCTTTGTTACTTACTCTTTTCCCGAAAACCGGTCTTTATTGGAAAAACAACAAACACAATCAACAAATAAAGAATATAAGCCTGAATAAAATTCGCCATAAAACTGCAACTTTGGTAAATAATTTAAAAACATTTGTTCTACTTGCTTTCTTACCATAAAATCAACCACATACTAATACCAAATTGAATAATTAAGTTCCCACTCAAGGCGCTGTGCTGTTTCAGTTCTAGGCGTATCGATTTAGGGATGGTTACTCCCTTTCAAATTGGTATAAACAATGCTTTTCATAGAAGTTGAGTCCATGGATACTACGCTATTACTTTTTATTGGCACCGCATTTACCTTTGGGATGCTAATTAACTTCACCGGTTTGCCGCCAATGGTTGGTTTTTTATTGGCCGGTTTTGCCCTGAATTTTTTTGGTTTTGAATCCACAGAAGGTTTAATCACCTTTGCTAATTTAGGTGTCACCCTCTTACTCTTCTCAATCGGCTTGAAATTAGATCTTCGCACCCTTTTCAAAGCAGAAGTTTGGGGGGGCGCAAGTATCCATATAGTTAGCAGTATTATTTTTTACGCGCTACTTTTATTTTCCTTAAAACAGATTGGCCTCTCTTTTTTTACCACCCTCGATATGCCAGCTTTGCTTCTGGTGTCCTTTGCATTGAGTTTTTCCAGCACCGTTTTTGCAGTAAAAATTCTTGAAGAAAAAAGTGAAACAAACTCCCTTTACGGCCGCATCGCGATCGGTATCTTGATTATGCAGGATATTTTTGCCGTACTTTTCTTAACCATTTCTGTTGGTGAAATTCCTTCTATTTGGGCATTTACATTACTTGCATTGCCACTTATCAGGCCCCTGCTGTTCAAACTTCTAGACGGAGCAGGTCACGGTGAACTGCTGGTCTTATATGGTTTTTTCCTGGCACTGGTGATCGGCGCTGGATTATTTGAATCTGTCGGCATGAAAGCAGATTTAGGTGCCTTGATTGCCGGTATGTTACTGGCCGGACATCCTAGCGCTAAAAATATGGCTAAATCACTGTTTAATATGAAAGAGCTATTTTTAATCTGCTTCTTTTTAAACATAGGTTTAGGCGGACTACCAAATCTTGATCACCTCATGATTGCAGCTGTTTTATCGCTACTCTTATTAGGAAAAATTGCACTGTATTTTATTACCTTAACAAAATTTAAATTGCGTTCCCGTACCTCGCTTTTTGCCTCATTTACATTAGCCAATTACAGTGAATTTGGTTTGATTGTTGCTTCTCTTGCAACCTATAAAGGCTGGTTAACACAAGACTGGTTAATCATTACAGCACTTGCAGTTTCTTTAAGTTTTATTATTGCCGCACTATTAAATAAATATGCCGATACTGTTTACACACGTTTTACACTGTCATTAAAACGTTTCCAATCTACACGCTTACATAAAGATGATCGCCCCGTTCGGGTTGGCGATGCGCAAATATTAGTGATGGGAATGGGCCGCATTGGCGCAGGAGCTTATGATGCTTTAAAACTGACTTATGGCGAAAAGGTAATGGGTGTCGATTATGATCATCAAACAACCATTAAACACCGCGAGTTAGGACGACGAGTAATTACCGGTGATGCACTTGACTCTGATTTTTGGAGTAAACTACAACTGACCGATAATATAAAACTTATTTTGTTAGCAATGCCCGACCATAACGGTAATCGTTATGCTGCAGAACAACTAAATAAAATCAAATTTTGCAGCTTTGAAGTGGCGGCACTTGCACACTATAAAGAGGATGAAAATGAGTTAAACGCACTTGGTGTAAACCCCGTTTATAATATGTATGTGGAAGCGGGATCCGGTTTTGCACGCCATGTTTGTTCTGAGTTACACCCCGTTTTAACAAAAAACCCTCATAAACAAGAGTTATAGGAAAAAAATCACCTAATCCATGTATTTGTGACTTAATTACACGGATTTAGTGTGACTTTTCTTCAATATTCTGCAAAAATCGTGCAACTAAATTTTTCAAAAAATATTCGTTCTCTTTTTGCTGTGTTTAAGCAAACGGAAAAGCATTAATAAATATTAAAAGATACTAAATACGCTAAGTATTGGTATTCAAATAAAAGGTAACGTTATGTGTTCTATTTTTGGTGTGCTCGACATTAAAAGCGATCCTATCGCATTGCGCCAGCAAGCAATTGAAATGTCTAAACTGCTTCGTCACCGTGGCCCGGATTGGTCTGGTGTTTACTCGTCTGATAAAGCTATCCTCGTCCATGAACGTCTTTCAATCGTCGACGTAAATACAGGCGCACAGCCACTATACAATCAAAATAATACACATATCCTAGCGGTTAATGGTGAAATCTATAATCATAAAGAATTAGCTGCTGAATTAACCTGCGGTTACCAGTTCAAAACAAAATCTGATTGTGAAATTATTCTTGGTTTATACGAAGAAAAAGGTAATACCTTTTTAGATGACCTGAACGGTATCTTCGCATTCTGCTTATATGATGCAGAAAAAGATAAATACCTGATTGGTCGTGACCATATGGGTATCATTCCACTTTACATGGGTTGGGATGAACACGGTAACTTTTACGTTGCATCAGAAATGAAAGCATTAACGCCTGTTTGTTCAAAAGTTCAAGAGTTTCCACCAGGGCATTTCTTAGACAGCGAGATCGGTGAAATCACTCAATATTACACTCGTGATTGGATGGAATATGATGCGGTAAAAGATAACGACGGTAGCGCAGCTGAAATCGGTCAAGCGCTTGAAGAGTCAGTTAAACGTCAACTTATGTGTGATGTGCCATACGGCGTATTACTTTCTGGTGGTTTAGACTCCTCAGTTATCTCTGCAATCACGCAGAAATTTGCTAAACAACGTGTTGAAGATGATGATCAATCTGGCGCTTGGTGGCCACAACTGCACTCGTTCTCTGTAGGTCTTGAAGGTTCTCCTGATTTAGCAGCTGCACAAAAAGTAGCTGATGAGTTAGGTACAGTACATCACCCGATTATCTTTACTGAGCAAAATGGTATCGATGCACTACGTGAAGTAATTTATCACTTAGAAACATACGATGTAACAACGATCCGCGCTTCTACTCCTATGTACCTGATGGCACGTAAGATTAAAGCGATGGGCATCAAGATGGTACTTTCCGGTGAAGGCGCGGATGAAATCTTCGGTGGTTACTTATACTTCCACAAAGCACCCAATGCGCAAGAGTTTCATGAAGAGTTAAACCGTAAACTAAACAAACTGCATATGTTTGACTGTTTACGAGCGAACAAATCAATGTCAGCTTGGGGTGTTGAAGCGCGTGTACCATTCTTAGATAAAGAGTTCTTAGATGTGGCAATGCGTACTAACCCAGAACTTAAAATGATCAAAGATGGTCGTATTGAGAAAAATATTCTACGTGAAGCGTTTGATGGGCAGCTGTTAAGCGAAGTGTTATGGCGTCAAAAAGAACAATTCTCTGACGGTGTTGGTTATAGCTGGATTGATTCGCTAAAAGAACATATCGAAACTCAAGTAACGGATCAACAATTAGCAAGCGCTGAGTTTAAGTTTCCAATCAATACGCCTGATACCAAAGAAGCGTACTTCTACCGCTCTATTTTTGCTGATCACTTCCCACTTGATAGTGCTGCAGAATGTGTACCGCACGGTAAGTCTGTTGCTTGTTCAACAGTTGAAGCATTAGCTTGGGATGAAAGTTTCCAACATAATGCAGATCCTTCCGGTCGTGCTGCCGGCATCCATCATGATGCTTACCAAACAAAATAATCGCTTTGATTATTAATCAATAAAAAGCGTTCAAATGAACGCTTTTTTTATAACTGAAATATAATAATGACTGATTTAAATCTACAAACTTGCCCCTGTAAAAGTGGAAAAGGCTACCAACAATGTTGCTTACCTTTTCATAATAGAAAAACCAAACCAAGCACATGTGAACAACTGATGCGATCTCGTTTTAGTGCGTTTGTTTTGCAGTTAGGTGATTATCTTTTTGATACCTATCATCCAAATTACCGAGGTGAGCTAACTGCAGCACAGTTAGCGACAAAAACCGTGGATTGGAAAAACTTACAAATAATTGCCACAGAAAGCTTAGATAAAACGGGTTTTGTCGAATTTAAAGCCTGGTTTGTCGATAATGGTCTGTTAGGTTGCCATCATGAGCGCTCTAATTTTGTAAAAGATCATCAACAATGGCTTTATTGTGATGGAGATATTTATCCTGAGCCAAAATCAGGTAAGATATCACGCAATGATCCCTGCCCTTGTGGTAGTGGCAAAAAATATAAAAAATGTTGCGCTAATTAATTATTGATCGAGATAAACATGGAAAAGAAAATACTACTGACCGATTGCCCTGATAGCAAAGGTCTGATTGCACAGATTACCAATATCTGTCAAAAGCATCAGCTAAATATTGTTAAAAACAATGAATTTGTAGATCATCAACATGGCCGCTTCTTTATGCGAACGGAGATTGAAGGTTACTTTAACGATCAAACTTTACTGGCTGATCTTGACTTTAATCTGCCAAATGGCTCTCATCGTTCATTAGTTTCACAACAACGTAAACGCATCGTAATTTTGGTCACTAAAGAAGCACACTGCCTTGGTGATATTTTAATGAAAAGCACTTACGGTGGCATTGATGTTGAAATCGCAGCGGTTATCGGCAACTACGATACACTTGAAGAGTTAGTAACTAAATTTAATATCCCTTATCACACGGTAAGCCATGAAGGTTTGTCGCGCGAAGAGCATGAACAAAAGGTATTAGATACAATTGCGCCATATACGCCTGATTATGTAATTCTTGCAAAATATATGCGTATATTGACGCCTACATTTGTTGAGAAATATGAAAATAAACTAATCAATATCCATCACTCATTTTTACCGGCTTTTATCGGTGCGAAACCTTATCAGCAAGCATTTGATCGTGGTGTAAAAATCATTGGTGCAACAGCGCATTTTGTTAATAATGATCTCGATGAAGGTCCAATTATCACCCAAGATGTCGCGCATATTGATCATGCTTACAGTGCAAGCGATCTTGCTAAAGCAGGCCGAGATGTTGAAAGGTCTGTATTAAGCCGTGCATTGCAGCAGGTATTGAGTGATAAAGTGTTTGTATACGCTAACCGAACCGTTGTTTTTAAATAACGCCTATCCAGCACTATTTTGAAAACTGATAAAAATGCGTTAATCGCTCGTGACAGTTAACGCATTACTGATTCTTACACCTTAAGGCAGATTGAGTATATACAGCCTTAAACTTGTAATAGAGAATAATTTTTTATAATCAAAAGCACATTAAAGGTGTGCAAATTGGCCTGCTGAACTGTGCAGATAATGGCTTCTTCAAATGTTTTCCAATTATTAACTTGCCTAAATAACATCTTTACAGCCGTTATCTGACGGCTGCAATTGCAACGCAATGCTATTGCTACTTATTTTTAATTTTTATAAACAACTTTTCAAAAAATAAAACCAGTATACCTATCGCTAAGCCTGTTACTAACTCAGCGAGCATACTCGGCATAAATAGTAAGGATTGATGAATAAAATGGACATTATGGACAAATATACCTCCAGCAACGAGCAGCATAGCTAACGTACCAATAATCGTTAACAATCTAATCACCCTAGGCAACGCAGCTACTAGCATCTCACCAATAACCATTAAGAACCGACTTCTTTTCTTTGAGAAGGCGATTATTTTAAAACCTAGATCATCCATTCTGACCAGCAACGCAACAAAGCCATAAACCCCTATTGTTGCTAACAGCGCAACAAATGACACAACGATGACTTGCAGTACAAGTGGTTGTCCCAATACTGTCCCCAAGGCAATAACAATAATTTCAATTGATAAGATAAAATCGGTAAAAATTGCCGATTTAACTTTTTTAGCCTCATAGTGCAATATTTCTTGCTCTGATAAGCACTGAACTTCTGCGATTGTGTGCTGTTCAGGCACAAAGTACTCATATATTTTTTCGGCTCCTTCAAATGCAAGATAAAGCCCGCCGACCATTAAGATCGGAATGATAATCCAAGATGCAAACGCACTTAACAGAAAAGCGATGGGCAAGATAATAAGTTTATTGCGCAGTGAGCCCTTTGTGATTTCCCATAATACCGGTAACTCCCTAGTGGCAGGAAAACCAGATGCTTTCTCAGCACCAACAGCAAGATCGTCTCCTAACACGCCTGCTGTTTTTTTGGTGGCGATCTTACTCATCATCGCTGCATCATCTAACAAGGCAGCGATATCATCAAATACAGCAAAAAAACCAATCGCCATAAATATTCCTTTTTACCAATTTGTGTTTTTAAATAGATAGTCAAGCGACCAGAAGATGGTTGCGTCTTGCTTTATCCTAACATCCGTCCGAGCCTCTGAAAGTGGTTTGGGTATAAATAGCCATATTAAACGACGGTAAAAGCTAGAGTCAAAGCAAAAAGAAGATATTTTATATAGAATTGAAATAGTTACGGAACTATTACTAGAAGGGATTTTTATTAATTGTATAAACGAAAGAGCTGCTATCAATCATTTTCAGCTTTATTATAAGGAGCAACTCCTCACTACATATAAGTCACTTTAATTGGCTTATTATCTAGATCCAAGGCTTTATATTGCGCCATTAAATCAACACCAACCCCTTCTGCTGTCTGAGACTCAACCTGCTTAATCGTCTCCGTTGTTCCCTGCTGAGCCGTTAAGCGATTTTGTGACAATAATGGTAAGTTATCTATTATATCACTAGGGATATCGCCTGTTACATTGCGAGATAACAGTGCTTCGTTGTTTAATAGCTGTTTTAAACGGATGCTGGTGAAATCCTTATTGTGCAAATCTTCATTTAAACTTGTAGCTTGCTGCAGCGAAATACCTTTATTTAGCAAAGGCTGAGCTTCAGGTAAAAACAGAGTTTCACGTAATGCTTGTTCAGGTAAAACATCTTCTTTAGCTTGCCTGAAAGTAAATTCAGCAAAATCTCGAGCATCATCTGATAACAAACTAAGTAACAGATTAAATTTATCACGCGTGCCATTATGCACAGCACTGTTTAGCTGCAGCCCTAATTGCCACTCGTTAATCAATAATCCACTTTCAGTTTGTTTAATATTCATACGACTTTGTTTATTTATGCTAGATATTTAGAGTTATCGGCAACAAACTGATTTTATTTAATGTTTTTTTCTTTTTTAGGCTTCACAAGTGGAAAATATCTGATATTATTCTCCGCGAAATGAAGGAGGGGTTCCCGAGTGGCCAAAGGGAGCAGATTGTAAATCTGCCGCGTAAGCTTCGGTGGTTCGAATCCACCTCCCTCCACCATTTCAATCTTCTCTTTACTTCGGCCACTACCTCTTTAATTCTAATATTCAAGTCTACAAATTTAATTCAGTATCACAACTTAGTGATCCAATTATTATTATTACTGCATTCTTATTCACGATTACCTACACTTAGTCATCAAAATAAACTAAAGAGTGAAATCTAATTACCGATGTTTAGCTACAAGAATAAAAGCATTCTGATTGTTGATGATCAAAAAGCATTTCATATCATGCTCAAAACGATGCTCTCCAGTCAAGGCGCCAAAAATATCAGTTTTACGGATAGCGCTGAGGGTGCAGTTAAACTCGCTCACCGCAAAGTATTTGATATATACCTTGTAGATTACAATCTAGGTTCAGGGAAAAACGGATCTCAGCTAATTGATTACCTGCGTAATAATCAGCTTATTCCAAACGCTTCATTATGCTTTATTATCACAGGTGATAATAATAAAGGGATGGTGCTGACAGCCATTGAAAAATCACCAGATGATTATTTAATGAAGCCTTTTTCACAAACTCAACTATTTAATCGACTAAGCAAAGCCGCTCAAAAAAAAATGGTCTTAGCCGATATTTTTGATGCCTTACAGGAAAAAGAGTACCCTCAAGCAATCTCTCTGTGTAAGGAAAAAATTAAAACAGAACCGAAATTTAGAGCATTATGTAAAAACTTATTAGCTGATATTTTTATCCAGACAGAGCAGTACAACGCTGCAGAGAGAATATTAAAGCCACTGGTCGATCAGCGCCCGTTAGTAAGAGCAAGCATCAGTTTAGGTAAAGCCTACTATTTACAAAATAAATACCCGGAAGCGATTAAACTTTTAAAAACGGTTATTGATAACTCTCCCCTGCAGATGGAAGCATATCAATGGTTAGCACGCGCATACCAAAAAACAGGCAAGCTTAACAAAGCATTAAATATGCTCACCCATTCGGCCAATATTACCCACCACAGTATTGAACGCCATCAAGAGGTTGCACTACTCGCCAATGAGATGAATGAACATAAAATAATGCTTTCTAGTTACTCGGCAATATTACAACTCAGCCGCAACTCTTTTTATCCTGACCCCTGCCATTTAGCAAATTATATTCGCAGCATTATTGATTACGCCATGGTTCAAGAAGATATCAGTGAACGAAAAACAATATTAAAACAGGTGAACTCGGCACTGTATCAAAGCCGCTTTGAAGAGGGGCAAAATAAAAACTTTGATTTCAATAACTTTGATAAGATCTGCCAGGCAAAAGTATTGTTTGCACTGGATGAACCATTAAAAGCAAAACGCAGAATCTTGAGCACCTTACAAAGTAATGAAAACCCAATTACTGAGTTTGACAGCACCTTATTATGCGAAAGCCTTTTCTCATTATTAGATATTGGCGAGTTTGATTATGCGGAGCCTTATTTAGAGGAGTTAAAGCATCGCGATATTATGGATGCGACCATGCAGACTTCAATAAAAAAACAGACAGGAGAGAAGTTGGAATCACGCATACAGACCTTTAAAGCGCATAATAAATTAGGCATCCAAGCATTTTCTCAAAAATCATATAGCAGTGCGCTTGACCATTTTGAACAGGCGATCCAGCTTGAACCTCTTAACTCTGGCGCATTACTTAACAGTATTCAGGTTTATATTCAGTTACTAAAACAAGCTGCCAATGATGAGAAAAAGGAACTATTAAGAAATTGCCAAAACAGCTTTAAGCTGTTGAGTAATACCCGCTTACCAGAGGATCACGCTAAACGATACAATGAGCTCAAAAATGAGCTTAGTGAACTCAAAGCTGCAAAGTAAATTAACCTTTTAATTCGGCCAGCTTTAGTTTAATACGTTTCTCTGAAATCGGATACGCAGTGCCGAGTTGCTGTGCAAACAGTGAAACGCGCAGCTCTTCTAACATCCAGTAGATTTCAGCTAAATCCGTATTATCTTTTTCACTGCTCATTAATGTTTTACACAATGCGCTATAACGCCCTTCGAGCTCATTCAACGCTATCGTGTGTAAACGATCTTGATTGGGATTGACAGGTAACTTCTCTAATCGTTTGGCTAATGCCTGCAGATAACGTTTCATATCAGGCAGCTTTTTTTCCCCGACCTGGCAGGCAAAACCTGGGAATATAAGGCGCTGCAGCTGTGATTTGATATCGCCCTGCGCCACTAGCATGGTTAAATCAACTTTACCTTTGAGCTTCTTATTAACCGCATGTGCAAGCGTTAATATCTTTTCCACTAATTGGGTGATAACCAGTGTGCGATCGGCAAGCTCAGCTCTGACTTTCTCTTTTTGAGATTCAAACTCAACTGCAGTTTGTGCTGTTTGTTGACCATCTAAAATAGAATCAACCGCGCAGGCAATACAATCATCAATAAGATCTTTAACTTGCCCGAACGGATTAAAATAAAGCCCTAATTTAGCTTTATTAGGCAGGCTCTGCTGCAGGTATTTTATCGGTGACGGCACATTTAATAACACTAAGCGACGCAGACCAGTCCGGTTAATACGCAATGCTTTTTCTTCACTGTCAAAGAGCTCAATAGCAACACTTTTGTTTTTATCAACCAGAGCAGGAAAGGCCTTAACTTCATAACCACCATGATCTTTACTGAATGATTTTGGCAATTTACCAAAATTCCACTCTGTTAAGTCTGTTTTTTCAATGCCCTGCTTGGATACTTTTGAAAGCGTCTGTTTTACTTCACCTTTTAATTCATGCTGCAGTAAACTCAGCTCCGTGCCCACTGCGACACTTTTTCCCTGATCATTAATAACATTAAATTTCATTTTAAGATGCGTCGCTAAAGCTGAAATATCCCATGAATTTTCAGGAATTCGTACGCCGGTCATTCTTAGC
>JABXKR010000038.1 GCA_013619145.1 Psychromonas sp. | reverse complement strand
GTTTATTTAATCTTTTCAATCAACGTTTAACGTCATTAAAAAGTAACCTCTTTCGTTCTCAGTCACTGGGTAACTTGCGTTGTGCCCCGTGTCTGTGGGTGCGCATTATAGGGATTGAAGAAGCATTGGCAAGTGTTTATTTGTATTTATTTGAAATAAATGTCTAAACGAATAATTAGTAAACAAATAGCTGTTTTGTTGGTCGTTATTTCTGTAATTCACTGCTAATAATTTTATTGAGCTGTTTTTGAGGGAATAATTTATGACTAAAGAAGCGTGTAAAAACAAAACCAATGGCTGCACAGCTAATAGCTATTAATATGAGCATACTTTCATTTATAAAATAAAATTGCTTGCTTATTAATGCACCACCGATAAAAAAAAGAAGAGGTACAAGGTAAGCCAGTGTTACGCTTTTAATTAAATCACCATTGTTTATTTGTAATTCGACAAATTTATCAACTTCCATTCCCTCTTTATAGGGCACTTCAAATTGATGTGATTTATCTGAAAATGCTTTTGCTACAACACCAACCCCACAACTACTTCCGTTGTGGCAAGATGAACATGCGGATTTTGATATACATTCAATGACCGCAATAGTTTTCTCATTTTGCTTTTCTATTGCAATTATTTTTCCAGTTTCCCGAATCATTATTTAACCTTAGCAACAGATTCAATTAAACGTTTTGCTGTAACAATCGGGATTTCACCAACAATGTTGATTTCAATATCATCTCTCTGGTAAGTATAAAGTACCGTTGCACCACGCTGAATTATTTTTTGTTTTTCATCCAAAGCTATTTTTTT
This sequence comes from Psychromonas sp., assembly GCA_013619145.1. Lineage (GTDB taxonomy): Bacteria > Pseudomonadota > Gammaproteobacteria > Enterobacterales > Psychromonadaceae > Psychromonas. Next base: position 11,691 of record JABXKR010000038.1, on the reverse strand, counting down.
AGCTGAGATATAAATTGAAACGCTAACAATACCATCGTTTAACATGATATATGACACGGGTTCATTTTCATGCATAACCAACTTGTGCAGATCATTCCTAACAACTTTAAAGCCTGTAGGTAACCAATTCACTTTCCATTGGGATGCTTGTTGTTGTGAAACTTGAGGAAGATGCAATAATTGCGGTAACTGTTGCAGGCTTAATTTTTCTAACCACGGGTTTACCGTTTCAGTGATAAGTAACGACACCACCATAACTTGGTCTAAAATTAGGTTTGACTTATTCAGGGTATCTAAACGCAATGGCAGATGGGAGTCGACATCTAACCAGACAATATAACTATAACGATACTCATCCTTGCTAATCATTCGAATTGCAATTGCTTGTTTACCTGCAATACGACCTTTGCCTAAAATTATATACTCATAACTATCTTGCCCTTTGTTGTAATCAAAATTGGCAATATTGGCAAAAACACTACGATTGTGTGTTGATTGTAAAGTATAAGCTTGCGAGCCTTGTTCAAAATAACTTATTTTGTCCGAAAATTGCAAAGATTCACGCATTGCTCCATTTAAAAAACGAAAATATGCAATCTCTTGATCATCAATAACACCATGAATCAACTGCTTGGGTTCAACTTGATTTTGCAAGCTATTTAAATATAACAGCTCATAATTTAATTCTTTGTACGACTTTTGCATAAGTTGCAAATATTCGATTGCTGTTAACGCTTCTTTTTTTTCAACGTTAGTTTCGTTAACTTTTACTGACTGATCTGCTTCAATAGCAAATGTAACACTACTAATAAGAACAAAAATGGTTGTAACTAACGTTGTGAAAATTAGTTTTAGCTTCATTAATTTACCTTATGACACCTGTAACTATGGCTGATAACTATGGTTGAGTTTGCAACTGTAGCTGATGGTCTTTTAATAAAGCTTCAAGTCGTTCGTTGTGCTCTTTCATCGCTTGTTTTGATTGCTTATGCGTTGCTTGCAAACTAACAGGCGCTACTGCACCACCAAAAGGAACGGTATTTAACACCTCAAGTCCGCGATTACTGTTTTCAACCGCTGGCTGAGAAGTAACAAGACTTGTTAGCACCACCACACCCGCAACGGACGCCGCAATTGCATATTGGCTAAAGCGTTTCACAAAAGAGATAATATTACTGTCTTTTTGTGCTTCGGTTGTATTTACCGAAGTATCAAGTGTGCTCACTTGCGCTGATCGTGGTTGCCTATTAATTTCAGCCATCACTTTCTGGCTAATATCAATATTGAGGAATTGATCGGCCGCCTCACCACGCATCACATCACCAATTAAGTGATAACGTGAAAACTGTGCTTGTTGTGCTTCGTTTGCTATTAGTTCATCTAATAACTGCTTATCAACAACTTCATGATCAATAATGGCTGACAATTGTTCATTATTTTCTTTCATTGTTTTTCCCAACTAATCTTCTAATAAAGGTTTTAATTGTTTATCGATCGCTTCACGAGCTCTAAAAATACGAGAGCGCACGGTACCAATCGGGCAATCTTCAATGTTTGCAATCTCTTCATAACTCATACCTTCAAGCTCCCTTAATGTAATTGCTGATTTTAATTCAGCAGGTAGTTGCTCGATGGTATTCAAAATAACTTTTTTTATATCTTGGGAATGTAATATTCCTTCCGGATCATCCGCCTCTTTTAATGCGTCACTGCCGTCATAACTATCGGCTTCCATCGCATCTATATCAGAAGATGGAGGCCGACGACTTTGACTGGTTAAATAGTTTTTAGCCGTATTTACAGTAATGCGATATAACCAAGTATAAAATGCACTATCACCTCGAAAGGAGGGTAATGAGTTATATACTTTGATAAATACTTCCTGCGTAACATCGGCAATATCACCACTATTACGGACATAACGCGTTAGTATGTTTGCGACTCGGTTTTGGTATTTTCTAACCAATAATGTAAAAGCTTGTTGCTCCCCATTTTGAATACGCTGAATTAATTGAAAATCTAAATCTCGCTCATTCATTGAGCTTCTCTACCTATAATTATGGTGAGCCATATTGGCATTCACAGTTATGACTTTGAATAAAAAAGAAAGTTCCAAAAAATTTCAAAAGAAATCATTTTTTGGATAGACTCCACACATATCCCCAAGCCACTTGGGTATATAATGAAATCCCAATCAAAATATACATTAATTGCAGAGCATATAGTGCCATGACAGAAAGTAAATCAATAAGTGAACATCAACACATTTGTGACGTCCTAATTATTGGCGCTGGTGCGGCCGGACTTTCACTAGCGTTAAAACTTGCACCTTATGCAAAAGTAAACGTTTTAAGCAAAGGAAAACTATCGGAAGGATCTACTTTTTACGCGCAAGGAGGGGTGGCAGCAGTTTTTTCTGATACCGATAGTATTGACTCTCATGTTGAAGACACCTTAATTGCTGGTGCAGGTTTATGTGAAGAAGATGCGGTTCGCTTTACTGTTAGTAATGCCAAAGAGAGCATGCAGTGGTTAATTGATACGGGCGTTAATTTTGACACTGAAGTTGATGACAATGGCCAGACACAATTTCATCTCACCCGTGAAGGTGGTCATTCTCACCGTCGTATTTTGCATGTGGCAGATGCAACGGGCAAAGAGATAGAAAACACCCTGCTCAGCGCTGTTAAAAAACATAAAAACATCAATTTAATGGAGGGTTATAACGCTATTGATTTAATTACCAGCCGCAAGTTAAACCTCCCCGCTAACCGTGTACTTGGAGCTTATGTTTGGAACCGTCAAGCGGAGCGCGTTGAAACAATCAAAGCACATTTCGTCACGCTTGCAACGGGTGGCGCAAGTAAAGTATACCAATATACAAGCAACCCTGATGTTTCAAGTGGTGATGGTATCGCTTTGGCGTGGCGCAGTGGTTGCCGTATCGCAAATATGGAATTTAATCAATTTCACCCAACCTGTTTATTTCATGCCGACGCTAAAAACTTTTTATTAACAGAAGCACTACGAGGTGAAGGTGCTCACCTGTTGCGACCAGATGGCACGCGTTTTATGCTCGATTTTGACGAAAGAGCTGAACTGGCCCCTCGTGATATCGTGGCACGCGCTATTGACTATGAGATGAAACGATTGGGGGCTGACTGTATGTATCTTGATATCAGCCACAAGTCGAAAGATTTTATTACTAAACATTTCCCGACAATTTACCGTCGCTGTTTATTACTCGGTATTGATATTGCACATCAGCCAATACCGATTGTACCAGCTGCACATTACAGTTGCGGCGGAGTGATGATCGATCATCGTGGACAAACAGATATTGATGGTTTATATGCGATAGGTGAAGTTTCTTACACAGGTTTGCATGGCGCCAACCGTATGGCATCAAACTCACTGCTGGAATGTGTTGTTTATGCGCACGCTTGTGCCAAAGATATTATCAATCATATGCCTTTTTATCAGGAGCGAAAATTTGCAGATATTCCTGATTGGGATGATAGTCAAGTTGAAGACTCTGATGAAGAAGTTGTTATTCAACATAATTGGCATGAACTACGTTTATTTATGTGGGATTATGTAGGCATTGTTCGTACCGATAAACGCTTAGCGCGTGCACTGCGTCGTGTGCAAATGCTGCAACAAGAGATTGATGAATATTATAGTCATTTCAAAGTAAGCAATAACCTGTTGGAGTTAAGAAACCTTGTGCAAGTTGCTGAAATCATTATAAATAGCGCAATGGAACGGAAAGAGAGTCGCGGTTTACACTACAACCTTGATTACCCTGATCAACAAGACAACCCACAACCAACCATTTTATGCCCGAAAACATAACAGGCTAAGCTTAATCTCGCCCGCTGTTAATCAATCGGGCGAGTAACCTATATTCTTGTTCGCTGACAGCATCCCTATAAATCACAATAAAAGAGTTAGAAACTTTTTTTCTATCGATTAAATTAGCAAGATCAGCCGGATTATTTTGTAAATGAAGAGATAAGAAAAAACCATTATAAAAAGAAGATGAACCTATCTTGGCACTGATTAAATCGCCATTTTTTGATACAAACTCAACCAAACCAGAATCACTTAACTGCAGATTATATCGCTGTGCATAGTTTTTTTTTCCACCATAAACAGCAACAATCAACAAAAGTATTAGGAAAGGAACAGTTAACCAAGATAATCCAACAATCAGCAGAGATAATAAAATAAGCGCAAAATACAAGGTAAAAACAAAAACAGCCCCGTAAAAAGAGCTGTTAACAGCAATGTTATACTTTAACGCGCTTGAGGATAACATCTATCATCTTCACCAGCTCAGGATCAGGGCACGGCTTATTACCCATAAACCAAGCAAACAGCTCGGGATCTTCACAACTTAATAAACGCTGAAAAGTTATTTTATCTGCATCCTGCAACTGATCAAAGGCCTCATTAACAAAAGGCATAAACAACACATCGAGCTCTAACATCCCTCTACGACACGCCCATAATAAACGAGATTTATTGACCACTTCTGCCATTCGTTTTGTTTCCTGTTTAAAAAAGTACTCCGACATCATAACAACAACAAATTATTAACAGCAACTACTGACAAAACAGGTTGTGAGCTATACCATTGTAAAAGAATGAAACAGTATTAAAATGAGGCCTTAAATGCTTAAACTTAGTCAACTAAACAATATTAGCCACCTACCCGATTTAGTTTTATGCCCGCTTGACAGTTGGGATTTGATCCGAGTGAGCGGTGAAGATCGTATCAATTTTTTACAAGGGCAGCTTACTTGTGATTTGACAAGTTTAAAACCAGGACAGCAAACACTTGCCGCGCAATGCAACCCACAAGGTAAAGCCTGGAGTATTCTCCGTGTTATTGTTTTAGAAGATCGCATTTTACTGACCCAACCAAGTTCAGTTACCGCAAAGCAACTTCCTGAATTACAAAAATATGGCGCTTTTTCAAAAGTCGAAATATGTAAAGAAACAGAGTATCGAGCGATTGGACTGGCGGGTTGTAAGTCTGCCGAATATATTGCAGAGAAAGTAGATACAGCAGCAACACATGAACAAAGCCGTTTGCTAGACAATGGCGTGATGATCAAACAACCCTACCCATCACTACGTTATTTAATCATTTTAAAAAACCAACAAGCGTCCGACTTAATCGAAGACTTAAAAGATCGTGCCAGTGTATTTGATGACACTCTATGGAATGCCATGAACATTGCCTCTGGTATTGCTTTTATTGAAAAAGAAACATCAGCTTTATTTATTCCACAAATGCTTAATTTACAGGCGCTTGACGGTATCAGCTTTACAAAAGGCTGTTATATAGGACAAGAAACTGTTGCCAGAGCAAAATACCGAGGAGCCAATAAACGCGCGCTATTTATCCTTACTGGTCGCGCAAGCGAAGCACCAAAAGCAGGCGATAATGTACAAGTTTTATTAAACAACAACTGGAAACGTATCGGTACCGTTGTCTCAGGATGCCAATACGGTGACGGGCATATTGAGGTATTAGCTGTTTTACCTAAAGATAGCAATAGCGATGATGTTTACCAGATACAGGAAATTGAAGGCTCAACACTTTATTACGCGCCACTGCCTTACCAGGTTATAGAAGAGTAACCCCAATCAAATCAACCCTGTACGAGCTCAGGGTTGATTATCTAAGGAAATTAAAATCCTGATTTAAATTAGGGGATATTTCCCTGCCCAGCGAAAAATGTTATAGTACTCACGCTTTTGTACCCGTTTGTTAATTTTATCTAACTGATAGCAGGTTTGCGATTGAATCCAGAAATTAAAAGATTACGTGATAAAGCCGATCAGTTTAATCGCTTGCGGATCCAATCAGCACAAGTTTTAATGAATAAAGACGAAATTAACGTTTTTCAAACATTCCCTCTTTTACTTCATTTTAATCACCCAACGCTACCAGGTTATATCAATGCAGATGTGCCAACTGGCATTGCTCAATATGAAATAACAGAAGCACACCAGCAACTGCTCAACTCTTTTTTGCACGTTGATTTACCCCAAGAGAGTGACCAATCCCCTGATTTAATCGGCCTTTATGCAATGGGCAGTACTTCATCGATTGGCCAAAGTTCAGAAAGTGATTTTGATATCTGGATCTGTTATCCACACCAACTTGACCAAAAACGAGTCAAATTATTAGATGAAAAAGCCTGGTTAATTACTCACTGGGCAGAAAGTTTAGGTGTTGAACTTAACTTCTTTTTAATTCCCGATAATAAATTTCGTGTTGATAATGATGCCGGCATGACTAAAGATGCATGTGGTTCATCGCAACACATGTTACTACTCGACGAATTTTATCGTACGGCACTGCGTGTTGCTGGTAAAAGAATTTTATGGCGACAAATTCCTCTTAAACACGAGCAGAATTACGATCAATATGTAAAAAGTCTTTATGATAAAGGGGAATTAGATCCTGATGATTGGTTAGATTTAGGTGGATTTCACCGTATTCCTGCCGAAGAGTATTTTGGTGCAACACTCTGGCAACTTTATAAAGGCATTGATAATCCGTACAAGGCTGTATTAAAAACAATTCTGATGGAAGCCTACTCTTGGGAGTATCCAAATACCGAATTAATTGCCATGTCTTATAAAAAAAGCTTTCAAGAGCAAAGCTATTACGATGAAAATCTTGATCCATACTGTTTAATGCTTGAAAAAGTAACCTCATATTTAACCAGCATTAACGATAGTAAACGTCTTGAAGTGGTACGAGCTTGTTTTTACCTGAAAACAGAAGAAAATCTTTCAAAAGTCTGCATTAACGACAATACGGCCTGGCGACGCACGGTTTTAAATAAATTTGTAAGTCAGTGGCAGTGGAATGAGAGCCAGATTGCAGACTTGGACAACCGTAAAAACTGGAAAGTTAACGAGGTAACTAAAGCCAAAGATGTTTTATTAGAAACATTAATGAGCAGCTACCGAAAATTACTTAGCTTTGCTCGTGATAATAATATTTCAGAATCGATCAGCGCAGAAGATATCGGTATTTTATCCCGTAAGCTTTATGCAGCCCATGAAACTCTGCCAGGTAAAGTTGATCTTATTAACCCCAATATATCGCCCGATCTTTCTGAGCCACATTTAAGCTTTATCCAAGTACCTGAAAATAGAAAAAGTAAACCAGGCTGGTACTTATATAATTGCTCCCTTGATAATTACACACTGATGAACACGCCAACATTAATGCATGCAAATTATATCTCTAAGCTGATTGCCTGGTGTCATATGAATGGTTTGTATGAAGAGGATACAAAATTACATCTATATAACCAAGGCTCCGATCTCGTTGATCAAAAGTTAAACCAGTTTATTCAAGATTTGTATACTGTCTTTCCAGTGTATGTCCCCAAAGCCAGCAACCAGGCACTTAGCCAGCCTTGTGAAATAAAACATCTCACTATCTTTTTAAACGTAGAAAAAGATCCAACTCGTCACTGGGAAAGCACCCAGGAGAGCGAATTAAATCAAGTTGGCGATGTTTTCTCATATGGTGATAATAGCGAATGTTTAATCGGCAGCATTGATCTTATTTACCGAAACTCATGGAACGAAGTGCGTACATTGCATTTTGACAATAACTACGCAGTTGTTGATGCCCTGACAACTATTTTAGGAAAAATGCACCAAGATGCGCTCCCACCGGAGCAGATAGATATATTCTGTTATAGCCACCATTTTACACAACAGATTAAACAAGCTTTTGGTTCAAAACTAAATGAATACATACAGCTGCGTTTAGATTCAATTTCTCAGCGTTCTGTACAGACATTATGGACGGGTGGTCGAAAATTTGGTTTTTATTTCGAGCGCACAGGAGTTTCACTGCAGCATTTGGAAAGTACTGTTGATATTTATAGTCATATTTCTAAGAAGAAGCTATCCACCAGCGCGATTAATTTAAAAAACACTCACTTTGAACAGACCGCAGAGGTGATTGAATCACATATCAGTGAAGGACTTATCCAGTTCTTTTTTGAAAATTACTCTGGCGGTTTTAATGTTTATATTGCAAACGCAGATAATGAAGTAGAAACATTCCATAGTTTTGCCGGCAGCAAAGATGATTTGGTGCAGAACGTAAATCGCTTTTATGCATCAAACAACAGTGCGCCAAGCAACTTAGATGATCAAATCAACTTTAACCTGCCACAATTTTATGAAATTGAATCGACTGAAAATAACGAACTTCTTTTATCACCATTTAAAAGCACTACAAAAAACAACTAAACTGCTCAGGACTCTGGACGTAATCCTAAAGAGTGGCAGATCGCATAACTTAAATCACTGCGGTTTAATGTATAAAAGTGAAAATCCTTTACCCCTTCTTGACTTAATACCTTCACCATATCCATCGCAATAGTTGCACCAATTAAATTGCGAGTCATAGGATCACTCTCTGTCCCCTGATACAATTTATGCATCCAGTCAGGCACACCGACATTGGTCAGCCCTGCAAACTTAACCAAGGTTTTATAATTAGAAACAGGCAAAATACCAGGTACAAGATCACCATCAATACCTTGTTTAACACACTTATCACGAAAGCGTAAAAAGGTTTCCGCATCAAAAAAGAACTGCGTAATGGCACGATTTGCACCAGCTGCAAATTTTTCTTTCAACACATCTAAATCAAATTGTGCGCTACTCGCTTCCGGGTGTTTTTCAGGATAAGCGGCCACAGAGATATCAAAGTCCCCCTCCTCTTTTAACAAACGCACTAGGTCTGCCGCATACATATGGGGTTTCGAACCACCAGCAGGAATATCACCACGCAAAGCAACAATGCTACGAATATCATTGTCCCAATAGTCTCGAGCGATCTGACGTAATTCATCTTTATTGGCATCAATACAAGTCAAATGGGGAGCTGCAATCATGCCTGTTTTACTTTTGATATCTTTAATTATTTGATGGGTACGATCTCGCGTCCCAGAGTTTGCACCATAAGTAACCGACACAAACTTAGGTTTTAATGTTTTTAATCGTTCAATAGAATCCCATAAGGTTTGTTCCATACTCGGCGTCGCAGGAGGAAAAAACTCAAAAGAAACACCCACATCCTGTTTGATGTCTGCAATATTTTGGTTTAATTTTGCTAAATACTGCGCTGAAAAATAACTGTCTGTTTGCCCTTCACTATTCATAACCTGTTCCTTGTGCGTGTTTTTAGCCATCTAAACGTCTTTAATGGTCATTAATTTAATTTAATATGAACATTTGTCAACTTATTTAAATTAAAGTGAAAATAACTAAATCAAAAGTGAATTTGCTTCAACACAATTAGCTAGACTTCTAGCCATCTTGATGTGCGGATTGCTAACACAAACAACAAACGTTAAAATGTCCTTTCAAAAATTAGGGGGTAATAAACATGTCTACAAAATGGAACGGTGAATACATCAGCCCTTATGCTGAGCACGGTAAAAAAAGCGAACAAGTAAAAAAGGTAACTGTTTCAATCCCCACGAAAGTATTAAAAATACTTACCGATGAGCGTACTCGTCGCCAAGTAAAGAACTTGCGCCATGCAACCAATAGTGAGTTATTATGCGAAGCTTTTTTACACGCCTATACAGGCCAACCACTACCAGAAGATGAAGATCTGGATAAAAACCAAGTCGAAGCCATACCTGAAAATTTAAAGTAATAAAAAGCCCCTAACTTGTTTACCAAGCTAGGGGCTTTTTTAAAGGATTAATCAACAGGCTTGATTACTTATCCATATGAACATCCATTTGTGGGAATGGAATTTCAATACCTTCTTCATCAAGACCGTTTTTAATCGCTTCCATTAACTCAAAACGTATATCCCAGTACTGTTCGCTTTTAACCCATGGACGTACCACTAAGTTAACACTTGAATCGCCCAGCTCTGCAACAGCAATCTGCGGAGCAGGATCCGTTAATACCGAGCTGTTCGCTTTAACTACTTGCTCTAAAACCGCCTTGGTTTTTGCTAAATCGGCACTGTAACTGACGCCAATCGTAAGATCTATACGACGGGTTGCTTTACGGGAATAGTTGATGATATTACCGCCTAAAATCGCAGAATTCGGTACAACAACAAATTTGTTATCTATCGTTGTTAAAGTGGTAGCAAATATCTGTACCGATTCAACACTACCTGCAATCCCGGCTGCTTCTATATATTCACCCGCTTTAAACGGACGTAATACAATAATCAAAACACCGGATGCAAAATTTGAAAGTGAACCTTGTAGCGCTAAACCAATGGCTAAACCCGCGGCACCAATTAAAGCGATAAATGATGTAGTTTGTACACCGATACGACTTAATGCTGCAATCACAACAAACGCGACGATCACATAGCGTGCCATAGATGCAACAAAATCCACTATGGTACTATCAAGTTTTCGTTTAGTTAATACTTTATGAAAACCGCCAGAGATTAGACGCGCCACAAATAGACCAATGAATAACGTTAAAATCGCAGCGGCTATATTCATCGCGTATTCAATCAGTAAACTTTGATTATTAGCAACCCATTCCAAGCTATTTCCTACCACATCGATACTATCTTCAAGACGTTCGCTAATCACTTCGATTGCTTTTTCTGGTGCAACATCTGTTGTTACGGCTTGAGAAACCGTAGCTTTATCTGACATAGTGAAGCTCCTTAATTATTAACTTTGTTTGAGTTGGCTATAAAAAAATGACCACTGCACTTTAAAATTTTGAGTGGGCTTATCTTTAAACTGGCTGCGTACAAATTGGCTCATACGCCCCTCTACATAGGCAAGTAATAAATTTGCAGCAATAGTTTCATCAATATGCAACTTGCCGCCATCAAGTATAGGCTTCTCTCTTAGGATCTGCTTAACTTGCGATTCTAATTTAGAAAAAAGATGCTCAATACGTGCCTGCAGACGTTCATTTTCTCCCTGCAATGCATCCCCCGTTAAAATTCGGGTTAAGCCCGGATTTTGTTCTGCAAACCCAAGTAAAAAATAAAGCAAGTGCTCAACTCTTGCAAACGTTTGTTTTTGTTGATCTTTAATTAAATTAATTTGTGTAAATACGGTTGATTCGATGAATTCAATTAACCCCTCAAACATACGCGCTTTACTTGGAAAGTGACGGTATAGAGCAGCTTCAGATACTCCCACTTGAGAAGCCAATTTAGCGGTTGTAATGCGTTGCCCCGGTCTACCTTCAAGCATCACTGCTAGTGCACGTAAAATGTCATCCTTGCGGTTTACTTTCTTTTTGGTTGTTTGTGTAACCATTGTTAACAACTTCCTTTGTTAAATTAAATTAATGTTTGCCAGAATGCCCAAACCCACCTTCACCACGGGTGCTGCTGTCAAAACTATCAACAATTTCAAATGTCGCTTGTACCACAGGCAAAAATACTAACTGTGCTAAACGTTCACCAGGTGCCAAAGTAAAAGGCTCACTGCTGCGATTCCAACAGGAAACCATTAACGGGCCTTGATAATCTGAGTCGATTAATCCCACTAAATTACCTAATACAATGCCATGTTTATGACCAAGCCCAGAGCGCGGTAAAATCGTTGCTGCCAGCTTAGGATCAGCAATATGAATAGCAATGCCCGTAGGAATAAGCTGGGTTTCACCTGGCTCAATGATCAAAGG
>JABXKR010000309.1 GCA_013619145.1 Psychromonas sp. | reverse complement strand
ATATTATATTGGGGCGAAAGCAACTTAGCTTTCTAGCTCGCTTGGGGCGAATACCTTAGCGCAATAGTTCAAGCAGCGCATGATCATTCAGCCTTTACTGGTAACGGGTAAGAAACTTCGATTTTGCTCGCTACTGGGAGGAAGCGATCATTAGTGCGAGGTGGGGAAAACTGTATATTGAGTATGACACTTTATTACTCATCCACAGGTGCGGTTTTAAAAACAATTGAAGCAAGTTCCCAACACGATATAGAGCCGCCAAAAATTTGGTGTAACTCAGCTCAAGGTAACAGGATTAGCTACAGGCTTGTATTCGCCGTTGGCGGCAAAAAAATATAATAAACCACCTAGTTTTTATGAACTGATATTTATAAATTATTTTCGTGAACCTGTTTGTGAACTAAGTGTTCATTAAATAATGAAGTTAATTCGCTCTAAGCCTTATGTCATATGGGGTAGACACACACCCACCTACTTTGTGAACAACCTGTGGGTTCTCATATGGGAAAACATCTCTATTTTGTTCAATTGCATAACGAGCCGTGATCAGTGAACCACTGCGTTTCGATGCCTCAATCACCAGTACACCTAAACTTAACCCTGAAATAATTCTGTTACGCCGTGGAAAATTACTTGCTAATGCGGGGGAGTCTGGCCAAAACTCCGAAATTAATAAACCCTCCTCGATAATTTGCTGCGCAAGTTTATGGTGGCGTTTGGGGTAAATATTCCCCAGGCCAGTGCCTAAAACGGCAACTGTTTTGCCCTGTTTATCAAGTGCCCCTTGATGGGCTAAACCGTCAATGCCAAGTGCTAAACCACTGGTAATAGTAAAACCTGCATCACTTAATAATCCTGCAAACTGATAGGCCTTTTCTTGCCCGTAAGGTGTGCACTTACGGCTACCAACTAAAGCAATTTGTGGTTGTGATAAAAGGGAGATATCACCCTGCGCATAAAGTAGTAATGGCGGGGTAGTTATCTCTTTTAATTGGTTGGGATAATGGGGACTGTCAAAACAGATAATATGTTTATCTGAGCTACTTGCTAACCAGTTTAAGCTACTGTCTATTAGGCTGTTATCTGGATTTTGTAATGCGCAAATTTGCTGCTCTGTTAGCCTGTATAGCTGTAGTTGCTGTGTTGATAGTTGAAAAAGCTGCTCTATGGAGTGTCGGGAAAGTAGTTTGAAAACGGTGCGTTTTTGCAGTGTTGGGATAGCGTCCAGTGCTACCCAACGTCTGATATGGTCTTCATTATTTAATTCATTACTTGCTTGATTAAACAGCTCGATTTTAATTGTCCTTTAAAAAGGTTTTGGTCACTTGAAAATGCAATAAAACGCATTTCAAGTGACTTGCTTATATTAAAACTCTAGACCTTGTATTTTATAGCGTGCGCCCATGATATCCGTGCTGCGCATAACTATTGCAATACTCACTTTTTCGTACACTTTAAATACCATAAGTTCGCCAACACGTTCTGCCGGGATAATTAAATCGGGATCGCCAAGTTGCTCAAATTTATTTGCATCTTCCTGATAGGCGATTTTATCATCGCTTATTAGAACACCTGGGCCGGATTGTAAAATAGAGAACATAGAACCAATTTGGATCTTTTCCCGTTTACCCTTATTGATTACAACAATATCCCACTTACCAATGGCAACGGCATTATTAAGTGCCGCAAGGATTTGTCCGCTCGTCGATGCAGGAACGGGCTGTGGTAGAAAGAATGCAGGGAAACTTTCGTGTTCAGGAATTGGTAAAATAAGATCTCCCTGACGGGCTTCTCTGGAGCTTTTTAAGAAGTCATGCGGTGTAACTTTGTCAGTGCCGCTTACATTGGGGTTTTTAGATACTTCAGAATGCCCGATAAAGGTGAGCTCAGTACCTAAAAATTCATCTGTCTCAGGATCGAAGTATTTATCACCTAAACGGTAAACACCATACAGTTTATTTTTATCATATTTGCCCTGACCATAGAATACGTCACCCTCAAAAAAACGAGGCGTAGCGATAGCATCGCCTAATAAGCGCGGGGCCTGCGCTAATAACTCGGGATTAATTACATGGTCTTTGGATAAAAATGCAGAGATGGCCGCTAGCGGAATCGTCGGGATTGGCTCTCTTTTTTCTGCTAAACGCGGAGTCGGCGATAATTTTTTCAATTGCTTACGCGTTATTTTCGGTTCACCGTCAATCCAGATAAGGGTTAAAACATCACCAGGATAAATAAGGTGGGGGTTTTCAATTTGGCTGTTTGCTTGCCATAAACGTGGCCATAACCATGGTGTATTTAAGAAGTGAGCAGAAATATCCCATAGGGTATCGCCTTTCACAACAGTATAAGTTTCAGGATGATCTTCTTTTAGGGTTAGCACATCGGCAAAAGCTGCGATAGAAAGGACAACACCTAGTAAGAAAGAGGTAATTAGCTTTAATTTCATAACAATCCCTGTCTCGTGAGTAATAAAACTTTTTTTTGCATAAGGAAATGACTAAAATAGTGTTCTTTAACATTAACTATAGAGCAAGATAATATCATGGCTTTACTCGAAGTATTACATTTTCCAGACCAACGACTAAGAACGGTTGCTAAAGCTGTTGTTGAGATCACACCAGAGATCAAAGAGGTAGCTGCAAACATGCTTGAAACTATGTACCAGGAAAACGGTGTAGGTCTTGCTGCAACTCAAGTTAATATTCATCAACGCATTGCTGTTATTGATACTTCTGAAAGTCGAGATCAGCCAATGGTACTTATTAATCCACTGATTATAGAACAATCTGGAGAAGAGGTGTCTGAAGAAGGTTGTCTTTCTGTTCCTGATACCAATGCAGATGTTAAACGTGCAGAATTTGTGACACTGCAGTACTTAGATCTTGAAGGTAATACACATGTAATAGAAACCGATGCTTTGCTTGCGGTTTGTATTCAGCATGAACTTGATCATCTTAAAGGCAAGTTGTTTATTGATTACCTCTCGCCATTTAAGCAAAAACGGATCAAAACTAGACTTGAAAAACTACAACGTCACAATGAAAAATTTGCATAATTTTTAAACCTCCATCTATAACTAAGGCTACTTGTGGATAAATTAAATATCGTTTTTGCCGGCACACCTGATTTTGCAGCCAAACACCTCTCTGTTCTGCTTGAATCTGAATTTAATGTGGTTGCTGTTTATACGCAGCCGGATCGCCCTGCCGGACGAGGAAAAAAATTAACAGCAAGTGCCGTTAAAGAGGTTGCTGTAGCACAAAACATTCCCGTTTATCAGCCTGAGAATTTCAAAGAAGCAGGCAGTGTTGAGCAGCTTGCCGCTTTAAATGCCGATATTATGATTGTTGTTGCATATGGCTTGATTTTGCCCAAAGTCGTATTAGAAACGCCCCGTTTGGGCTGTTTAAATGTGCACGGTTCATTATTACCCCGCTGGCGTGGTGCGGCTCCAATTCAACGCGCTATTTGGGCAGGAGATAGCGACACTGGTGTAACCATAATGCAGATGAATGAAGGTTTAGATACGGGTGACATGCTTAGTAAAGTGAGCTGCCCTATCGCCAGTGATGAAACCAGCGCCTCGCTTTATGAAAAACTCGCACAACAGGCACCTTTGGCCTTAGTTGATACGATTAAGCAATTAGTTAAAGGTGAATTAAAGGCTGAAGTTCAAGATGAAGGTTTAGCTAATTACGCCAAAAAGCTCAGCAAAGCTGAAGCATTAATTGATTGGTCAAGCGAGGGGGCGTTTATCGAACGTTGTATTCGCGCCTTTAATCCATGGCCGATGAGTTATTTTATGCTGTCAGGCAAAGCGGTAAAAGTGCATCAAGCAAGTTTACTTGCTATCACTAGCGAAGAAGAGGTTGGCACTATTATCAGTGCCGATAAAAAAGGGATTCAAGTTGTAACGGGTAAAGGGGTATTGAACCTTGATGTTATCCAGCTTGCCGGTAAAAAAGCGATGTCTGTACAAGATATTTTAAACTCTCGCCGTGAACTGTTTGCGTTGGGTACTAACTTACAACAACAAGGTTAATTTAGATGAATGTTAGAGCATTAGCCGCCAAAGTATTAAATCAGGTCGTTGAGCAGGGGCAATCATTATCACAGGCACTCCCAGCCGCTCAGCAGGATCTCTCTGCGAAAGATAAAGCATTATTACAAGTTTTTTGTTACGGGGTTTTGCGTACATTACCTCGTTTGGATTTTTTCTGCCGTTCATTGATGAAAAAGCCATTAAAAGGAAAACAACGTGCAATGCACTTCCTGATTTTAGTGGGTTTTTATCAGCTTCTTTACACCCGTATTCCTAGCCATGCGGCTGTAGGGGAAACGGTTAATGGTGCTAAAGCACTTAAAAAACCCGCCCTAAAAGGGATGGTAAATGGCGTTTTACGTAGTTTTTTACGTGAGCAGGCAGATTTAATCGAAAAAGCCGATAAACAAGATACACTGGTTTATTGTCACCCGGGCTGGTTAGTTAAACGCTTGCAGGCAGCTTATGGTTCTGATCTTGCAGCTAAAATTATGGATGAAAATAATCAGCAGGCACCTATGTGGTTGCGGGTTAATGTCCTTCATCATAGTCGTGACGAGTATCAGGCTTTATTAAATGAAGCTGAATTAAACAGCTTCAGTGCACAAGATGCAGAAAATAATAACGCCTTACGTTTAGAAAAAGCCACAGATGTTTATAAACTTCCTGGTTTTGAGCAGGGTTGGGTTTCTGTGCAGGATGGCGCTGCTCAATTAGCCGCTCATTATTTAGATGCACAACCTGGTGAGTTGATTTTAGACGCATGTTCTGCGCCTGGCGGAAAAACGGTACATACTTTAGAGTTACAGCCGGAAATCAAACAGATGGTTGCTGTTGATGCCGATCAAAAGCGTCTGCTCCGAGTGCAGGAGAATTTAGATCGTCTCCAGCTATCTGCAACGGTAATTCATGGTGATGCTTCTAAACCAGATAGCTGGTGGAGTGGCGAGTTATTTGACAGAATTCTTTGTGATGCTCCGTGTAGCGCCACTGGGGTTATTCGCCGTCACCCAGATATTCGCTGGTTACGCCGTGACAGTGATATCGCGGAGCTGGTTACTTTACAAAAAAGCATCTTAAATGCGTTATGGGATAAATTAAAACCCGGTGGAATTTTACTTTATGCAACATGCTCTATTTTGCCGGATGAAAATGACTTACAAATCAAAAGCTTTTTGCAAAACAGAAGCGATGCCTCATTAATTCCGCTTTCAGCTCAATATAATAGTCAAGAGAAAGGGCGTCAGTTATTGCCCAATGAAGCAGGAATGGACGGCTTTTATTATGCGAAGCTGCAAAAGTCGTTATAATAAATTGCACTCGGCATAGGCTCTGAATAGCTATTTCTTTAATGCAATAGCTATAAACCGCGTTTAAATTTTACGATAAAATCACAGATGGATAATGAAGTCGCATGAAAATTATTATTTTAGGTGCTGGACAGGTAGGCGCATCACTGGCTGAAAATCTGGTTGGTGAAAATAACGATATTACCGTTGTTGATTTATCTAGTGAGCGCTTACAAGAGCTGCAGGACCGTTTTGATCTGCGTGTTGTGCAGGGCAGTGCTTCTAGTCCCAGAACCTTAGGTGAAGCGGGGGCTGACGATGCGGATATGCTGATTGCGGTCACTAACTCCGATGAAGTAAATATGGTTGCCTGCCAAATCGCCTTTACCCTGTTTAATGTGCCTAAAAAAATAGCCCGTATTCGTTCGCAAAGTGTTGTTATGCATGAAAAAGAGCTATTTAACAGCAACGCGTTTCCGATCGATCATATTATTGCTCCAGAAAAACTGGTCAGTGATTATATTATGCAGTTAATTGAACACCCCGGTGCATTGCAAGTTGCTAACTTTGCTGGCGGTAGAGTGGGACTGGTGGCAATTAAAGCTTATTATGGCGGTTCACTGGTTGGTAATGCGATTTCGACATTAAAAGAGCATATGCCAAATATCGACGCTCGGGTTGCTGCTATTTTCAGAAGAGGCAAAGCGATAAGACCACAAGGCACTACGATTATCGAAGCGGATGATGAGGTGTTTTTTATTACTGCCAGGCAGCATATCCGCGCAATAATGAGTGAGATGCAAAAACTTGAGCAGCCATATAAGCGCATTATGATTGTTGGCGGTGGCTATATCGGTGAAAGTTTAGCGAAACGTCTTGAGAAAGAAAACTCCGTTAAACTTATCGAAAAGAATTTAAAACGCGCAGAGTACCTGTCTGAAAACCTATCTAATACCATAGTGTTTTGTGGTGATTCATCGGATCAGGAGTTGCTTGCAGAAGAGCATATTGATCAAATTGATCTGTTTATTACCGTTACCAATGATGACGAAGCAAATATTATGTCCGCGATGTTAGCAAAACGGATGGGCGCACGTAAGGCGATGGTATTAATCCAGCGTAATGCCTATGTTGATCTTGTGCAGGGCAATATTTTAGATATTGCTATCTCGCCACAGCAGGCAACCATTTCAGCGTTATTAACGCATGTGCGTAAAGCTGATTTAAAACATGTTTACTCATTACGAGAAGGTGTTGCTGAAGCGATAGAAATCGTCGCGCGAGGTGATAGCATGACCTCTAAAGTGGTTGGTAAAGAGCTGTGTCAGCTTAAATTGCCACGCGGTACCAGCATTGGCGCAATTGTTCGCAATAACCAGGTATTAATCGCACATGATAATACTGTGGTTGAAACAGACGATCACGTTATTTTATTCCTGGTGAATAAAAAATATATCAGCGATATCGAAAAACTATTTCAACCCAGCCCATTCTTTTTATAACGCAGATTTGCTCCTATGGTATATCGCCCGCTCTTTTTTATTACAGGTTTGGTGCTGTCAAAAATGGCAGTATTTATGTATTTTCCGATGGCCTTGGCATTTTATAATGATAGCTTAGGCGGTGTTGAGTTTTTATCGGCGATCGTAATTACTCACTTGGCCTCTTTCTTTTTTCTGCTTTTAGGCGGTGAAGAAAACCGCTCCCGCTTGGGTGTGCGTGAGATGTTTTTATTAACCACAGGCGTTTGGGTCTTAGCCAGTTTGTTTGCCGCTTTACCCTTTGTGTTAATTGAACATATCAGTTACAGCGATGCCTTTTTTGAAACCATGTCGGGCATTACTACTACCGGTAGTACGGTTTTACATGGTTTAGATAGCATGCACCCGAGTATTTTATTATGGCGCTCTATTTTGCAGTGGCTAGGAGGGGTGGGGTTTATCGTAATGGGCGTGGCCATTTTACCATTTTTAAATGTCGGTGGTATGCGTCTCTTCCAAACTGAATCTTCCGATTGGTCTGATAAAGCGGAGTCCAAAACACGTCGTGTGGCAATTGATATCCTGCTGGTTTATCTTATTTTAACGACCTGCTGTTTTATTGGTTATCGCTTTTCAGGAATGGGAGGCTTTGATGCGTTAAACCATGCTATGACCACTATCTCAACGGGCGGTTATTCAACATCAGATAGCTCGATGGGTAACTTTTCACACAGCGCTCACTGGAATGCCATTATCTTTATGTTTCTCGGTGGCTTGCCATTTTTGCTCTTTATTCGCGCATTCAGTCACCGTAATATTTTATACCTGCTTAATGATGCTCAGGTCTTAGGGTTTATTAAATTAGTGTTGTTTTGTGCAATCGGTTTAACTGCTTATTTAACATTAAGCGGGCAGTTTTCATTATCTGATGCAGTAAGGTTAAGCCTGTTTAATGTTATTTCGGTGGTGACAACAACTGGATTTGGTTTGGATGATTTTATCACTTGGGGTGATTTCAGTGTGATGGTCTTCTTCGGCCTGTTCTTTTTTGGCGCTTGTTCAGGCTCGACAGCGGGTGGGATTAAAATATTCCGCTTTCAAATTGCCTTGAGCCTGTTAAGACGTCAGCTTATGTTACTGATGCACCCGCATGGCATCTTCCCGCAAAAATATAATAACCGCACCGTCAGTGATGATATTTTACGATCTCTGATCGCCTTTGTTTTGGCATATCTGGCTACTATTATTGTTGCCACCCTGCTGTTAACTTTATTTGGCTCAACAGCTATGGTTGCACTTAGCGCAGCGATAACCGCTGTTTCTAACGTTGGACCCGGGCTTGCGCCTTCGATTGGCCCATCGGGTAATTTTGCACATTTTCCCGATATTTCAAAATGGGTGTTATCTATCTGTATGTTGATGGGGCGCTTGGAAATACTTACAGTTGTTGTGATGTTTACTCGTCATTTTTGGCGTCGCTAGTTTCCGCTAGCAGATTTGAGCGCTCAACCAGGGTATCGGGTAACGGCTGTTTGATCGGTATACCCATCCCTTTTAAGCTTTCCGCCTGTTGGATAATATTACCTCGTCCCTGGCTTAACTGTTTTAGTGCATGGTCATAAGTGCTTTGTGCTTTACCCAATTGTGAGCCCAGATCGAGCATATTCTGGCTAAACAGACGCAGCTTGTCGTATAACTTACCCGCCTGATTGGCAATTAAACGTCCATTGTGCTCCTGCTGTTCAAAGCGCCATAAGTTTTCAATGGTGCGCAGTGCAATCATTAGATTGGTCGGGCTGGCAAGCAGGATATTATTATCCAGCGCCAACTTAACAAGCTCAGGATCATGTTCAACAGCGGTAATAAATGCGGGCTCAACGGCAACAAATAACAGTACATAATCAAGGCTGTTTGTGCCAATTAACTTCTGATAATCTTTTTTACCCAAGCCTTTAATATGCTGACGAACAGAGAGGATATGCGCTTGTAACGCTTCTTTTTGAGCTTGCGAATCGTCGGCATTAAAAAAACGTTCGTAAGCCACTAATGACACTTTTGAATCGATAATAATATTTTTGTTTTGCGGTAAATTAACAATTACATCGGGTTGCAGGCGTTGTCCATTTTCATTTTTAAAACTTATTTGTGTTTGGTATTCATGTCCTTCACGCAGGCCGGATGATTCTAAAATGCGCTGTAAAACCACCTCACCCCAATTGCCTTGTTGTTTATTGTCACCCTTTAATGCGTTGGTGAGGTTACTGGTCTCCTGTTGCATTAACTCATTGAGCTTTGCCAGTTTAGCCACTTCATTTTGTAAGTTGTAACGTTCCTTGCTTTCATTAAGATAACAATCGCTTACCTGTCGTTTAAATCCTTCTAACTGCATTTTTAATGGATTTAGAAGCTGGTTAAGACTGTCTTGATTGAGCGCTTTAAACTGTGCGGATTTATCGTTGAAAATACGTTGTGACAGTAATTCAAACTGGTCACTTAGCTTCTCTTCACTAAGCTGTTGATCGCGCAGGCGCTGTTCACCGGCCAGCAAGCGCACTTCCGATTCTCGTAACCGTATTGTCAGTTTGCTGGTTTGCAGTTGTAATGAATCGATAAAAAGTTGTTTTTCCTGCAGTTGCTCATTTTTTTCCTGATTAAGCCCTGTTTGAAAATGCAGTTCCTGTTCGCTTAATTTGAGTTTTAAATTGAGCTCATTATTTGATTTTTTCAGACTAAAATAGCAGTAAAGCGAGAGAGTAATAATTGCAAAAAAGGGCACTAGAGAGCTCAATAAAAGCGTTTCATTTGTAAGAGAAAACATTAGTACTCTAATTTTTTTAAGTAAGAAACAACGGTTTTATTGCAGCGATTCCAAAGTAGTAAATAGCTTAGGTAAATAGCTAAAACCCCCCATTTATGTATGTTTTTTCCTTGGTCTAATTGCTGAAAAGTAAAATCGCCAGAATATGAATTCATCAGTGTGATATATAACAGTATGATAATTGGGATGGTATAGATAGTGGACAACTTCCAAAGCAATAATAATAACTGACTAAAATGTAACATCGACTATTCCAAATGATATAAACAGAGAAAACCACTACCCTGTCTAACTTTAAACAGTTACATGCAATAAGTGAATGTTTAATTCCAACTATTGGTGCACAAGTAATATATCTTTTTGCATCAAAAGCTATCATTCCCAGCGTTCGCGTAAAAAGCAATGATATTGCTGAGCTTCTCGACGATAGCTAATACGACTATTCGAACCTCCAGTAATGGCATATATCTAATTTCATGATGAAAAGTAGATGTTTTTATCGGAAAATGTCAACAAAGGTTGTGTTTTTATTTCGCTTTGTTACTATAAGTTTCAATCGAAACAAAAGCGAAATGTTAATGCAGAAACGAAACAGTCAACAACGTCGTCACACTATTCTTAGTTTATTAAATGAGCAGGGTGAAGTGAGCGTGGACCAATTAGCAAGTCGTTTTGCAACCTCAGAAGTGACGATCCGTAAAGATTTAACTGCGTTAGAAAAAAATGGCCTGTTATTACGCCGTTATGGTGGTGCTGTTTGTGTACCGCAAGAGCTAATACAAACGACTGCTGAAAACATCTCGCACAATAAACAAAATATTGCCCAAGCTGCTGCCAAACTGATTCGCGATCATAATCGCATTATTATTGATAGTGGCAGTACCACATCGGGGCTGATTCAGGAGCTTAATGATAAACGTGGTTTATTAGTTATGACCAATTCACTACAGCTCGCCAATGCAATCCATGAATTAGAAAACGAACCGACATTGCTGATGACCGGCGGTACCTGGGATCCTCATTCAGAGTCTTTTCAAGGACAAGTTGCAGAGCAGGTTTTACGATCTTATGACTTTGACCAGCTGTTTATCGGGGCTGATGGTATTGATCTTGAACGCGGCTCGACCACGTTTAACGAGCTTACCGGTTTAAGTAAAGTCATGGCGGAGGTTTCGCGTGAGGTTATTGTGATGGTTGATTCTGATAAATTCGGGCGACGAATTCCCAATTTAGAATTGCCCTGGCAGCAAATTTCGGTGTTGATAAGCGATGATAAATTACCTGCAGAGGATGCAGAGAAAATAACTAAACAGGGTGTTCAGGTTATCTTGGCACCTTATTCAAACTAATCTTTATATTAAATAATATAGGCAATAATATGTGTGGAATCGTTGGCGCAGTAGCGCAAAGAGATGTAGCTGAAATTTTACTGGAAGGGTTACAGCGTCTGGAATATCGTGGTTATGATTCAGCAGGTCTGGCGGTCATCTCCGAATCAGGTGAACTACAGAGTCTTCGCCGAGTCGGTAAAGTGAAATCACTGGCAAATGCCGTTGCCGAGCAGCCTGTTTCAGGTGGAACTGGTATAGCGCATACCCGATGGGCAACGCATGGTGAACCCAATGAAGCCAATGCTCATCCGCATATTTCTAATGACACCATTGCCGTTGTGCATAATGGCATTATCGAAAACCATGCAGAATTGCGCACCCAGCTGCAGGCACAAGGTTACCAATTCAGCTCAGATACAGATACCGAAGTCATTACTCATCTGGTACATCTGCACCTGAAAACAGAAATATCGTTACTTAAAGCGGTACAAAAAACAGTTAAACAGCTGGAAGGGGCGTACGGTACGGTAGTTATTGATAAACGCGATCCGCAGCGTATGATCGTTGCCCGCTCAGGTAGCCCGCTAGTAATAGGCTATGGACTTGGTGAGCATTTTGTAGCCTCGGATCAGCTGGCGCTACTGCCGGTAACCCGCCGTTTTGCCTTTTTAGAAGAGGGTGATGTAGCCGAAATTACCCGCAAAGCTGTCAATATCTATGATATCGATGGCAATAGCGTTGAGCGAGAAGTTAGCGAGTCCGAAGTCAGTCATGATGCGGGTGATAAAGGCCAATATAAACATTACATGCTTAAAGAGATATATGAGCAACCTGTAGCACTGCAGCGTACCATTGAAGGTCGCATTGCCCATGGTAAAGTTGAAGATAATGCCTTTGGTGAAGGCGCGGCACAACTTCTAAAAGATGTTAAACATGTGCAGATTATCGCTTGTGGTACCAGCTATCACTCTGCGATGACTGCGCGTTACTGGTTTGAATCACTAGCGGGGGTCTCTTGTAATGTTGAGATAGCCTCGGAATTTCGCTACCGTAAATCGATAGTGATGCCTAACAGCTTACTGGTTACTATCTCTCAGTCCGGTGAAACTGCCGATACCCTGGCCGCTTTGCGTCTCGCTAAAGAGAGTGGCTATATGACCAGTCTTACCATCTGTAATGTGCCCGGTTCTTCACTGGTGCGTGAATCCGATATGGCCTATATGATGAAAGCGGGGGCTGAAATTGGCGTTGCATCAACCAAAGCCTTTACTGTACAGCTTGCCGGTTTAATGATGTTAGTTGCGGCTATTGGTCGTCATAATGCGTTAAACGCGCAAGGGGAAGCTGAAATTGTTGCAGCGCTACAAAGCTTACCAGCCAAGATAGAGCAAGCGTTAGGTATGGATAAAGCTATTCAAGATCTCGCTGAAGATTTTGCCGACAAACACCACAGCCTGTTTTTAGGACGTGGCGATCAATACCCGATAGCCATGGAGGGAGCACTTAAACTTAAAGAGATCTCTTATATCCATGCCGAAGCTTATGCTGCTGGTGAACTAAAACACGGCCCGCTGGCGTTGGTCGATGCCGATATGCCTGTGATAGTGGTAGCCCCTGATAACGAATTGGTTGAAAAGCTAAAATCCAATGTTGAGGAGGTGCGTGCCCGTGGTGGGCTGATGTATGTGTTTGCAGATAAAAATGCCAATTTCCACAGCGATAAAACCATGAAAGTATTGGAAGTGCCAACATGCGATCCTTTACTGGCTCCGATTATTTACACCATCCCACTACAACTGCTTAGCTACTATGTGGCTTTGATAAAAGGTACCGATGTAGATCAACCACGAAACTTAGCAAAAAGTGTCACTGTGGAATAACTTTTGTTGTAGGTTTAGGCCATAGCTAATATAGGCAAACAATTACGTTTGCCTTTTTTTATTCTCGCGCTGATCAACCGCTTTTTAACGCACCATCTCAGACAGTACATCCATGTACTGACTGAGATTAGGAAAAAGAAGGGCACGCGGAGCTTAGCCCGCTCATAAGCCTGAACTACCGTTCAATTCGCCCCATGATTTTCCTTGCTAAGGCATTTATTCATCACAATAAAAATGGAAGGGAATCCTTTCTTTTTGTTAAGTTTGCTGAATAGTTTGGATGTTCAAAGTTGTTGTTTTCATAACATTTCAGTCGTTCACTCAATATTATTTAAGCCAAAAGTGCTCGGCATGAATGTTATTAGGTGATCGGCATGGATGGTAATATGCAATTTTAGTCAAAGTGCTATGTGTTTTTATCTAAAATACCCTTATTCACAAGCTGCTCTAAAATCTGCTTACACTTTTCTCTAAACATATCTCGCAGCAAACGTACCGCAGGGGTAATTGATTGCTTACTTGGACAAACCAACCATAACTCCGTGGGACGCGGTTTAAAGTCTGGCAGCACATTCACTAGTTTTCCTGATAACAGATCTGACGACATATCTAAACAAGACTTAGCCGCTAAACCATGGCCCGCCACACACCAGCGCCTGACTAAATCAGCATCATTAGCAATGCGGTTGCTGCTCATTTTGATTTTAAAATCTGCGTTATTTTTCGAGAATTGCCAGTGATCATAAACAACCTCGTACATCTGATAGAAAAGCCCATTATGTGTAACTAACTCATTGGGGTGTTTTGGAGTACCATGTTTTTCCAGATAAGAGGGACTGGCGCACAATACACCAGGTACATCACAAACCTTAAAACCATAAAGGCTTGCATCCGTTGGTGAGCCATAACGTAATGCAATGTCCACCGCATCACGGTAAAAATCGATATTAGTGTCACTAATACTCACCCTTAAACTGACCTTGGGATACTTTTCCATAAATTCATCCAACCAAGGTAACACCATATTGCGCCCGAGATCCGATGACACGGCAATGCGTAATTCACCATCAACAATATCCAGCTCATCTTGCATATCGCGCTTGGCATTATTTAACATCAGCAGGGCCTGCTGACATTGCGGAATATATCGTTCGCCCGCGCTAGAAAGACGCAGCTGTCGCGTCGTACGAATAAACAGCTCAATACCTAAAGCCTTCTCCACCCGTTTAACCGCCACACTGGCGGTAGCTGTGCGCATATCTAAATTCTCGGCCGCGGCAGTAATACTGCGAAACTCCGCTACTTTTAATATAACTTGTAAGTCTTCTAATAACATTATATTCAAATATTTTTTGATAATGTTTCAAATATTACCCTGTTTATGAAAATAAAAACAAGCGCTATTATTCTTTGCATCAACATAAACACACATTTAAAGGATATTTTCATGACTACATTAACTATCGTTGCCAATATTACTGCTAACAATGACAAAATTGAGCTAGTAAAAGCGGAGTTATTAAAACTGATTGATATTACTCGCGCTGAGCAGGGTTGCCTGCAATACGACTTACACCAAGATAATGAAAACCCTGGACACTTTACTTTTTATGAAAGCTGGATATCACGTGAGTTATGGCAAGCACATATGGCGAACCAACACCTGGCAGATTACATGGCAGCGACTGAAGGGGCTGTTGCAGAGTTTACCTTAAGTGAAATGACTAAAATCGCTTAACTTAAAGTGCTAATTAGCTGCTACTTGCGTGGCTGCCTTTGATTAATTGGAGAACAAACATGACACACCCTATTATTGCTGATTTAGAAAAACGTTATACCGCAAAAAGATATGATCCATGCAAACGTGTATCAGCACAGGATCTCGAAGTAATTTATCAAGCCATGCGTTTATCTGCTTCTTCAATTAACTCGCAGCCATGGAAGTTTATTATCATTGAAAGTGACCAAGCTAAACAGCGACTGCATGATACTTTTGCCAACAAGTTTCAATTTAATCAGCCACATATTAAAGCTGCTTCGCATATCATTTTATTTGCCCATAACCCGCAATATAAGCGTGAAGATTATGGCAGAGTAATTGACCAGGATATTGCCGCAAAACGCAGCACTGAACAACAACGAGAGCAAGCCTTCGGTGCATTTGCATTTGTAGATTTAAATACCGACGAAATTGGCAATAATGCGACTTGGACTAAAGCGCAAACCTATTTGGCACTCGGTAACACACTACATACTCTGGCACGCCTTGGTATTGACTCCACCACAATGGAAGGTATAGACAGTGAAATGATCAGCGAAATGTTTGCTCAAGAGTTAGGTGGTTATGTTTGTGATGTGGCGTTAGCTATTGGTTATCACCACAATGAAGAGGATTATAACCTCAACTTACCTAAATCACGCTTAAACCAAGAAGCCGTACTGCAAGTGTTATAATGGATAGCAACTTAGCTTATCAATAATCACCCAAGCGCTGAATTGAATAATTCGGCGTTTATTTATTGTGGAGAAATTTAACATGCTACTGGATACTCCTATTTGTGATTTTGGCTGGAAAGCCCCTGATTTCACATTAAAAAATGCCGATGGTGAAGACTTTGTGATGTCTGAATATTTAGGTGATAAAGGCCTGCTTATTATGTTTATCTGCAATCACTGCCCTTATGTGCAGCGTATTGCACAACGCCTGGCTGAAGATAGCAAACAACTAATGGCTGAAGGTATTAACGTATTAGCCATTATGTCCAATGATTATCAGGTGGTGGAAGCTGATAATCCGGAAAACATGAAAAAGTTTGCTCAGCAATATGGTTTTACATTTCCCTACTTAGTCGATGAAACACAAAGCATTGGTAAACAATATAATGCCATCTGCACCCCAGACTTTTTTGGTTTTAACCGGCATGGTGAGCTGCAATACCGCGGCCGACTAGATGATGCCAATATGGGGGATGCTAGCAAGCGCGCGCCTGAATTAGTTAATGCAATGCGTCAAATAGCACAAACAGGAAAAGGCCCAGAAAAACAATCCCCGAGCATGGGGTGCTCGATTAAGTGGCGTGATTAACTTAAGTCATACTATGCATTTATTTTGCGGCGGTTTATTTATGTTGCTCGTTAAGTATTGCTTAACGAGTTGTTAACGGTATTCGAATATACTGAATACTACTAGCTGCGTTACAATACAAACTCGTTACAAGCGAGGTGTACTATGCATGACTTATTAGCAAATTCTAAATGGCAAAAACGTGATTTGATCTTTATTGCAGTGGCAGTCCTGTGTTTAACGCCGCTCATCTCTTCCCCGATCGCATTAGTGCTTGGCTTTACGCTTGTCACACTCGGACTTGTTCCACAGCATATCGATATTAATCAGTTAACAAAAAAAATGCTTTCTTATTCGATTATCGGTTTAGGGTTTGGCATTAACTTAGAGCAAGCTATTAGCGCGAGTAAAGAGGGAATAGGGCTGATTTTAATCTCTATTTTCGGTACCTTAATTGTTGGCTGGATGCTGACTAAAGTATTACGCATTGACCGGAAAACCGGGCATTTAATCGCATCCGGTACCGCAATTTGCGGTGGCAGTGCAATTGCAGCTGTAGCGCCAGCCATTAACGCCAAAGGCAATCAAACATCGCTTGCGTTAGCGGTTGTTTTTATTCTTAATTCAGTGGCGCTGTTTGTTTTTCCACTGATCGGGCATCTGCTTAATATGAGCCAGCATGCTTTTGGGGTGTGGAGTGCTATCGCCATTCACGATACATCATCAGTGGTCGGGGCTGCAGCAGCTTATGGAGATGAGGCGCTATTAACAGCAACCACCCTTAAGCTTGCGCGCGCGTTGTGGATTATTCCGGTTGCGTTTATCAGTGCGTTATTATTTAAAGGTGACAGTAAAAAAATCACTATCCCTTTGTTTATACTTTTTTATTGTTTGGCTATTTTGACAGCCCATTTTCTGCCTGATTTCACCTCTCTCTATCAGGGCATTTTTACAGCATCGAAACAGACGCTGGTACTTTGTTTATTCCTGATTGGCTCAGGCATCACTTTTCAAAAAATAAAAGAGGCGGGTGTTAAACCCCTTGTATTGGGTATTTTGCTCTGGGTGATCATTGCCAGTTGCTCGCTGTTTTATATCCAGCTAATAATGTAACCTTATTCCTGTTTACTTTGCTGGTGCCTGAACAGATAAATAATTAATAAAGTAAAGGCGCATAAATCCAGGGTTGCCGAGAGTAATCCGCTGGTAAATAGTGACAGCAGTATGCAAAGTAAAACTGCAGTAATTATTAGTTTATTAATAGGCATCTTGATTCCCTGCTGCTAATCGATAGCGCTATTATCTCGGTAACTATCCTTAAAAAGGAAATATCGTAATCATCTAACTCATAACTAATCTGTTATTAAACAGCTGCAATGTGATTACAGATGCGCATCATAGAGCCGTACTATATAAACAGCTTTATACTGCGCTATAACTAAGAGAATGATCGCTTAGCAGATCTTCAATATCAGGCAGGCAACTTCCGCAACCTGTTCCTGCGCCAGTGCATTTTCCAATGGCTTCAACAGACTCTAATTTCTGCTCTTGTATCGCCTCTTTGATAATATTATCACCCACTTGCTTACAGGCACATAATATTTTCCCTTGTGCTAATTGCCCCTCTATCAATCCCGATATAATCGAACGTTCAATGGTCAGATCGAGCGTGACACTTAATAAACTCTGCATCCAATCCAATGCTTGATTTTGCAGATTATCAGCAAGGATATATGCACAGACTACTTTTTGTTCCTGGATATTGGCATAGCGATACAGTGGTTTCTCGCTGTTACTGCTGGTGGAATAATTGAGGTTTTTACCGTTATGGTTTGCGATTAAGTTTGCTAATTTACCCCTTAACTCCGGCGGAGACATAATATCTGCGATGTGATACAGGTAACCGTCGGCAACTTTTTGTTTCACCCAGTAAGCAAATTCAGCAAGCTCAACAGGCTGCCTGCATAAAAATAGTGCTTCGCTGTTATAACTCCATTTCGTTACTTTTACTGGTGTAGATTTAAATTCAGGCTGCCCGGAATTAAGATCGGTATTGGCTTTAATTAAAGCGCAGACATTGGCTTTACTTGCGGTTGTTTGATTCCAGTGAATAGGGATAAACAGTTGTCCCTGACTAACCGACTTGCAGACCGATGCGCGTACTAATACAGAGCCGCTTGCACTGCTAACTTCAACCAGATCACCGTTAATTAACTGTGTTTTCTGGGCGTCTTTAGGGTGGATCGAAACAAAGGGCTCCGTTATATGAGCGCCCAGGCGGCTGGAAAGTCCTGTTCGGGTCATAGTATGCCAGTGATCGCGAATGCGTCCGCTGTTAAGCTGCAATGGATAGCTCTGATCGCAGGAATTCAGCGGTTTCTTATGCGTAACCGCAATAAACTGCGCTTTTTTATTGGCAGTAAAAAAAAGATTATCGGTAAACATTCTCTGCTGAACAGTGGAATTCTGCACCATTTTTACCGGCCATTGTTGCGGTGTCAGTTGGCTGTATCCTTGCGCATCTAATAGCGTTAAACCGATTAAATTAAGATCGCGAGTTAACCCGTTTTTATTACCCAGCGTGGTCATTTTTGCATATTCAACAAACACCTCACCTTCATGAAGATAATTAAAGGCACTGGCAAACCCCATCCGTTTGCCTACTTCACTGATAATCCACCAATCAGCTTTTGCTTCTCCTGGGCTGGCTAAAAGTCGACGTTGTCGTGAGATGCGCCGTTCTGAATTGGTCACTGTACCTGATTTTTCACTCCATCCTTGCGCGGGCAATAACACATTGGCAAGTCGCGTTGTCGCTGTATCTTTGATGCAGTCAGAAACCACCACTAATGGACATTTTTTTAATGCTTCTACTGTTTTTCTGCTGTTTGGCAAACTCACCACAGGGTTGGTAGCCATTATCCATACTGCTTTAATTTTTCCATCGTGGATAGCATCAAACAGATCGATTGCTTTCAGGCCGGGTGAGCTGGCCAAATTATCTGTCTTCCAAAAATCACTGATTAAATTATGATCGCCTTGATTGCCAAACTCCATATGCGCCGCCAGCGTATTGGCAAGGCCACCGACCTCCCGGCCTCCCATCGCATTAGGTTGACCTGTAACTGAAAATGGTCCCGTTCCCTCTTTACCTATACGACCGGTCGCAAGATGGCAGTTTAAAATACTGTTAACTTTATCCGTGCCTTGCGAAGATTGGTTGACCCCTTGAGAGTAAATGGTCACTACTTTTTCTGTATTGGAAAATTTATGGTAGAAGGAGTTAAGATCCTGCTCATTAACTGCCAGTCTATTAAGCAGCTCATTCCGGTCGGCGCACTCTTTAATTGCACTTGCCAGCGCCGCTGCAAAACCCTGGCTATATCTGTTTATATAATCGTTATCTATTTTTTTATGCTCGGCAAGATAAGCTAATAAGCCATTAAATAGCGCCACATCAGAGCCGGGCTGGATCGGCAGATGCAGATCTGCAATAGCACAGGTATCAGTTTTACGCGGGTCGATAACTACAATAAACAGCTCCGGACGCTGCTCTTTTGCCGCTTTTAAACGTTGAAATAACACCGGGTGACACCAGGCTAGATTAGATCCGGTAATTACCACCATATCCGTTTTTTCAATATCTTGATAACAGACTGGTACGGTATCACTGCCAAAGGCGCGTTTATGTCCTGCGACGGTTGATGACATACACAGCCTAGAATTGGTATCGATATTGCCGCTACCGATAAAACCTTTCATCAGTTTATTGGCGACATAATAATCTTCAGTGAGCAGTTGTCCGGAAGCATAAAATGCAACCGAATCAGGCCCATGTTCGGCTATAATTTTTGAAAACTGCGTGGCGACATGGCTTAATGCATTGTTCCAATCTGTATTAACACCATCAATACTCGGGTGTAATAACCGGCCCTCGTGGCTTACTGTTTCACCGAGCGCTAAACCTTTCGAGCACAAGCGTCCATAATTTGAGGGGTGCTGTTTATCACCGCGAATATCAAGCAAGCCTTTACTGTTTACCTTGGCTTCAACACCGCAACCCACACCACAATATGCACAGGTTGTTTTTGTCCATAAGCTTTTTTCTATTGTCATGTGCCCTCTCTATAGCTGTAATTTTTCTCTCTTCTTTTATATAGAGCAAAGAGCGCACCAAGTTCGGTTAATTGTAAATATTAATCTTGTTGCTTTTGTTTTTTCCTTTTAAATCAACTGGTAAGTAATGTTTTAAGTGCTAAGGAAAATGCCTGCAATGGTTCTGTTAAATCATAAAGGAGAACAAAGTGAGTTATTGCGCTTTATTTTGGTGCAATACGCACTAAAAGATCACATTTATTAAACAAATAAGGCTCTGAAGCACTCGTTTATTTTTTGTCTGTTCAGATGTTGTTCGGTATAACTTATTGAATATTAACTATTTATTGTTTTTGTTGTAGATAAATATATGCTATTGGCACTGCCTTTGCAATAACGTTGCTAAAGGCTTTGTTAACAATATTTAAACGGGGCTGTAACAATCTTATCAAGGGTTAGCTTATGGTTTTTGAAAAGAGTAAAAGTGCTGTTGTGACTTTCACATCAAGCGATATCCGTCCCAAAAAAACAATTTCTATCAACAGCAAAAATCATTGTCAGTTGGGAATGGTTTCATTGGTGGGAGCCGGTCCCGGAGATCCTGATCTTCTTACCCTTAAAGCGCTTCGAGTGATAGAGCAGTCGGACGTTATTATTTATGACAACTTAGTCAGTCAGGAGATTCGCCAGCTTTTTCCAAGAGATGCTGAAACCTTGTATGTCGGTAAAATCAAAGGCGATCACAGTTATAGCCAATCTGATATTAACCAGCTTTTAATAGAAAAATCGCGACAAGGTTTAACTGTCTGCCGACTAAAGGGGGGAGATGCCTTTGTATTTGGCCGTGGTGGTGAAGAGATGCTGTTGCTGAAGAAGCAGGGCATTGAAGTGCAGATTGTGCCGGGGATTACCGCCGCTGCTGGTTGCAGCAGTTATGCCGGTATTCCGCTTACCCATCGGGGCCTTGCACAAGGTTGTACTTTTGTTACCGCCCATGCAGAAAAAGAGCTGGATATTCAATGGCAAGCCTTAGCAAAGCTGGATCATACCCTGGTATTTTATATGGGATTAAGCAAAGTACTGATGATTGAAACACAGCTAATACAAGCTGGCCTTGCTAAAACTACTCCGGTAGCCGTTATTGAAAATGGCTGTTGCCCACAACAACGCGTGATAACAGGAGATATCAACCAACTCGCTTCCCTGGTAGCAAAACATCAAATCAAATCCCCGTCGTTAATCATGGTCGGAAAAGTGGTAGCGCTTGCCGAGCAGCTGCAGTGGGTTCAGCAACAGAACTGTATAGACAGTGTTATTAATCAATTATCAGCTTAAAACTGAACAAATTTTAAAACAAAGGAAATAACTATTATGAGCAAACAACGAATTATTGTAGTTGGCAACGGCATGGTAGGCCACAAATTTATTGATACCATTATCAGTGATGACAGCGTTGATTATGAGGTGATCACTTTTTCAGAAGAGTCCCGTCTTGCTTATGATCGTGTGCAATTAAGTTATTTCTTTTCCGGTAAAAGTGCAGATGATCTGGCACTGACGGATGCAACTTACTACCAGGAAAATGGCATTAAATTTGTACTTAACGATAAAGTGGTTGACTTAGATTTTGCTAATAAACAGGTTGTTACGCAAAGCGGGCGTATTGAAGATTACGATAAACTGGTACTTGCTACAGGTTCATTTCCTTTTGTGCCGCCTATTCCTGGCAACGATCAGGAGCATTGCCATGTATACCGTACGATTGATGATCTTGAAGGTATCACAGAATCAGGAAAAACCAGCAAGGTTGGCGTTGTTATCGGTGGCGGACTGCTCGGTCTTGAAGCGGGTAATGCGTTAGTTAATTTAGGCTTAGAAACGCATATTGTTGAGTTTGCGCCTCGTTTAATGGCGGTGCAGTTAGATGATGGCGGTGGTGCTTTATTACGTCGCAAGATTGAAGATCTGGGTGTAAAAGTACATACCGAGAAAGCGACCAGTGAAATTGTTGCGGGTGAGTTCTGTCGTTACCGTATGAATTTTGCCGATGGTAGCTTTTTAGAAACAGACACTATCATTTTTTCTGCAGGTATTCGTCCGCAAGATGAGCTAGCACGTTCATCAGGACTTACCATTGGTGAGCGTGGCGGCATTGTGATTAATAACCACTGCCAGACCAGCGTTGCAGATGTTTATGCGATCGGTGAATGTGCGTTATGGGAAAACTTTATCTTTGGTTTAGTCGCACCGGGTTATCAAATGGCCAAAGTGGCAGCCTCTCATATTAAGGGAGAAGCTAAACACGTTTTTACCGGCGCGGATATGAGTACCAAGCTGAAACTGCTTGGGGTTGATGTAGCCAGTATCGGTGAAGTACATGGAAGAACAGCGGGTGCACAGTCTTATACATACCATGATGAAATTGAGCAGGTTTATAAACGTTTAATCGTATCAGCTGACGGTAAAAAAGTGGTTGGCGCGGTATTGGTTGGTGATGTTGAAGCCTACGGTTCATTACTGCAGTTAATGCTTAATGATATGGATCTGCCTGAAAATCCCTCTGCGCTTATTTTACCAACTGCAGGGGATGAGCAAGCAAGCGGTTTGGGGGTTGAAGCCCTGCCGGACAGCGCATCTATCTGTTCCTGTTTTGATGTTAGTAAAGGCGATATTAAAGAAGCCGTTGCCGCGGGCTGCACAAGCATGTCTGAACTTAAAGGTTCAACAAACGTATCAACAGGTTGTGGCGGCTGTTCATCACTTGCAAAACAAGTTCTTGATAGTGAATTAGCAAACTTAGGTTTTGAAGTTAAAAATGATATTTGTGAGCATTTTGCCTATTCGCGCCATGAGTTAGTAGACATTATCCGTGTTAAAAAGATCAAAACCTTTGATGAGATGCTTAATAGGTGCGGTGAAGGTTTAGGCTGTGAAATTTGTAAACCTGCAGTCGGTTCAATTTTAGCCTCTTACTGGAATGATTACGTGCTTGAAGATGCGCATATCGAGCTGCAGGATACCAATGATATCTATCTGGGCAATATGCAGAAAGATGGTACTTACTCGGTTGTGCCGCGTGTTGCTGGTGGCGAGATCACCCCGGATAAACTTATCGTATTAGGCTCCGTTGCCAAAGAGTTTGATCTTTATACTAAATTAACCGGTGGCCAGCGTGTTGATCTATTTGGTGCACAACTGCATGAACTGCCTATTATCTGGAAAAAACTGATCGATGCGGGTTTTGAAACAGGCCACGCTTACGGTAAGTCTCTGCGTACCGTGAAATCTTGTGTCGGCAGCACCTGGTGTCGTTATGGTGTGAAAGACAGTGTCGGTTTCGCTATTGAAATAGAAAACCGTTACAAAGGTCTGCGCTCTCCTCATAAAATCAAATTTGGTGTCTCCGGCTGTACCCGTGAATGTGCTGAAGCGCAAACTAAAGATGTGGGTCTGATTGCCACAGATAAAGGCTGGAATATGTATGTCTGTGGTAACGGCGGTATGCGCCCTCGCCATGGTGATCTGTTTGCTACAGATCTCACTGATGAGATGTTACAAAAATACACGGATCGTTTCCTGATGTTTTATATCCGCACTGCCGACCGTCTGCAACGCACCTCTGTATGGCTGGAAAACCTTGAAGGTGGTTTGGATTATTTAAGAGAGGTGATTATTGAAGACAAGCTGAATATCGCAGAAGAGCTTGAATCAGAAATGGCGGAAAATATTAAAAATTATCAGTGTGAGTGGAAAACCACCATTGAAAGCCCTGAAAAAATGAAACGTTTTAAACATTTTGCAAACAGTGAAGAGCTTGATAACAGCCTGTCATTTACAACTCAGCGAGAGCAGCGTTTTCCAAGCAGCAAAGCGTCAGCGCAGCCCATTAAAATTATTGAATTAACAGAATAGAGGGAGAATAAAATGAAAGCTGAATTAAGCCAAGAATGGATAACTATCTGTGAACAACAAGATCTCACCCCAAATGCGGGAACTTGCGTGCAGTTTAATAAGGAGCAAGTGGCTATCTTTTTCTGTCAACGTAATAAGAGCTTATATGCCGTTGCAAATTTTGATCCGATTGGTCAGGCAAACGTTATTTCGCGCGGCATTATGGGGTCAATACAGGGGAAAACTTATGTATCTTCACCTCTGTATAAACAGCACTTTGATTTAATCACCGGCGAGTGTTTAGAGTCGCCGGAGCATTCATTGAAAACCTATGCAGTTCGGGTGGATGATGAGCTGATTCAACTTAAAGAAGCCTGTTAATCACCAGTTTAAAACAAATAAAGAGCCCTTTTTGTGAGGGCTGTTTTTATATTTTTAAAGGATCTCAATATGAGTAAAAGTTCATTTAATATTTTATCTTTTCAGGGCAAGATGAAAACGCTGCATTTAAGCTGGATGGCATTTTTTATCACTTTTGCCGTATGGTTTAACTTTGCCCCATTACTGCATGCAGTAAAAGAGAGCTTAGGCTTAACCACTGAAGAAATTAAAACACTGCTAATACTTAATGTGGCGATCACCATACCAGCACGGGTTATTATTGGTTCGTTAACAGATAAATACGGACCAAGAGTTGTTTACTCCGCGCTACTGGCTATCTGTGCCATTCCCTGTTTTGCCTTTGCCATGTCAGAGACCTTTATACAAGCTGCTATTGCACGTTTTGCTCTGGGCTTTATTGGTGCTGGCTTTGTTATCGGTATCCGTCTGGTTTCAGAATGGTTTCCGCATAATGAGTTAGGTACGGCTGAAGGCATCTATGGCGGTTGGGGGAATTTCGGCAGTGCAGCTGTAGCCTTTACCCTGCCTACTGTTGCATTGATGTTTGGTGGTGAAGATGGCTGGCGTTATGCGATGGCTGTGACAGGATTAATCAGCCTGATATTCGCATTTATCTTTTATGCAAATATTCGCGATACACCAAAAGGTTCCACCTATTTTAAACCGGAAAATTTAACGGCAATGGAAGTAACCTCTAAAGGCGATTTCTTTCTGCTGTTAGTAATGAAAGTGCCAATGTATGCCGCACTTGCTCTGCTTGCATGGAAATTATCACCGGCAAATATCGATATGATTTCAGCCAATATCACTTATTCCATTTATGGCGGCCTATTTACGCTGTATTTATATGAGTGGTCACAGGTTTGGAAAGTAAATAAATCAATTTTTAGCACACCTGTACCTGAAATACATCAATATAAATTCAAGCAAGTTGCGGTCTTAAATATCCTCTATTTTGCCACCTTTGGTTCGGAATTAGCGGTTGTTTCCATGTTGCCGTTATTTTTCTTGGATACCTTTGAACTAACACCTGTGGTTGCCGGTATGGTTGCATCTGCCTACGCATTTATGAACTTAGTTTCCCGTCCCGGTGGCGGCTGGATTTCAGATAAGTTTGGCCGTAAATCTACGCTTATTATCCTTACTGCCGGTCTTGCGCTTGGTTACCTGCTGATGGCGCAAATAACGGGCGAGTGGACACTGTGGGTTGCTGTTGCTGCGGCTATGTTATGTTCTTTCTTTGTGCAGGCGGGTGAAGGTGCCGTATTTGCTACCGTGCCTTTAATTAAACGCCGCATGACAGGGCAGATAGCGGGTATGACCGGTGCATACGGAAATGTCGGTGCGGTTGTTTATTTAACTGTTTTATCCTTTGTTGATTATCAAACCTTTTTCTATGTGATCGCAGTCACGGCATTTGTCGGCCTGGTTACACTAGTCTTTATGGTTGAACCTCAAGGGCAGATAGCTGAACTCAATCAGGACGGCAGCGTGACAATGATTGATGTGGGTAGCCACTAAGAGTTGATATGAAAGATCTGAATGTGATGAGTGTTAATAACAAACAAAATTCTCAGCTTGAACTGTGCATCGGGGGATATTCTGATGCTGGCAGGCGGGAGGCAAACCAGGACGCTTTTGCAGTAAAAGTGCCGACATCACATTCAGAAAAAAAGTATAAAGGGATTGTCGCCAGTATAGCTGACGGAGTAAGTTGCAGCAGTAATGGTCAACAAGCCAGTCATACCAGTGTCACCCAGTTTATCCATGACTATTACGGCACTTGTGAAAGTTGGAGTGTCAAACTCTCTGCGAGTAAAGTTTTAAACTCGCTCAACTCCTGGCTTTATCAGCATAGCAGTAAAGATGAGCTGCGCCATAACGGCTTAATTACCACCTTTAGCGCCATGGTTTTTAAATCAACCACTGCGCATATTTTTCATGTTGGCGATACACGTATTTATCGTTATCGCGATGGCTGCCTGAAACAGCTTACCAAAGATCATGCGCGCTGTGCATATGGCAAAAACAGTTTTCTGACCCGCGCGTTGGGAATGGACTCTCATTTGGAGATAGATTTTCAAAGCACGGCAGTGCGAGTGGGGGATATTTTCCTGCTCTCCAGCGACGGTATTCATGATTACCTGTCCAGGCAGGTATTAACAGCTCACCTTGACAGCATTAAACAAGAGAACTCAACAGCAACTGAGTTTGAGCAATTGGCAGAAACCATCAGTAAAGATGCGCTTAATAAAGGCAGCAGTGATAATTTAAGCTGTTTATTGCTTAAGGTTCAAAACCTGCCGATCTCAGATATTAATGAACTGTTTAAAAGGCTAACCAGTTTAATTATTCCGCCAGCGATGCGGACAGATAATGAAATTGATAATTTTAAAATAGAGCGAGTGGTGCATCAGGGCACGCGCAGCCATGTTTATCTGGCCAGAGAAAAAAGCAGTCAGAAACAGCGTATATTAAAAATACCTTCTCTGAACTTTGTAAATGATCTTGTTTACCTTGATGGCTTTGCAAAAGAGCAATGGGTAGGTCAGAAATTAAAACATCCGAATATTATGACTATTTTCCCCAAGTCAGAAAGCTCACCTTTTTTGTATCATATTTGCGAGTATATTGAAGGGATCACGCTGCGCCAGTGGATCTATGATAATCCCAAACCATCATTAGAAGATGCCCGGGAGATTATTAAAAATATAGTCAGTGCGGTGCGTGTCCTGCAGCGCTCAGGCATGGTGCACCGCGATCTGAAACCGGAAAATATTATGCTTTCAGAAAATAAAGAGATCACCATTATTGATTTTGGCACGGTAAAAATTGACGGATTAGATGAAATATCACCCGCACCAAGCGCCGAGGAACCTTTAGGTGCTGTGGATTATATTGCACCAGAGTATTTAAATGGCGGGCAAACGAGCTTTTTATCGGATCTGTTTTCTATTGCGCTGATAAGCTACGAGCTGCTTTGCGGTGAGCTACCTTATCAATCAAATAACAGTTCATTGAGCCGGGCAAGGCTTAACCAGTGGAAATATCGTCCAATAAAACAGTTTCGCGCAGATATTCCTGACTGGCTTGATGCGGCATTAAGAAAAGCGAGCGATCCTGTTGCGCAAAAACGTTATGGCGCAATGAGTGAATTTATAACGGATCTTTTTACCCCGAATAAAACTCTGCTTAAAGAGAGAGAGCAGTTTTCATTAATTGAACGCAATCCCGTTCGATTCTGGCAGTCACTGGCATTGTTGTTTTTTGCCGTTGCGCTGCTTGAGCTGTTCGTGCTTTTGGGCGATTTTTAATTATGCGCTGCCGATTAGCTGTCGTTATCCTGCGCGTTGATTTGCACCTGTTTCTGCACTGTTAACACCTGCTCTATCTCTGCAACACCGACGCCAATTTGGCTGACTGCCAGCGCGGATAATGCGGTCGCAAAAGCTAATGTTTGGCTTTTATGCCATTGCTTTAGCTCACCCCAGCACAGCCCTGCCACTAAGCTGTCACCAGCGCCAACGGTACTCACTACGCTCATTTTTGGTGGTTGCGATTGTATCCAGCCCGCTTGATCAAACCAAAGAGCGCCTTCTTCACCCAGCGATATCACCACATTTTCACAACCTTGCTGCTGTAATTTCTGTGCAGCCTTTTTGATTTCGTTACTGTTAGTAAGCTTTTGATCAGTTAATACACTGAGTTCTTGATCATTAGGTTTAATCAGGTAAGGATTTGCTGCAACACCGGCAATTAAGGCCCCATTACTGCTGTCAAAAAATACTTTTTTACCGGCTTTTTGCAGTTTTTCTATCCACTTGGCACAACGTGCCGGATCCAGCCCCTGCGGCAGACTACCGGCAATCACGAAAATTTCATGCGACTGTGCAAGTTCTGCTAAGGTCATTTCAAATTGCTGCAATTGTTGCTCAGTAACAGTGACACCGGGGAAGTTAAGATCGCTGACCTGTCCTGATTTTTCGACTATTTTGACATTGATTCGTGTTGCACCTTCGACACGAACAAATCGGTCGCTAACATTTAATGAATCAAATAACTGCACAAAAGCTTGTTGATTATCAATGCCAAGCAAACCTGTGACTGTCACTTGTGCGCCAAGTTCAGAAAGTACCTTGGCAACATTAATACCTTTACCGGCAGGGTGCAGACTGCCTGAGTCGA
Organism: Psychromonas sp.; assembly: GCA_013619145.1. Classification (GTDB taxonomy): domain Bacteria; phylum Pseudomonadota; class Gammaproteobacteria; order Enterobacterales; family Psychromonadaceae; genus Psychromonas. Next base: position 38,644 of record JABXKR010000309.1, on the reverse strand, counting down.
GTAAATTGACCGTGCCTTTTACTAATTCGTTCAGTGAGCCGGTCAGATCTAAGGCCGGATTTAAGGTCACTGTGACCACTTTTAAGTTATGACTCATGTAATCGCCTCGCGTGCCAGCATGCTGCTCTGCTGTTTTTTCTAATCCAATGGATTAAACAAGTGTTTTAAAAGCTCTATTAAGCTTTCTTGCTGCAACGATTGCAATCATTTTTTAAGCTGCTGTTTTTACTGATAACGGCAAGTATCGCGCGCTATTCCAATATTTTACCTATCAAGAGAGAGGAGCAGCCCTGGTTGATTCAGGGCGTATCTTGGTTTTTCTGCTGCAGCGCCCACATCGATGCATATTCACTGTTTTGCTTAATAAGTTGATTATGGGTTCCTCTTTCAATAATTCTGCCCTCTTTGAGCACCAGAATTTCATCGGCATCAACAATTGTAGATAAACGGTGGGCAATAATAAGCGTGGTTTTATTTTCGGAGATTGCTGTTAATGAGCTTTGAATCTCTTTTTCCGTATGGGAATCCAAAGCTGAAGTTGCTTCATCAAAAAGCAGAATTTCAGGATCTTTAAGAATGGTTCTGGCAATGGCGACTCTTTGTTTTTCACCACCGGATAGTTTTAGCCCGCGCTCTCCTACCGTTGTCTTATAACCGCAGGGTAGTTTCAGGATAAAATCATGGATCTTGGCGAGTTTTGCCGCCTGGTGGATCTCTTCTGCTGCAGCGTCCGGACGGCCATATTGGATGTTGTAAATAATACTGTCATTAAACAGAACCGTATCCTGAGGAACGACACCGATTGCGGCGCGTAATGATTGCTGGCTTACTTGGCGGATATTTTGTCCGTCTATTTTGATTTTTCCGGCGCTTACATCATAAAAACGAAACAGCAGTTTAGAAATGGTCGATTTCCCTGAACCGCTCGGCCCGACAATGGCTGTTGTTTTTCCCGGCTCTATTTTAAAGCTGATATGCTGTAAAATACTGCGCTGTATATTGTATGAAAAACTGACATTTTCAAATTCAACCTGTCCATGCTGCACCGATAAGCACTTTGCGTCAGGCAGATCTTGAATTTCAGCATTGATCTCTAACAACTCAAACATCTTATCCATATCAATCAGACTGCGCTTAATTTCCCTATAGACAAATCCCAAAAAATTGAGCGGCAGATAAAGTTGAATCATAAAGGTATTAACCAGAACAAAATCACCGATAGTAAGCTCTCCTGTTACCACGCCATTGCCGGCCATTGCCATAATAATAATCAAGCCCAAGCCGATGATCAGCCCTTGCCCTACATTCAGCACCGACAGACTGTTCTGGCTTTTTATCGCTGCAATTTCATAACTTGCTAAGGCCTGATCAAAGCGTTTATATTCATGCGTTTCATTGCCGAAATATTTAACCGTTTCATAATTTAAAAGGCTGTCAATGGCTTTGCTGTTCGCATCTGAATCTGTGTCATTCATTTGCCGTCTGTATTTCATTCTCCACTCTGTGATCCACAGCGTATAGGCAATATAGCCGACAATGGTAATAAAGGTGACGGCGGCAAAGCGAATATCAAAGGTATAAAAAAGCACTACGGTAACCATCACAATTTCAAGCAGGGTAGGAATAATATTAAAAAGTATAAAGGTGAGCAGAAACTGCAGCCCATGCGTTCCGCGCTCTATCACCCGTGAGAGTCCGCCAGTTTGCCTGTCTAAATGAAAGCTTAAAGATAATGCGTGAAGATGTTTAAAGGTATTTAACGCAATCATATGCTGGGCATGTTGAGAAACTTTAACAAAAATAAAGTCGCGAACTTCTCCAAAAAACTGATGAAGAATTCGCGCAAATCCATAGGCGACAATAATTCCCAGAGGCAAGACCACAAGCGCATTATCTAATGATTCAGGAGATAACGTTAACGCATCCACGGCCATTTTATATAAAAATGGAACATAGACATTAACCACTTTAGCCAGTGCTAAACTTGCCAGCGCCAGCAGAACTCGTGTTTTCAGATCGGCTCTATTTTTAGGCCAAATATAACCGCCCAATGTTTTAAGCGTCTTCCATTGGCTTCGCTCTTTACTTATGGTGTCCGTATTAAATGAACTGTTTTCTGCCATCCTAAATTTCCCTGCAAGGATAATTTTTTTAATAACCTATTATTCTTATAGACGTTAATGGCGTAAAAAGGGCGTAACAGTTGAATAAAATCATGATAACTACTCAGGTCGTTGCCATTTAATGCCATTTAAGCTTATTTATGAAGTACATCCGTGTACTTCATTGCTACGCAACTGGCTAAAGCCATTCAAATATGTTCCATACATATTTGTCCGCGTTGGAAAATGCTCATTTAAACGACTAAACTGCGCTTTTTCGCCTTGAGCTCAGCATAAATGGCTTAGCCCTGAGCATTTACTGTCTTATTTGATAAAAACACCTTAAATTATTGAGGTGCTGAGTAGTTACGAAAAATAGCGGCGTGGATAACGGTTTAAGGCAAACGTGCTGGTTTGCTGTCTATAAGTAAAGAGTATTGCTAAAGTCATCAGTGATGGCTGAAAAATGAAAGGGTAAATTATGAGAGGCCAATTTTGATTACATTATCTGCTCATCGTTATTATGCGCAAAACAGCAATGGGCGCGATTTTTTTATCGGTGATATACACGGAAAGTATGCACTGCTGATGCAGGCTCTGAAGCAGATCAACTTTGATTTTAATGCCGATCGATTATTCTCTGTTGGGGACCTTATTGACCGGGGTGAAGGCTCTTTTAATTGTCTTCTTCTGGCAAAAGAAAATTGGCTTATTCCTGTTATTGGTAATCATGAGCAGTTTTTAAGGGAGTCTGAAAACGGCAATATCTATAAAAAAATTTCCTGGTATCAAAATGGCGGTTCCTGGTGGGAAGATTTACATCTTCAGGAAAAGCAGCTGGCTAAAAAAATTGTTGAGAAAGAGTATTCCCTTACTTTAACGGTTGATACTTTAGCTGGGAAAATTGGTGTTGTTCATGCTCAATATCCACTTAATCAGTGGCCGATCAATGAATCTGATATCAACAGCGATATTCTTTATGAGTTACTTTGGAGTAGAGACTGTGTAAGCAATGGCAATCAACACCCGATTGCAGGTATTGATTTTATTGTTTCCGGGCACACACCTTTAAGCAAACCGTTACTAAAAGGCAGACAGTTATTTATTGATACTGGTTGCGGCCATCTGCCAAGTGCAAGAAGACCCAGTCCGCATTTGACCATCTGCGAGTTTAAAAAAGATCATATCGAAGTTTATGCGCTAGCTGAACAGCTCTTTGAATTTTCTAAAATTAAGATTTAATAATACAGGCTGGGCGCTCTGTTAAATTTCATGGCCTAATTGCTTGAGAAAAGAGCGCATAAAATCTGTCCTTTTTTGGGCCTCTGCTGTTGCCGACTCCGTATTCATAGAATCACCAATTAACAGTAATTTTTTGTAAAAATGATCAACAGTATAAGTTTGATCATCCGGAACGCGTGATGAACAAAAAGCATCTGATGCCGAGTAAAGTTCACGATTTAAACTGCTGCTGACCTGAATACAGCGCGCAATGCCTATTGCTCCAAGCGCGTCTAATCTGTCCGCATCCTGAACGATTTTAGCTTCTATTGTCTTGGGCGTAATATTGGCACTAAAGCTGTGCGCAACAATCGCATGATGAATGGCATCAAAATATTTACTGGGATAGTTAATTGCAGCTAAAAAACGGATTGCTTTATCTGCTGCCATTTTTGAGCTGGCATCTCTATCGGGATGGTTTTTAGCGACGCAGTAACAGTCATGGAGCCAGGCTGCAGGGATAACAATTTCGGGAAGCGCATTTTCAGCGAGGCATAATGATTTAGCGGTTTTAGTAACCCTTAAAATATGATTTAAATCATGAGCAGGATCGGACTGCATTTCCGCTTCAATAAAACGGACAAATTTCTCTTCTAGTTTGATCACAAAAGCATCCTGTTGCTTTATCTGTTAATGTTTATAAAGCAATAAAAGGGCAAGTCTTGATTTTGCTTTAAAAGGCAAAAAACAAGACTTGTTCCGGCTGTTGTTATCAACTTTCAGCTACTGGCCATGATGAATAGGCATCGACCCATTTAATGGATATCCAGTACCATAAAGGCACGAATAAAAGTGTAGCGAGGGAATAATCTTCGATTATTATGCCCACGGCGATAGCAATCAATGACAAAACCAATGAAGCAACAAAAAATATCATCGCCACTTTTCGTGAATTTATTCCCAACAGAGCCCAGTGTGCCCACATTGGCATATTATCTTTCTTTTTCATGAATCATTCCTAAAATTTCATTATCTATTTATAACGCTTAAAACAGCAAAATAAGTCTATTCTCTTTTATCTTTTCGAAAATATAAAAAAGATTTTCCCTACTCTATATAACCCCATCAAAAGCACAATCTGTAAATTGAACAGTGGTTACTTTTATTGAGCTAGGTTGGATATTTGCTGTTTGTTTTGCGCACAGGAAGGGCTCTGTTATCTCTGCAGTTCAATTTTCATTAACTTTGCGCTATCTCCATAGCTATGACAAATTTCTCTGCCCTGTATCTCTTTAAAACCATATTTAGCCCAGAAATCTCCCGAGCCCTGCACGGCGACTAAGACTATTTTTTTGAAGTTTAATCTCTTTGCTTCTTTTATTAGATGTTCTACCAGATAGTGAGCGATCCCTTTTCCTCTGGCACTGCGTGACACAGCAAGATCATGTAAAAACAGATTACAGCTTTTATTGTTGATAGCGGTTTTTTGGTAAAGCTTTGGCGGTGTTTCATTTTCCCACGGATGGGACAGGAGATAGCCTAATATTTCATTTTTGTTATCTGTATAAACTGAGCAGGTTGCGGGCGAAGCAAGCCATTTACTTTTAAGAACAGGCGCAGATTCAGGTGGGATTTCAGTATATGCCTCCTCTTCTATCTTGGATATTTCAGGCCATGAATTTTCTGATATCGGCTTAATAGGCATTGTTAAATCCTGTGTGAAATAGAGATAGCATAAATGGAGCAAATCACGGCTCTTGCTTTAAAAAGGAAAGGTTTGCTCCCGGTTTTTTCTTTATTGCTTACGGTACACGGTATGCCCGCACTTTGGGCATGGAGGCAAAGTATCGTTGTTGTCATCAAGTATGACTTTTTGACCACATTTTTCACACACGTATATCCCTTTTCCGGGTTTTTCACCTGTAGTATACATAGTTAGTACTCCTGTTAAGTTGGTAGTAAGGTTAAGTTGTGGATGTCAGCTTTTTCCAAAAATTATTATCGTCCGGCCTTCCTGTCTTGCTTGTTTTGATACATACGCTGATCGGCCTTCTCCACACATTTCTGAATGTCGAAGCTTAAATCGTTCAGACGGGAGCCGCCGGCACTGGCTGCCAATCGGTGGGGATAGGGGCGATTGTCGCTCTTATTCCAGCGAACGAGCGACTCCTGAACTCGGTTGATGTAGTCGGAGATGCTCTTTTCTTCAGCATTCACCAGCATCACGATGAACTCATCACCTCCGGTTCGGAATACAAAGTCTGTTTCCCGGCTTACATGGCGCAAGATTGAAGCAAATTCCATCAGATAATAATCGCCAGCAAGATGTCCGGATTTGTCATTAATCACCTTAAAATGATCTAAATCGAACATGACAAGTGTCAAAGGGATATTCAGTCGCTTGCTCCGCTTAATTTCTTTTTCAGTAATTTCATCAAAACTGGCGCGATTTAATAGCCCTGTCAGAGAGTCGGTTGTGGCTTTGCGGTGAAATTCGTACGATTCGTCGCTCATATGGGAAATCAGAATATTAATGTTCTCGAAAAGCGAGCGAACCGGAGTTACATGGTAGTCTTTATAAACTTTGCACTTAAGGCAAGAACCGAATTTCTCAGCAAAAGCACCTTGTGCCTTGCCTCCGCAAAGGGTTCCCGCCATAAGCCAGCACTGATAAGTCTCCAAGTCACGGGCCGGGCAATTCATTTTCGTACAGGGAAGGACCTCCCAGCATCTCCTGTGCTCCAGTTCCTTAGATAAGCAGCTCCATTTCTTGTCGCTCATGACACCTTTCTGGATACGGTTTTCGATGAAATTACTGAGATCCGTGTCGATATTTTCCAGAAAGGCGAGAATCTCCTGTTTGGCAATAATTTCAGATTTCATATTCGATTGATTCCTGTGATAAATAATCATATTTGAATTTAGTCAGAAGTATGCACAACGGCAAAGCTCACCGCGTTTGGCGAAGCTGGCGATTTTTGTACCCGGACAAAAAATGACAGGTTTGCCAAATCCGCTGTAGCCACTTGTTATGCAATTCAAATGGCAAGTGGTTGGCTCTCCCACTTACATTGCAAGTTTTTATCAGTTGAATGAGGTATGTAAAACTCATCTACATCGAACTCGTGACACATACCGACTGTAATATTCGATAACTCGCCTTGTTTCCAGAAATCATGATTTGGTCCAAACTGTGCGTGCAGGAGAGAAGCTACAGCACTAACGCTTAAAACAGCATGACGAAGTGTTGCTTTGTTTATGTTTAACTCTCTATCATGTTTTGTATTATTATAAGCATCGTACCAACTCAACGATTGTGTGGGTTTTTCAGCATCCCAGCCCTTGAACGGCAGCACGGCGTTAAAACTTGGATAAAGTTTGAATTTCACTTCATATTTTTCGAGGTGAAGCGGGTCTCGAAGTTTAACGTAATCATTTGTTGTCCATCTCCGCTGAGGGTATTTGTTCTCTCTCAAAATTGCCGATAGCGTGGACTCAACCTCCATACATGACAGCAATAGTAGATTACGTATTTCATGACCAAATACTTCTAAATTTTCGTTCGCTAGTTCGATAGTTTCTAAGATGCTTTTAAGCTTGCCGAGAAGAATACTTGTTGAAACCAAGCTCTGCCCAATTGCTTTAGAGTCAGATACTGGGCAGCCATTATCTTTGAAATTATCTTCGATAGCCCCTGGCCTGTAGATTCTGGGGTGAAACTTACCGGGGATAGTTTCTATGGTCTTACGGTATAAGTCATTAGGCCGTGGTTGAATTCTATTGATGTAAGCATTTGCATGATCTTCAACGGACTTACCGTCACAGGGGCTCCCTGCACATTGATTTAGCATGGCTTCACGATCTAGATCATATCGCCACATATAAATCAGACCGCCATATTCATAAGCAAATACCGGGTGTTGTCGAAATATAGGACTATCAGCCCAACGAAACGAATGTACCTTTGACATCACTCAGTTTTCCTTTTTGATTCGGATTCAAACGCATAACAGCTTGATAGGTATAACTACGCACTAAAAGCCGTGACAGCTATCTCTCTTAAAATAATCACCACAATATTTTTAATTTATCATAATATTAATATCTTGCATGATAACTGAATGAAAACGTGAGTTGAGATAGGTGTTATGGCAGCACCTATCCCATTTTTAAAATTGTAACTAACCATTTAATTTACAAGTTAAATTCCAAAATCACTAAAATAACCGGCACTGTGATACCTATCTGCTTGGTTAAAACAGCAATCAAGGCTGGGCACTCATTTTATTTTTGCAATTAATTCAAAGCGCTAGAACCACAAACTCATTTGGCTAGAGCCTTTCTTTCTGTTGACGTTTTTCTGATTCGAACGATCAGCAAAGCAGGACGGTCACATCTTTTGAGCTATTCGGACTGCGCAACTGCGTTTCGCTTTCTTATCGTCTACACGCTTTTTCTTTCTTTTTTCTGTAATAAAAATTACCCTAGCTGCAGCACACTAACCGGGTCAGGCCATGAACTTTCTTGCACACTTACATATCGCTTCGTTTACTAATACCAGTTTTGTGGGTAACTTTTTGGGTGATTTTGTGAAAGGTAATCCGGACGGGCAGTTTAATGCTGAGATTGTGCAGGGGATCCGTATACATCGTTTTGTGGATAGTTATACCGACCAGCATCAGATTGTTAAATCGCTTAAACCGCTGTTTCCTGCGCAGTTACGCCGTTTTGCGCCGATAACCCTGGATATGTTTTGGGATCACTGTCTGGCGAAGCACTGGAGCGAGTTTCATCATAGCTCGTTAGCGCATTTTTGCCAGCAAGCTGAGCTGCAGATTGAGGCGGAAAGCAAGTTAGAGGTAAATGCACTGCCGCCGCGTTTTACAACGGTGTCGCAATTGGTCTGGCAGGGCAGGTGGCTTGAGTGTTATGCCAAGATAGAGAATATTAATTTTGGCCTGCAGCGTATGGCATCACGCAGCCCTAAAATGGCACCGCTGGCAAATACCGGACAGACTTTGCTGGACCATTATGATCTGTTATCGCAGCAGTTTTTCGAGTTATATCCGGATGTTTTACAGAAAACCACGAAGTTTATAATTGAGAAGTAAACAGCAGAAACAAAAAAGGAGACTATTTAGTCTCCTTTTTAATGCGCTTATAAGCAAAGATTAATCGCGGAAAAGATCTTTAATGTTTTTAAAGTCTTCTTTACCTTCAGTAATCTCTTCAATTGATAAACCAGAAACTTCATGCGGGAATACTAACCACTCTTCAGACTCATGAATAAAGTAATCCGGTACGATTGATACCGCTTTGTTTTTCGGCTTGTAGTAAGGCGTGGCAATGCGCACATCTGTCGGCATATTCAAACGCATCTGCTCTGTCAGTTTCTCTTTTAATGCAACAACACTGCGACCTGAATCGAATACATCATCAACAATTAACAGACCATCATCCGCATTGGCATTTTCGATAATATAATGCAGGCCATGTACTTGAATTGTTTTGCTTTGTTGACCAATACCGTAATAAGAAGAGGTACGTACCGCAATATGGTCTGTTTCTACTTTTTTGTAATCAAAGTACTCTTGCACAGCGATACCAATCGGTGCGCCCCCGCGCCAGATGCCGACAATGAATTGTGGACGAAAACCGCTTTCATATACTTGAGCCGCAAGACGGAACGAGTCTTCAAGCAGCTGTTGAGCGCTGATAAATACTTTGTCAGACATATAATAACCTCTCCTAGTGAATTTTTGCGCAGATTCTAGACTAACGGCATAAAATAACAATGTTCTAGGCAGTATTTATGATTGTTTTTGAACAAAGATTTTTTTAAAAATTGCTTATAGGGTTTATTATCGGGAAGTTTGTCTGAATTAAGCTGACAAACCGAGAAAAAAACCTTTAATGAAATGAAGTAAGTTAGAATTGCGCCTGGCAAATGGATTATTTTTCAAAGGGACAAGATGTTCGATAGTGATCAACCTAAACCTCTGTATAACAGCTCGGCTAAAGTACAGCAAAAATTACAAGCGCTGATTGCAGAATCAGTAAACAATACGTTATTAGAAAACCGGATTCCGGTAGCGGTTGTGGATAAACTTTCCCGTCAAGTGGTAAATAATATTGATTTGCCTGCTTTGTATGAGATTATCGGGCAGGATATTCAATATCAGCGTTTCCCCAAACAGCGTATTTTAGATCGCACTATCGTACATATGTTTGAAATTTTATACCGCACTATCAATGCGAAAGATGATATTAAAGATGAAAAGCTGCAAAAAGAGTTTTTCACTATTGTACCCCGTGGTGAGTGTTTAGATCTGTTTCTGCAATTAGTAAAAGAGTACTGCATGGGCGATGCTGAAATTGAGAAGCACACTTACAAAATGGGGCCGATGATTGAGTTATACCGCACTGACCAAGTTATTCATTGGCCGGAACTTTATGAAAGTGATGCGTTTAAAACTTATCTTACAGGCTTGTTAAACCTGATCCTTAGCCGTCTGCGTAAAGATCAAAAACCGATTCCTGCGCTGGAGAATAAAATGCCAGTTAAATATCACCCGTACCGTATTAACTCGTTTCTGAATCAAGTTTGTAAGTTATGGCAAAATAAAGCAGTTGTTTTTTCACAATACAATTAGTCAATAACTAATTGATATCAGGTTGAAAATGAAATTATCTTATCTTTTTTCACTATTGTTTTCTGCGCTATTTTTTAGCTCTGTACAGAGCGCTGAGTTACTGCATCAAGAGATGCAGACCAGCCGTGATACCAGCTATATCAGCTTTCATAATAATGACTCACCTTTTGTATTTGCGGGAATCGTTGGTGGTGAGCATACCTCCATCTATAAGCTGTTAGGTTTTGCGGGACAGGTTTATCAGATCACTTTTATTTCCATAGAGGGTGATAGCAGCGCTAATATTTATGGTGATGGCTTTGCAAAGTTTAAGGTTCGGCATAAAAATTCCACATTGACGCAGGTAGACGTTATCGCCGAGCAGGTGTTTGTAACGATTGATATTTCTGCGTTAACTTATGGTGAATATAAACTGATTATCGAGAAAAAAGCGCATAACAGCGCAGAATAAAGGAGCGGCAATGAGTGATTCAACTGAGCAGAGTACTGTGCCATCAAGTGAGATTTCGGAGCTGTTAGATGCGATGATGATGGAATTACGATTCCGGGGCTGTGAGACAGAACATAAGCTGATTCGCCGCGCTTTAGCGATGCAAAAGAGACTACAACAGCAGGATTAAAGCCAGCTATGATGAAACTCAGTAAAGCGGCCAAGCAGTGCAAGTAAATTTTGTGCGATAGAATAAGTAAAACTAGGCAGAGATAGATTGCCGTGAGTATGAAACGTTAGAGATAAAAAGCCACTGCAGCTTTTGCTTTCAACGTAAAGCATTCGATCAAATAAAGATACGGACTTACTCCACCATAAAATACCATCTTTTAATGAGGGAGCATTGCACAACAGTATGCTCTGTACGCTGAGCAGCTCTTTAATATGCCAGCGCTTATTGCCGATAATGAAATGAGTGCTGCCTAAATCCTGCGCGAGCTGGCTAGTAAAATCTTTATTGTCGATCAAAGCTAAATACCTGCTTGGTTCTAAGCTATGCAGAATTACAGGGAAATTATGCAGATAGCCATGGTGATTTATTTAAACATTGCTACCTGTGCCGCATGGTAACCTATTATTGTTAACTGTAATAAAAATAGCTAGCCGCTATTTTGCTTTAGCAATCAAAGGTCACTTTCAGCGTTTAAAGCGTAATATGTTTTCCACAATTGCGTTTGCATTTTGCGCACTTGCTAAGTTTCTTTGCACAAGCGCAGTGGTGATTGCGCCCTCTTTTAACAGGCAAATTGTATCTACTAATAATGCATTTTTTTGTGCGTTTTCTTCAAATGAATCGACATGAACCTGCACCAGCGCTTTAATTTTGTCTTTATGCTCCTTACATGCCGAATAGATCTGTCTATTAAAATGACCATATTCAGCACTGGTATTGATAAAGTAACATCCCTTAAATTCACCAAGACCTTGCACGCGGCCATTAAACCAGTCATCCAGTGCTTCAAAGAGTGCTAATAGAGCGTCTTTACCCAGTTCCGCTTTGTTTAGCTGCTGAGTTAGCCAATCCATAAACAACTGATCTCGATATTTGAGGGTTGCTAGAATCAGCTCATCTTTGCTTTTAAAATGGTTATATAGCGTTTTTTTAGCAACGCCGGCAACCGTAATAATCTCATTAATGCCAACCGCATGTATGCCCTTTTTATAAAATAGGTTAAGTGCTGATTCAACAATGCTACGTTTTTTATCATTCATATTAATGCCCCTCGGACCGTTCATATATTCAGATAAAAGTAGACCATGTTGTCTATTATTGCAATATAGACAGCTTCTTCTATTTTGGGATATCTTCTTGCGGCTAGGATTGCTGATTTTGCATCTTGAAGTAACATGGGTATATTTGTTAATTATGCGGGATTTAGCCATGCTATTTGGAAATGCAGATTCCTGCATTTCCAAGCTGTAGGTTTTAATTTACTTCGTTGCCATTAGGGCAGCCACAAGCAAAACTTTGTAGGTTATCCAGTGTGGTTTGGGCAATGCTGGTTAATGCTTCTTTGGTTAAAAATGCCTGATGACCAGTAAAGATTACATTATGGCAGGCAGACAAACGGCGGAATACATCATCGCCGATAATCTCATCTGAATGATCGCCGAAAAATAGAGAGTCTTCCTCTTCATACACATCTAAACCTAATGCGCCGATCTTACCTGCTTTTAAGGAAACAATCGCATCAGTGGCATTAAGCAGTGCACCGCGACTGGTATTAATAATCATCACGCCATCTTTCATTTTTGAAAATGACTCGCTATTAAGCAGATGATGGTTCTCTTTGGTTAGCGGACAATGCAGGCTGATAATATCACTCTGTGCAAATAACTGCTCTGCTGAAACATACTCTGCACCCAGATCGATAGCTTGCTGTGAAGGGTAAGGGTCGAATGCTAATAATTTACAGCCAAAACCTTTTAAAATACGCATTGTCGCAATACCGATTTTACCAGTACCGATAATACCCACGGTTTTACCGAACATATTAAAGCCGACTAATCCCTGCAATGAGAAATTAGCATCACGCGTGCGCTGATAAGCTTTATGAATACGGCGGTTAAGGGTCATCATTAATGCAATCGCATGCTCTGCAACGGCTTCTGGAGAATAAGCAGGGACACGCATTACAGTTAAATCTAATTGTTTGCTGACTTCGATATCTACATTGTTAAAACCAGCACAACGCATAACGATAACTTTAATGCCGAGTTCAGCAAGCTCAGTTAATACCGGTGCTGATAAATCATCGTTTACAAACGCACAAACCGCATCATAACCTTGTGCAAGCTGGCAGGTATGGATATTAAGTTGAGTATCAAAATATTTTATTTGAATATCTTGCTCGTTAATAAGTGGATTGAAATGGTTGATGTCATAACTGCGCGTACTGAACATTGCAACTTTCATAATACAACTCCAATTGAGAATAATAATTGTTTACCATGTTATAAACATTTTTCAGCGATAGCGCAATCAAAGATGAAAATTATCGGATCTTCTCTTACCTATCCCTATTTGTTATAACTTAATCTCTGTTTTATTTAAGAGCCTGAAAATATGCATTTTTGTTTTTCTATTAGCGCACATGGATTTGGACATGGTGCGATCTCAACATCTGTTATTGAACGGCTGATGCAGGATTTCCCTGAAATAAAAATTACTGTACTCAGTTTATTGCCGAAAAGTTATCTGGATTCTCGTCTTTCCGGACCATTTACCCATATAGAATCGGGTCATGATTTTGGTATGTTGATGCATTCACCAATCGAGGTTGATATTCAAAACAGCAGGCTTAAATATCAGCAGCTCTTTGATAACTGGCAGCAGGTCGTCAATCAGGAAATAGAGATTTTAAAGCAGCTTAAACCGGATTGCGTGATTAGTAATATATCTCCAATCACTCTGGATGCAGCGATCCAGTTAAATATCCCCAGTGCTTCCGTTGCACCGTTTAACTGGGCGCAGATTTATGAACGTTACTGCTTAGATGCGCAGCAGACAAAAACCCAAGCGGTTTATAAGCAGATGCTTGCCGTTTATAAAAAAGTTGATTACATCTATAAGCCGCTGCCTTCCGTGCCGCTTGCTGGTGTTAATGAAATTAAGATCGCAAGTATTAACAGTCGCCCTAAAGGAGTGCCGCAGAAACTGCTGGAATCTCTGCCGGAGGGTACAAGCAAGGTGGCGTTAGTGGCATTAGGTGGTTTCCCTATCTCTTTAGATCTTAAAAACTGGCCCGTTATTCCCGGCTGGCACTGGCTGGTGGATCAACCTGAAAACCGGTTGCGTAACGATATGACCCAGATAAGGGATCTCAATATTCCATTTTTACAGCTGCTCGCTAGCTGCGATCTGATTTTAACCAAACCCGGTTACGGCACTTATTGTGAAATAGCGGCGATTGCTGAACATAAAAAAGTAAGAGTAATCAGCTTAGCGCGCCCTGACTGGCCGGAAACACCTTTCCTAAATGAGTTTTTAGCAGCGCGGGTGCCTTTTACAGAACTACATATCGAGCAGCTGCAGGGGCAATATTTAACGGCTGTGATTGAAAAGTTAAATGCTTTAGATTATCCGCAACAACAGGTCTGCGAAGATGGCTCTTTGCAGTTAGTTAAGCATCTGCTGCAACAATTGTAATTATTAACGCTATTTAAACTGCTCTCTGACGTAATCAAGAAACACTCTGTTTACTTTTGTTTGTGCTTACTGGCGTGCTTTTACTGATCATGCAAAACAAAAAAAGCCGCAGAGGTGTTCACTTCTGCGGCTCTGTTTTGACTTGTTAGTTAATCTGTTTCGTTAAGCTGGCTCTTCAACTAATTGCGGTCCTGCTTCAACTAACGCCTGACCTTCAGCTTTATCGGTATAACGTTCAAAGTTATTGATAAACAGGCTCGCTAACTCTTGCGCTTTTTTATCCCACTCTGCTCCATTTTCGTAAGTATCACGCGGATCCAGAATGGAGCTATGCACACCAGGTAATGCCAGCGGCACTTCTAAGTTAAAGAACGGAATCTGCTTGGTTTCAGCTTTTTCAATCGATCCATCTAAAATTGCATCAATAATACCGCGCGTATCCTGAATTGAGATACGTTTGCCAGAGCCGTTCCAACCGGTATTTACCAAGTAAGCTTCTGCACCGCATGCTTCCATACGTTTTACTAACTGCTCTGCATATTGTGTTGGATGCAGGGTTAAGAACGCCGCACCAAAACATGCCGAGAAAGTCGGTGTCGGTTCGGTTATACCGCGCTCAGTACCGGCAAGTTTAGCGGTAAAGCCGGACAGGAAGTGATATTGTGTTTGTGCTTTAGTAAGTTTAGATACAGGTGGTAAAACACCAAATGCATCCGCGGTTAAGAAGATCACTTTTTGCGCATGACCCCCTCTAGAAATCGGTTCAACAATATTGGTAATATGGTGGATTGGATAGGAAACACGCGCATTTTCGGTTTTGCTGGCATCATGGTAATCAACAATACCATCTGCATCTATCACCACATTTTCCAGCAGAGCATCATGCTTAATGGCGCGGAAAATATCAGGCTCAGCTTCAGCGCTTAGACGAATAGTTTTTGCGTAACAGCCTCCTTCAAAGTTAAAGACACCATCGTCATCCCAGCCATGTTCATCATCTCCAATTAAAGCACGTTTGGAATCGGTTGAAAGGGTGGTTTTACCTGTGCCGGACAGACCGAAGAAAATAGCGGTGTCACCACCTTTACCCATGTTTGCCGAGCAGTGCATTGACGCCATGCCGTTAAGTGGTAACAGGTAGTTCATCACTGAGAACAGGCCTTTTTTCATTTCGCCGCCGTACCAGGTACCGCCGATCACTTGCACTTTTTCAGTGAGATTAAATGCCACAAAATTTTCAGAATTTAAACCTTGTGCCTGCCAGTCAGGATTGGTAGTTTTAGAGCCGTTCATTACTATAAAATCAGGTTCAAAATCAACTAGCTCTTGATCTGTGGGACGGATAAACATATTCGTTACAAAGTGTGCCTGCCAGGCTACTTCCATAATAAAGCGTACTTTTAAGCGAGAATTTTCATTGGTGCCGCAAAATGCATCAATTACGAATAGGCGTTTATTGGAAAGCTCTTTAGTAACGAGATCTTTTAAATGATTCCAAGTCGGCTGGTCGATCGATTTATTATCGTTTTTACCTTGGTCGGCCCACCAGACGGTATCGCGTGTGGTATCGTCTTTAACTATGTATTTATCTTTGGGTGAACGGCCGGTGAATATGCCGGTATCAACAGCGACAGTCCCGTTTTCGGTGATAACCCCTTTTTCAAAACCTGTTAAGTCAGGAGACATCTCTTCATTAAATAATGTTTCGTAACTTGGGTTGTAGATAACTTCAGAAACGCCGGTAATGCCATATTTGCTTAACTCATCAGTAGATAGTATTTTCGCTAGTGTCATATATCAGTCCTCTTAAGTGGTTGAAATTTCATTTTAATTATTAAATAAAATGTCAGTATCTAGAGTAGGGGATTAAAAAAAAAGTGTGGGAGATCTAGTTCAAATAATGGAATAAAATCATAAAATGTTTTATCAATCAGTGCTTTTTATTAAATGTTTTTGATCTTAAGCTTTTTTTATCCGCTCTCTGTGCTTGTGAATTGCCGCGTTATTCTGCTGCTCATTAATGGGGCGCTTCTCCAATTATTGCTCCATTTAAGTGCGTAGCAATGCACTTGCAGTGATTGCCGTCTATAGCAAATGCTGGAGTCAGCAAGTTTATAAATAATTATTTGCATACCTAAAATACCCGCTCAGCATAGGGGTAGACTGTTTTTCGTTTTACCCGGAAGCTTTTTTTTAACTGATCGGATTACATCTATATTCACTTCTATTGAGTTTGGTATTGATTTTGCTCTAGTTAGATTAAATTTTTATAATTTAATAAGGAGTTAAGGATGGATCTGACTGCAGAAGAACGTCATTGGTTACCCCTGTTTGGCGCGACCGGTAGGCTGGCAATGGGTAAGGCATGCTGGTTAAACCGAGGGCGGAAAAAGGTACTGGAACAAACCTTTACCAGCATTGCTAATACGCGGGTGCGCATTTTAAAATCCTGGGTAAATACACAGTGGAGCTTTCTCCATGATGCTTCCTTGTATATCGCTTCCAAACCAGAGAGTGAATGGCAGAGCGCTCTGCAGAGTCTATTAGCCAGAAATAATGATTTTTCTGAGCTGTTTATATTGATGGCTGATGGCAGCGTTTCATCTTCTAGCTCTAACTCCTGCGCTAAGCGAATGATAGATACAAATATCCTTAAAAAAGGACTGCAAGCGCAGTTTCTGCATGGCCCGTATATCGATCCGCAAACAGAATCGATCGGCCCCTCAAGTTCCTCTTTCCATGATGCTGTTACCCTTATGTATTATCAGCCGCTTGTCGTTGATAATAAAACCATTGGCTGCCTTTGCGGGCGGGTACCCAATGATGTGATGGGCGATCTTATCCAGCGCGAAGCGGGTCATGTTTATAGTGAGTCCGGGGATAACTATATTTTTATGGTTGAATCTAAGCTCAATCCTGCGATTTCAGCAGGAACTGCGCTTTCTCGTTCACGTTTTGAGGACAATACTTTCTCTCATGGCGAAAATCTTAAATCAGGGGTTAATACCAACTGGGGGATGGTAAAGGTAAAGGCGCATACTGAATTTGAAATCCGTTTTACAGATCCAGCCACTCAGCAACTGCATCCCGGCGTCAGAGAGACTATCCGTAACGGTGAAAACCTTTATGTTGCTTATCCCGGTTATTCTGATTATCGCCATATTCCCGTTATCGGTAAGGGGGTTACTTTCCAGCTGCATGGTTCACCGGATGTCTGGGGAATGATGTGTGAAGCGGATTTAGAGGAGGTTTATCGTCACCGTTCGCTTACCTATACACTGGGTAAAAAACTAAGTTTTGCGATGAGCCTGCCATTTATAAGCAATTTTATTGCAACCGGCTGGTTTGCTTTATCACCTTTGCAAAGCAATTTACTTTTGGCTTGTGCTTCTTTACTGGGGCTTGTCTGGTTCAGTTCTTTTGCTGTAAAACCAGTTACCAGACGGCTAAAACATATGATTGAAGTTATTCAGATGTTAGCGGAAGGGGATGCCAACCTTAATCAGCGCTTTGATACTTCACAGTTCAGTGCTGATGAATCAGGAGATATGGGGCGCTGGATTAACAGCTTTATCGATAATCTGGATAATATGCTTGGTGAGATGATCCATGCTTCTAATGAAGTGAAGCAGGTCAGTGAATCTATGCTGCGTCGCTGTCTTAGCGTCGATAGCTCCAGCAGGGCGACCAGTAATTCTATCGGCTCGATGCTGGTATTATCCGGCAGCCAGCAGGATGAGATAGCAAATGCCACCATTTCGGCGCAAATCATGCAGGAACTGATGCTCGATGTTGTGGCTAAATCACAGCAGGAGTATACGCAGGCGGTCAGTAATACCACTCAAATCAAAGATATAGTCTTGGCATCGGCTAAAAGTGTTAATGACGTAAACAGTCAGATGAAAGAGATTGGTGCGATAGTCGGTCTGATCACTGATATTACCGAGCAAACCAACCTGCTTGCTTTAAATGCGGCTATTGAAGCTGCCCGAGCGGGTGAGCATGGGCGTGGTTTCTCAGTTGTTGCTGATGAAGTCAGAAATCTGGCCACAAGAACATCGCAGGCTGCCAGCCATATCGGCAATATAATGGATAAATTAAGCAGTGAATCAGAAATGGCGGTCAGTTATATGGAGCAGGGGGTTAAAAATGTTGACCAGAACAGCCTGGTGCTGGATTCAGGAGAAAGAAGTCTGAAGTTAAAAACGGCAGTTGAAAATATGTTTAATACTATGAATCAGATTGCCAGCAACAGCGAACAACATGGTGAAACAGCGAAAGATGCTCAGAGTACAACGACATCTATGGAAATATCATCGCAGCAGCTGATCCGCCGGACTACGCTGGTAAAAAATTCTATTTTACGGCTGAATAAACTGGTTGAACGTTTTGAGGTCTCTAAGCGAGCGGCTTAGAACAAAACAGGACAGATATTTGTATCAGTCCTGTTGTTTTAATGTAACGACTCAGCACCTTATTAATTTAAGGTGTTTTTATCAAATAAGCTTAAATGGCAACGACCTGAGTAATTACGTTTTAATTAGTGTTGTGTGTTGTGCTCATCATTTAACAGTATTTGTAAGTCATCAACTTCAAAGTGATAATCACTTGCGCAATATTCACAATGCATATCGATAGCACCGTTCTCATTTAACAGATCTAAAATCTCTTCAGGTGCAATTGATGCGAGTGAAGATAAGCAGCGCTCTTTTGAACAACTGCATTTAAAAGAGATGGCTGCTGCTTCAAATAAACGTACGGTTTCCTGATGGTACAAACGGTACAGTAATTCGTCGTTTGCCAGTGTGTATAACTCATCTTCCTTGACGGTTGATGCTAACGCACTGACATGCTGAAATTCCTCTTCATGGCTTTCAGCTACAGCAGGTAATGTTTGCAGTAACAAACCGGCAGCTTGTGCTTTGTCTGTATTACTGGCATGCAAAATAATGCGCGTTGCTAATTGTTCTGATTGTTCAAAGTAATCTTCTAAACATTCACTTAGCGACTCTTTTCGTAATTCAACAATGCCCTGGTAACGTTCACCGTCATCCGGCGTAACAGTAATCATCAGATGACCTTTACCAGTAAGTTGTTTAAATGATAACCCGGTTGTATCGCCTTCAGCGCGTGCTGTACCGCGTAATTGCAGATCTTGATTGGCATTAATTACCGCTAAGTTTAATGGCCCGTCACCTTGCAGTTGTACGGCAATTTTACCTTCAAATTTTAAGGTTGCCGTTAATAAGCAGGTCGCGATTAATAGCTCACCGACAATATTTTCCACTTCTGGACTGTAATTATGTTTTTTGATTATTTCATTGAAGCTGTTATGTGCTTGCGCAATTTCGCCGCGGATTTGGTAATCATCAAAAATAAAACGTTGTAGTTGGTCACTCATATTTTTCACTCTCTATTTGTATCTGTTTAGTCGTAATTGGCTGTATTACGTTGTGATTTCGCTTGTATCAGTTCTCGCCGCTGTTTTTTATTTGGTTTACGATCTGGATGCGGTGCATTCTGTAAACTCAGTTTACGCAAGGTTTGGTACTGCTCACGTTTTTTTATACTCTCTTCTGTTTCTTTATATAAAGTTTCCGCAATCGGCGCGCCACGGCGCTGGTCAGATAAAATTTCAACACAAACTTGTTTGATTACATCGCCTTGGCGAATTGACAATAGAGCGCCAATTTCGACAATTTTACTCGCTTTGCCGCGTTGCCCGTTATAGTGAACTTTTCCACCTTGGATCATATCGCGTGCAATACTACGTGTTTTGTAAAAACGTGCTGCCCATAACCATTTATCTAAGCGAATTTTTTTATCAGTCATTTTGTATACCAAATTGATTAATTAAGTTCCCACTCAGAGTCGCTGTGCTGTTTCAGTTCTAGGCGCATCGGTTTGGAATGGTTATTCCCTTTTAAATTTATGCAACAACGAAATGGAATAGTACAGCGTCTCCCGAAGGGCTGGTTTCAAAGCGTTTTATACTGCGTTAGATGATATCACAATAGAATAACTATTCTCTCAATCATCAGCCTTGTCTAACACGCTTTGAACTCCAGCTGAGTGAGAAAGAATTTAGTCAAATTGGTATTACTCTTCTCTAATTGTGAATTACCAGTATAACAAATTGCTATTGTTTTTTTTCTGACTCATTTATGAAAATACCCACAAATTTATAATTAGTTTGGGTATATCCCGCATTATTGAAGCTATATGCTTGTTGAGAATGTGGGGCTGATGTAGCATGACGGATTACTTGCCACTATTTTTTACAGTGTGTTAGATGCTCAGAATTAGAAATTAAGCAGGGTGTATTTGTGCCATTATCAATTTTTTTACAAAAAATTTCCGGGGTAGTGTTGGTTGTGGTGAGTGGGTTATTAGCGTACCAGCTTGCTTTACTTACTTGGGCTTTGTTACCAGAGCAAGAATCGAAATATAAATGGGTTGTCCCAAAAGTAAAAACGCTACAGCACGATAATAAAATCGATACCCAAAAATTACAGCAGCAACACCTTTTTGGTGAACAGATAAAACCTAAAAAAGTAGTGAAAAAAGCCGCGACTGTAAATGAAGTGCCAAAAACAAAATTGAATTTAACTTTGGTTGGGGTTGTAGCCGCTACTGATCCGTTATTTTCCAGTGCGATTATCTCTTATAAAAGTAAACAGGACAGTTACTTTATTGAATCAAAGATTGAGGGGACTAATGCGAGTGTTTCAGAAATATATGAAGATCGTATTATTCTCGATGTAAATGGTGAGCTTCAAACTTTGATGCTAGATGGTGTTGAAACAGTGGATAGGCAGCGGGACACCCATGAGTCTAAAGCTCGAGTTTCTAGCAGTAAAAAAGTTAAGAAGAATCAGGTGAAAACGGTTAATTTAGATCGAAAAGAGCTGTTGAAAAATCCTGGTAAGTTAACCGATTATATTCGTATTTCACCTGTTCGTGAGGACGGGGAGGTGAAAGGTTACCGCATCAAACCGGGTAAAGAGCGCAGCTTATTTGATCAGGCCGGATTGAAAAATGGTGATCTTGCCATTGAGTTAAATGGTATTGATTTAACGGATACGCAGCAGGCGTTTACGTTAATGAAAGAATTTCCCACGATGACCGATATGAGTTTAACGGTTGAACGAGACGGACAGTTACACGAACTGTATTTCAGTATTCCGTAATTAGCCGAAAAAGAATTAGGTTGAACTATTTCAGAAAAATTATAACAAATAGTCAATCCATAATAAAAAGCATAGATTTGGAGTTTTAGTTAAGATGATATTTTTAGGGATGAAAAACAAGCTGGGCAAATTATTAAGCCTAAGTTTGTTTGCTTTAGTGCTTAATGGCGCAAGTACTGGGCCTGTATTTGCAACGGAATACTCTGCGAGTTTCAAAAATGCGGATATTAATGAATTTATCAATATTGTTGGTAAAAACTTAAATAAAACAGTTATCCTGGATCCTGCCGTGCGGGGGAATATTAACGTCCGCAGTTATGATCTCTTAAATGAAAAGCAGTATTACCAGTTTTTCTTGAATGTATTAGAAGTTTACGGTTTTGCAATTGTCGAAATGGACAGTGGTATTATCAAAGTTATCAAAGCCAAAGATGCCAAAGTGTCATCGATACCCGTGGTTGATGATGGTTTACAGTTCTCTGGCGATGAGATGGTTACACGTGTTGTGCCCGTTACTAATGTTTCCGTACGAGAATTAGCCCCTTTACTACGTCAGCTAAATGATAATGCGGGTGGCGGTAATGTTGTTCATTATGATCCCTCCAACGTAATTATGATCACAGGTCGAGCTTCTGTTGTAAATCGTCTGGTACAAATTATCCACCGTGTTGATAAAGCCGGCGACCAGGAAGTTGATATTGTTAAGCTTAAATATGCCAGTGCAATAGAGATGGTTAAAATTCTGAATGCCATTCAAAAACCCGCTGCAGGTTCAAAAAACACCACACCAAGCATTTTAAAACCGCGTTTAGTTGCCGATGAACGTACTAACTCATTAATTATCAGTGGTGAGCCAAAAACCCGCGCGCGTATTGTTAAGTTAGTTAAATCACTGGATGATGAACTGAAAAATAATGGTAATACCCGCGTTTTTTACCTGAAATACGCCAAAGCGAAAGAGGTGGTCAGTGTATTAAAAGGGGTCAGTAAAAGCATTGAAAAAGGGGGTAAAAGTAGTTCAAAATCGACTCAATCAACGTTGAGTATTGAAGCGCATGAAGGCACTAACGCGATTGTTGTTTCTGCGCAACCTGCATTAATGTCATCGCTGAGCAGTATCATTCGTCAGCTTGATATTCGTCGTGCACAGGTATTAATTGAAGCGATTGTTGTTGAGGTTTCAGAAGGCGATGGCATTAATTTAAGTACGCAGTGGGGGACTCCTTATGGTGGTACACAGTTCCATGGTAATGGTGTGACCACTGGTGAAATAGTTGGCGCTGCTTATGAAGTCAAAAATTCTGATGACGGTGATGACTTAACAGGTGCGGCTAGTGCCATTGCTAAAGTTGCTGGCGGTATTGTCGGTTTTGCGGGCAATGACTGGGGAGTGGTATTACAAGCAATTAGTAGCACAACCAGTTCAAATATTCTGGCAACACCGAGCATTACCACCCTTGATAACCAAGAAGCGAGTTTTATTGTTGGTGATGAAGTGCCGGTTTTAACTGGTTCGACAGCCAGTTCAACGAATTCTAATCCGTTCCAAACCATTGAGCGTAAAGATATCGGCATTAAACTAAAAGTAACACCGCAAATCAATGAAGGCGATGCGGTACAGATGGTGATTGAACAAGAAGTCTCTTCAATTAAAGATTCAACCGATACTGTTGATGTTGTATTTTCAACGCGTGCAGTTAAAACAACGGTTTTAGCAAAATCCGGTGATACTGTGGTGATTGGTGGTCTGATTGATGAAAAAGTAACTGAGAGTGTGGATAAAGTGCCGTTGTTAGGCGATATTCCATGGTTAGGCCATCTCTTTAAATCAACCAAAAGCAGCACTGAAAAACGTAATTTAATGGTTTTTATCCGTGCAACTATTATCCGTGACGATAAGACGATGAGTAATTTGAGTACGCGCAAATACAGTCTGATTCGCGAAATACAAAAATTGCAAAGAGAAGACGGCATTAATTTAATGCCGAATACTGATGCTCCGATATTACCTGCATGGGGCGAAAGTCATGAAATTAATCCAGATGATTTTGCTTTTCCGGAAGGGCGACAGAAAGTAACAAAAGATAATTCGCAACAGGAAGCGCTGTAATGAGCCTGCTTGAACAAACAGTTCCTGTTTATGAAGAGGAGATCGCAGAGGTAACACCTCGCGGTCAACTGCCTTTTCCTTTTTCTAAAAAACATGAATTAGTTATCGGCTTTGACGGCCAGTCCACTGAACTTTGTTATAAGCAGAAGCCCGCTCCTGAGCTGTTATTGGAAGTGCGCCGCGTGATTGGCCACTCTTTTAGCTTAAAGCTGGTCGATAATGAACGTTTTGAGGAGCTGGTTGCACTGGCTTATCAGTCTTCATCTTCTGAAGCACAACAATTGATGGAAGATATTGGCAGCGATGATTTCTTTACCCTTGCAGAGGAGTTGCCAGATGATGAAGATCTGTTAGAAACTGAAGACGATGCGCCGATTATCAAACTTATCAATGCTATGTTAGGCGAAGCCATTAAAGAAGAAGCATCTGATATTCATATCGAAACCTTTGAAAATTCATTGATTATTCGTTTCCGTGTCGATGGCGTGCTGCGTGAGATTTTAAAACCTCAGCGTAAGTTGGCTGCTTTATTGGTATCACGTATTAAAGTAATGGCGAAACTTGATATCGCCGAAAAACGTATTCCGCAAGATGGTCGTATTTCGCTGCGTATTGGTGGCCGTGCGGTTGATGTGCGTGTTTCCACCATGCCGGCTAGCCATGGTGAGCGTGTTGTTTTACGTTTGTTAGATAAAAACGCTATTAAACTCGATCTTGCAACACTGGGGATGACTGAGCAAAACCATGGCTTGTTGCGCGATCTTATCCACAAACCGCATGGCATTGTTCTGGTTACCGGCCCGACAGGTTCGGGTAAAAGTACCACGCTCTATGCGGGGTTATTAGAGATAAACTCCAAAGACTGTAATATTCTTACGGTTGAAGATCCTATTGAGTATGCGATTGACGGTATTGGTCAAACCCAAGTAAACAGTAAAGTTGATATGACTTTTGCGCGTGGTTTACGGGCAATATTGCGTCAGGATCCCGATGTAGTGATGATTGGTGAAATTCGTGATTTGGAAACTGCCGAAATCGCTGTGCAGGCGAGTTTAACCGGTCACTTAGTATTTTCGACGTTGCATACCAATAGCGCCGTTGGTGCGGTCACGCGTCTGCGTGATATGGGGGTTGAACCTTTCTTATTGTCTTCGAGTTTACTAGGTGTATTGGCGCAGCGCTTAGTGCGCCGTTTGTGTCCAAGCTGCAAAGCGCCGCATGCCAGCACTGAAAAAGAAAATCAAATATTAGGTTTGGAAAGTCATGCTAAAGCGATTATTTATCGTGCCGTAGGCTGTGAACATTGTAACCAAACGGGTTACAAAGGGCGGACGGGGATCCATGAGTTACTGGTGGTGGATGAAATTGTACGTGAATTGATCCATACAGGTGCGGGTGAGCAGGCCGTTGAAAAAGAGATTCGTCAGCATACGCCAAGTATTCGAGATGATGGTTTAGCAAAAGTGCTCGCTGGAGAAACTACACTGGAAGAGATCTTGCGCGTAACGAGAGAGGATTAGTGTGGCTACGTTTTTTTATAAAGCAATCGATGCACGAGGAAAACAGCAAAAAGGCACATTAGAAGCCGATTCCGCACGTCTGCTACGCCAACAATTACGCAGCTCCGGCTTAACACCTGTTGAGGTGGAAGCGGTTGCCAGTAAAACATCTAAAAGTGGTGCCAGTTTATTCAGCAGTAAAATAAAAACGGCTGATTTAGCATTAATAACCCGTCAATTATCAACATTAGTCGCAGCTGCTATTCCGATTGAAGAGTGTTTACACGCGGTTGCTGAGCAGTGTGACAAACCAAAAATTAAAGCGATGATTGTTTCTGTGCGCGGTGGCGTGATTGAAGGGCATAGTCTTGCTGATAGTATGCGTGGTTTTCCGCTTATTTTTGATAATCTATTCTGTGCTATGGTGGCCGCAGGCGAAAAGTCGGGGCATCTTGATAAAGTATTAGACAGGCTTGCCGATTATGCAGAGCAACGTCAAGAAATGAAAAGCAAAATGATGCAGGCGATGATCTATCCAATTGTATTAACCTTAGTGGCGATCTCTGTTGTGGCTATTTTGCTAACTTCTGTTGTGCCTCAGGTGGTGGGGCAGTTTGAACATATGGGCGCAGATCTGCCCGGTTCAACACAATTTTTAATTGCTGCCAGTGACGCTTTAAGTGCTTACGGTTTGTATTTTGTACTGTTTGTTGTTGCCTTCCTGTTCTTTAGTAAGCAGATCTTAAAAAAGGAGGAGAAGCAGTTAAAGTTTGATCAACAGTTACTTAAACTGCCGGTGATCGGGCGTGTTGCTAATGAGTTAAATACAGCCCGTTTTGCGCGTACATTAAGTATTTTAAACAGCAGTGCCGTGCCGCTATTGGAGGCTATGTCCATTGCCGGGCAGGTACTGAGTAACCTTTATATTCGCCAGCAGGTAGGGGAAGCCACAGAGCGGGTTCGCGAAGGTGCAAGCCTCGGACGAGCCTTAAAGAGCACTAAACTATTTCCTCCTATGATGTTACATATGATAGCCAGTGGTGAACGTAGTGGTGAGCTTGGCAATATGCTGGAACGGTCTGCGGATAATCAAGACAAACAATTTTCAGCGCAAGTTACTATCGCTTTGGGTATTTTTGAACCTGCTTTAGTGATTTCAATGGCGGGGGTGGTTTTATTTATCGTGTCGGCAATTTTGCAGCCAATTTTACAACTTAACAATATGGTATCAGGTTGATTTTACAGGCCTTTTGCAGCTTAATAATATGGTCTCAGGTTGATTTTACAGGCCTTTTATAACTTAATAATATGGTCTCAGATTGATTTTACAGGCCTTTTACAACTTAATAATATGGTCTCAGGTTGATTTTACAGGCATTTTGCAACTTAATAATATGGTATCAGGTTGATTTTACAGGCCTTTTGCAACTTAATAGCAGGGTGCCCGGTTAACCGGTACTTCTAATAACAAAATATAAAGGGGAATATCATGAAAAATAAGCAACAAAAAGGTTTTACCTTACTAGAGATTATGGTGGTAATCGTTATCTTGGGCGTTTTAGCGTCGATGGTTGTACCAAACTTAATGGGTAACAAAGATAAAGCGGATCGCCAAAAAGTAGTATCAGATGTGATCGCATTAGAAAACTCATTAGATATGTATAAATTAGATAATGGGGTATACCCAACTACTGAGCAGGGACTTGAAGCGTTAACTGAAGAGCCAAGTGGCTCACCAGAGCCTCGTAATTATCGTGAAGATGGTTACATCAAACGCCTTCCACAAGATCCGTGGGGTAATGATTACATTCTAAACAGCCCGGGTGAGCACGGTAAAATTGATGTGTTATCTGTGGGGCCAGATGGTGAAGAAGGGACTGATGACGATATTGGTACCTGGAATCTAGATGCGAAAAAATAGGCATTGGGTCAGTGTTTAAAATTCCGCTAAAAAATCACTACCAATATGGTTTCACACTGCTTGAAATTATGTTGGTTTTGTTATTAATGGGGATGATATCGGTTGGGGTAGTGATGACACTGCCCGATAACTTAACCTCGGAAGAAAACGTAGACTGGCAGGCGCAACGCTTTAGTACTCTGTTACAGTTTGCCGAAGATGAAGCGCTTATTTCCGGTATTGAGCTGGGCTTGGTTTTTGAGAAAAACGGCTACCAATTTGCTTTTTACGATTATAAAAGTAAAAAGTGGCTACCTGTGGTCAGCAAGCAGATTGAAGGGCTAGTTGAACTACCTGAATCGCTTAAAATTGAATATGTTTTATCCGGCTCAGTCTGGGATGAGATAGTAACCGATGAGCAGGATGACTTTATTGACGATGATTACCTTGTTGATATTGAAGGGGATGACAAAATCCTCAGTTTAACACCGCAGGTATATGTGATGTCGAGTGGTGAAGTGACACCTTTTTCACTTGAATTTTCTGCCGGTGAAAGCAGCTCTGAAGCACAATCGATCACTGTTTCTGTAAGTATGAACGGTGCTATCAGCTTATCTGAGTTAGAAAAACAATGAAATCAAGGTTGAAAACAACAGCAGTAAAACAACAGGGCATGACATTGCTTGAGGTGATGCTTGCGCTGGTTATTTTGGCGACGTCTGGTTTAGCTGTGATGAAATCAGCTTCTGAAGCGTTAAATAATCAAGCTTATCTGAGTTAGAAAAACAATGAAATCAAGGTTGAAAATAACAGCAGTAAAACAACAGGGCATGACATTGCTTGAGGTGATGCTTGCGCTGGTTATTTTGGCGACGTCCGGTTTAGCTGTGATGAAATCAGCTTCTGAAGCGTTAAATAATCAAGCTTATCTGCAAGATAAAACCTTTGCTCTATGGGTTGCAAGTAACCGTTTGGTGGAATTGAAATTGCAAAAGAAGTGGCCATCATCAAGCTGGCAAAATGACACAGAAGAGTTTGCCGGAAACAGCTGGCATTTACGTTATCAAACGGTGGAAACAGGTGATAGCAACTTTAAAGCATTGGATATTGAAGTGAGTGCTCAGAAAGAGGGTAGCGCACTAGCTTATATTAGGACCTACATTGCGAAATAGTAACTTTTCATTCTCCAGCTCTTTAAGCAAAGGCTTTACACTACTTGAAGTGTTAATTGCTATCGCAATTTTTGCGATGTTAAGCCTGACCGCTTATCAGGTATTACAAGGTGTTTTACGCAGTGGTGAGATAAGCAAAGAGCACAGTGAGTCATTGACGCAACTGCAACGAGCAATGCTTATTATTGAACAGGACTTTACCCAAATTGTGGCGCGAACCTCGCGGGATGAGAGTGGGGAACAAGATAAATTACGGGTTATCACAGCGGGCAGTTCACTGTTTGACTCAGAAGATCAGGGCATTGAATTTAACCGTCTAGGTTGGCAAAACCCGCTTGGTTTACTGCCTCGTTCTAATATTTTACGGGTACGTTATCGACTACAAGAGGGGCAATTACAACGTTTGTATTTTCTTTACCCTGATTTAGTGGCAGGGCAAGAGCCGGAAGTGCAGGTATTATTAAATAATATTGAAAAACTCAGTTTCCGTTTTTGGAATAATGGTTGGCAAAGCACATGGGAGCCTGAAAAAAAGCTGCCAACAGGTATCGAAATTAACTTTACCAGCAAACATTATTCTGAAATTCGTCGTGTTTTTTTAATCTCCGCTGGTGAGGTTATTCAATAATGGCTGTAGTTAATAAGAAAAAACAAGGTGGTATCGCTTTAATTACAGTTTTAATGATTTTGGCCATCATGGTAACTATTGCAGCGACTATGACCGGACGTTTAACGTTAAGTTTAAAGCGTACTGAGGGGTTAACTTTTTCGCAAAAAGTATATTGGTACGGGCAGGCCTCGGCAGATTTAGGAAGAATGATTTTAGATCAGGATTTTGCTGATAGTGAGGTGGTGAGCTTGGATCAAATATGGGCAACACCAGATATGGTATTCCCGCTTGATAACGGTAATCTGGCCGGGCAGATTAAAGATCAGCGCAGTTGTTTTAATGTTAATGCTGTTGGTCTGCAAGACCAGGGTAATACGCCTGCCGTGCCGGTAAGCCAATTCCAATATTTATTAGAAGCTATCGGCTTAAATGATTACAAAGCCGAGATGGTTGCCGAATCGACGCGGGACTGGGTTGATCCAGATGATAAAAGCGATGCCGCTCAAGGTGCAGAAGATAGTTTTTATCAAGGGCGAAGTGTTGCCCATTTAGCCGCAAATAATTTAATGGTTGATATCAGTGAACTTCGAGCGGTGCAGGGGGTGGGGCAAAAAGTATATGAAAAAATAGCGCCCTATTTATGTGCAGTTCCCTCACAGGATCTGATTATTAATGTTAATACCGTGAGTGTGGAGCAGCCTGAAATTTTATATGCCTTGTTTAAGAGAGAGCATGATCTTACTGTCTCTGATTTCCAAAAATTACTAGATGATCGCCCAACGAGTGGTTGTTTCAATTAAACGGTATTGTTGAATTTGAAGAACGCTTACTGACAGTTAAGCTTTTATTTAAAATTGACGCTAAAAAGGCAAAAGTGATCCGTTATCAATCTGGTGGATTTAAATGAACTTAGTGTTACAGAATAAATGGATAATACGCGCCGTAACAACGACGGGTATGATGGAGATTGTTGGTGACTGAACGATTAATAATCCGCTTAGCAAGTGAAGCTTCGCAGAAAAATCATTGGCTTATATGGTCAGATAGTGAAAATGAAATTATTGCCTCAGGACAGGTTGATAATGCGCAGCAATTAAATTTATTAAGCGAAAAAGCACAGCAACGTGCTGTTATCTGTTTGCTGCCCGGTGTGGATGTGTGCATTAAAGCGATCACTATTAACGGTGTTTTTAATCGTCAAATGCAACAGGCGTTACCCTATCTGGTGGAAGAAGAGCTGGCATCTGATGTAGAAAAATTACACTTTTCTGTTATCGCAAAACAGACAGATTTACTGCATGTCGCGATTTGTGACAAACAGAAAATATCAACTTGGCTGAACTGGTTAGAGGCCGCACAGATAAGCTGCAAACAGTTGATCCCTGAAGGTTTAACCCTGCCTTGTGTTGACGGAAAGTGGCAGGCGCTGCAGCTCGAAAAGCAGTGGATAATCAGAGAGAGTCATGACCTTGCTTGGAGCTGTGAGGAAACAATGCTTGACTTTATATTAGAGAGTAAACTCGAAGAGAATTTATCACAGCAGATCGAAAGTTACAGCCCGTTCCCTGAAAGCACTGTTGGCCAGTGGACTAATAGTGATGCCATGTTACCAATGGAGTTACTGGCAAAAGGAACCCTGAATAATAAAATAAACCTGCTAACGGGGGAATTTAAACCGAAAAAAGAGAGTAATAAACAACTTGAAAAGTGGCGAATTCCAGCTGTTTTAACCGCCGTCTTGTTTGTTTTCCTGATGTTTAACCTTTATCTGAAAAATATGCAGGTAGAAAAACAAACCCTGTTAGTTAAACAGCAAGTTGAAGCTGTTTATAAACAAGCATTCCCTTTGCAGGATAAATTAAAATACGCACGTATTAAGAAAAAACTTAAAAGCATGTTGCTTGGCTTAGATGGCGGTGTTGCTGAATCCGGTTTTTTATCGATGCTTAATGAGTTACTACCTGCTTTTGTAAATAATCCGGAGCTTGAAGCGACTAGCCTTAAATTTGATAGAAAAAAACTTGAGATGCGAATTTTAGTCAGTGGTAATAACTTCCAATCATTTGAAAAATTCACCGATTCAATACCTAAGCATTTCAGCGTGGAGCAAGGCGCACTTAATAGCAGTAAAGATCGTGTTAGCGGTTTGCTAACAATAAGGAAAAGATAATGACTGAACAGTTTAAAGATTGGTGGAAAAGTATTTCCGAAAGAGAACAACAACTGTCATTAGTCAGTGCTGCTTTTTTATTGCTGGCCATTGTTTACTGGGGCGCTTGGAAGCCGTTAGCAAACCAGTTGCAACAGAGCAAAAAGGAGTTGAGCCGTGCTGAGCAAACATTGAGTTGGGTGCAGGATAAAGCGGTTGTATTGGTGCAAGCCGGGGTGGCTAAACAGAAAGTAAGCAGTAAAAAATTAAGCTTAACGCAAGTTGTTAATAAAAGTGCCAGGCAACATGGCATCAAGTTTTCACGCATTGTGAATAAAAAACAGCAGCTCGAAGTGTGGATCACTGATGTTGAATTTGGCCGCTTTATTGACTGGTTAACAAGCTTAAATAATCAGCATTCTGTGTCCGTTATCAATACCGATTTGTCAAGAATGGATAAAGAGGGTCACATCAAAATTAATCGTTTATTACTTGGTTATTAATATAATACCCAAGCTACTTGAAGATGCAGGAATCAGCAAGTCGAGAGGTGACTAGATTCAAGGCATAAAGCCGAAGATCTAGCATTCCACATCAAGGTTTTATAACGCTGAAGATGGTTGCCTCTCGCCTTGCCCAACGGGAGCATAGCTCGAAAGCCAGCACCGCGTTACAATATTTGAAAAGGGAATAACCATTCTCTGCATATTGTGCCTTGTTCTGACATCCGAGCTAGGCTCTGAATCTGCATTTTCAAATAGTTTGGGTATATTGGCATACTATAAAAAGAAATTACCTTTATGAAAATCAAACTTATTTTACTATTTCTATTGTTCTATCTATTGTCACTGCTGATTACATTACCAGTAAGCACGGTTATGCGTTTTATTCCTGAAAATTCAGGGATGGAAGTGGCGGCTGTTTCCGGCTCAGTGTGGCAAGGAAAAGCCTTTCAGTTAACTTATAAAAAAAAGTACCATTTGCAGCAAGTTGACTGGAAAGTTGACTGGCTTGCATTGACGAGTTTGCAGTTAAAATTAGATCTTAAATTTAACAATGGCAGTAAAGCTATGTCAGGAAAAGGTTTTATCCTGCTTGGTTTTTCCGGTATCTCTGTTGAAAATTTTGTTGTTGATTTAAGTGCGCCTGAACTGCTTTCTTATCTCAGTTTACCACTGCCGGTTGAGGCCAGTGGTGATCTCTCTTTGGTAATAAAAAAAGCCTCGCAAGGTTTACCTTATTGTCAGCAACTCGATGGTTATATTGTTTGGCAAAATGCCAAGATTAATAGTGATATGGGGAATGTCGATTTAGCATCGCCAAATATTGATTTGAGTTGTGAAAATGGTCAAGTGAGCGCTGATTTGCAACAGCAGTCTGAACAACTTACCAGTACGTTTAATCTTCTGTTAAAAGAGGGGGGCGTTTATCAGCTACAAGGCTCAATTAAAGCTGGCAATAAACTCGATCCTTCGATCAAACAGGCATTGTCGTGGATTGGAACTCAAGATCAATCGGGTGCTACACCGGTAAACTTTACAGGCAAGCTGTAACGTAATGAAAAAGCTACTCTTGCTGTTACCATTTTGTTTTATGCTATGCGCTTGTTTTTCAGATGATAAAGATGAGCTAAATGCACTTTATAATGATCATAATAGTGAAATGGAAAAACAGCTGGATGGTGTTGAGCATATTGAGTTTGCTTACAAACAGCAACGCGGTGGTATGCAGGTAACTAGCCTTGGGCGAATTGTAAAAATATTAGATAATCAGAGTACTCCCTATGCTGCGCAACAAATCTTAATTCGATTAAATTCAGGCAGAAAACTGATCATTAAACACAATATCGAGATAGCTAAACCCGTGGTTGATTTAAAAGTGGGTGAAGTGCTGCAGTTTAGCGGTATTTATAAGTGGAATCATAAGGGTGGTATGATCTTATCAACTCATTATGAGGCTGCTAATCCCAAAAGGTCGGGCTGGTTGATGTACCGGGATATTGTTTACCAATAAATAACCTCAACTCGGGATAATGAAAGCATCGGCTTACATATTTTGCTTTTATTTTATAAAAATTATTTACCGTAGCTAGTATAAATCCGTGTATAGATATACACTGTGTATATTTACAGTTTTGTGGGGGAATTATGAAAGAGTTAACCAAACGTCAAAGTGAAGTCTTGGATGTGATTAAAGACTGCATCGAAAAAACCGGAATGCCTCCAACACGTGTGGAATTAGCGAAAATTCTAGGTTTTCGTAGTGCGAATGCCGCTGAAGAACATCTTAAAGCGCTAGCACGTAAAGGTGCGATTGAAATTTTATCGGGCACATCTCGTGGTATTCGTATTCTAGGAGCTCATAAACAATATGAAGAAGCTGTTGATGATGGGTTACCTTTAGTCGGTATGGTAGCCGCGGGAGAGCCTATTTTAGCGCAAGAGAATATTGAAGCGCACTATAATGTCGATCCTTCATTATTTCACCCTGGTGCTGATTTTTTATTGCGTGTACAGGGCGAGAGCATGAAAGATATTGGTATTATGGATGGTGATTTATTGGCTGTGCATAAAACTCAAGATATCAATAACGGTCAGGTGGTTGTGGCGCGTGTTGAAGATGACGTAACCGTTAAACGTTTTTACCGTGAAGGCAGTCAGGTGATTTTGAAAGCTGAAAACTCTCAATTTGAGCCAATTAAAGTGGATTTGGAATATCAGTCGTTCAATATTGAAGGTATTGCTGTTGGCGTGATTCGTACAGCGGATTGGATGTAAGAAAGTTTGGAATATCAGCTATTTATTCAATATTGAAGGTATTGCTGTTGGCGTGATTCGTACAGCGGATTGGATGTAAGAAAGTTTGGAATATCAGCCATTTATTCAATATTGAAGGTATTGCTGTTGGTGTGATTCGTACCGCGGATTGGATGTAAAGAAAGTTTGGAATATCAGCCATTTATTTGATATTGAAGGTATAACTCTTGGGGCGATTCGTACTGCAGATTGGATGTAAGAAAGTTTGGAATATCAGCCATTTATTCAATATTGAAGGTATTGCTGTTGGCGTGATTCGTACTGCAGATTGGATGTAAAAAATGAAAAAAGGGTTATTGGTTGTTTTTAGTGTTCTTTTTGTGTTGTTTTTTGTGTTGGGACAGACACAATTTACGGGCTCTTTTTCCAGTAACCCCTCTTTATTACTCCAGGAAAAGGGCAAGCTTTTACCCCCCTTTTCGTTTGCAATGTTAACGGATGATAAATTTGATAACCAAGATTTATTAAATAAGTGGACACTATTTTTTATCGGTTACACTTACTGTCCTGATATTTGTCCGACAACATTAGCAGATATTGACCGTATCTACCCTGAGTTAACCAGGCCGCCATATAATAATATTCAGATCGTTTTTGTTTCAGTTGATCCTAACCGTGATAAAGCTGACCATTTAGCTGAATATGTAAACTACTTTAACCCTGACTTTAAAGGGGTAACCAGTACACATCAGCAACTATTTCCTTTTGCCCAGGATTTAGGCCTGGTATACAGCATTGTTGATCAGGAGTTAGATCAATATTACTTAATCGATCATAGTGCTTCACTTGTGCTTATTAATCCCCAAGGTGAACACCATGCTACATTTCAGGCTGTAGTGAATGAAAACGGTATTGCCCATGTGGATATGGATTTAATGGTCGAAGATATTCATCACATCTATCAAAACTGGCAATAAATGAGCCTTGTATTTAATGATTATACTATCGTCAATATTGATTAAGCTTGGGGGATTATGAAAGTTATATTATTAGCCACAGGATCAACCTCCTTACGAGATTCCATTGAATTTGCGTTATTACAAAAAAAGTATCAGGTTGAATCAGTTGCTAATGGTCAATCAGCTTTAGATTTTATTGTTGAAAACGAGGTGGATCTTGTTATCACCAGTTTAAATTTACCCTTAATTGATGGCTTAACTCTGAGCGAGCTGTTAAAGAATCATTCTCAAAGTCGATTTACCCCCGTTATTGTTTTAGTTGATCAACCGTTAGGTGAGCAGGAAATTGCCGCACGTGCAATTCAGGTTGATGCTTGCATGACAATTCCTTTTGAAATAGCAGAATTATTATTTAAAATAGAAAAACTGCTGCCCATTCAGAATTAATATTAATGATAAAAACTATCTGTTTGAACTTTTCAACGCACCAGAAAATCTTCGCAATAGCACTTCCTATGATGCTTTCAAATATCAGTGTGCCACTACTGGGTTTAGTGGATACTGCTGTGATTGGTCATCTGCCTGAATCATATTATTTAGCTGGTGTTGCTGTTGGCTCAATGGTTGTAACCCTGCTTTTTTGGGGGCTGGTTTTTTTACGTATGTCGACCACAGGGCTTGTTGCGCAGGCCTATGGTGCTAATGATTTTCAACAAATTTTGCGCCTTTTATTACAATCTGTCCTGATAGCTTTACTATTGGCAGCGGTTTTATTACTGCTGCAAAACCCGCTCTCATCACTGGTTTTTCATTTTGTAGATGGCAGTGAACAGGTACTTTTATATGGCAAACAGTATTTTGCTATCCGTATCTGGAGTGCGCCAGCAGCGTTAATTAATATGGTTTTGCTTGGTTGGTTATTAGGTATGCAAAATGCCAAAGTACCGATGTTTCTGCTGATTATTACCAACTTAGTAAATATATTCTTAAGTGTGCTTTTTGTAGTCGTTTTTCAATGGCAAGTTGCAGGTGTGGCGTGGGCGTCGTTATCTGCTGATTACATCGCTTTAATCTGCGGCTTATTTGCAGTCTCTAAGATGATCAAGCCCTTCTATCAAACAGGCGACTTTACAAGGTTGTTAAAGCAACTGATTGACCTTCATTCCCTAAACTCTTTTATCGCATTAAACCGCGATATTTTTATCCGCACCTTATGTCTGCAGGTTACTTATGCATTTATGACCATGCAGGGGGTAAAACTTGGTGATGATGTGGTTTCTGCTAATTCAGTGTTGATGCACTTTTTATTGCTGATCTCTTTCTCTATGGATGGTCTTGCTTATGCTGTGGAAGCCTTAGTGGGGAAAAATATTGGCAATCGCTGTTTAAGTAAATTAAAAGAGAGCATTAATGTAACGCTGTTTTGGGCGTTTATTTTTAGCCTTATACAGTTGCTGTTATTTTATTTTTATGGGCAATGGATTATTAACCAGATTACATCTATCAGTAGCGTACAAGTTGAGGCAACTCGCTATTTACCCTGGCTGATTCTAATTCCGCTTACCTCTATGCTTGGTTTTGTTTTTGATGGTGTTTTTATTGGTATGACACGTGCGAAAGAGATGCGCAATAGTATGATTTTTTCGCTCTGTCTGGTGTATTTCCCGGTTTGGCTGTTCTTTTCTGGAGAAGGCAATCATGCGTTATGGATAGCGATGAATGCCTTTATGCTTTCCCGTGGGTTGACGCTTGCCTGGATTTATAAGCAGCTTAATAAAAAAGAGCTGTTAATCCTTTAACGATTTAGTCCAGAATATTGCATTGCCGAATTCAGGATCGAGCTGGTAACCGGAAAAACCTTGTTTTCGGTAGGCATTTTTGGCTATCTTATTGCCTTCTAATACTTCCAGGGTGATTTTGCAGCAATCTCTGGATAGCGCAATCTTTTCAATTTCTGCAAACAATAAACTTGTTAATCCCTGACCACGAAACTCTTTAGATACCATAACATCATGAATATTTAATAAAGGTTTACAGGCAAATGTTGAAAATCCTTCTATAGCCGTTAGAAGTGCAACGGGTTGTTTATCTGCAAAAACTATAACGATAAAAACATCATTACGTTTTAATAAAGCCTCAACAAGATTCTGTTTGGCAAAATCAGAAATATCTTCACCCCCGCCCATAGGATCACATGCGTAATCTGACATTAATTTCAGGTAAGCCTGCGCATGTTCAGCTTGTGTTAAATCCGCTTGAATAATATTAAACATTTTCAATCCATTAATAAAAAATTTCATTGATATTAGCATCTAATCGAAAGTTTTGTTGTCTTGCTGAATTTAGGTTAGACTTCTAGATGTCTAAATGAATGAAATATTTAATATGGAGTTTTGTTATGCCTATTCGTATCCCTGATGATCTGCCTGCTGCCGGCATTTTAAAGTCTGAAAATATTTTTACTATGTCTGAATCACGCGCCAGTCATCAACATATTCGACCTCTGCGTGTATTAATTTTGAATTTAATGCCTAAAAAAATTGAAACAGAAACGCAATTAATGCGTTTGCTTTCTAATACACCGCTGCAAGTTGATGTTGAATTATTACGCGTAGATGCACGTGCTTCTCGAAATACCCCGCAAGAGCACTTAGATAAGTTTTATGGCGATTTCGAACGTGTTAAAGATCAAAAATGGGATGGTTTTATTATCACCGGGGCGCCATTGGGTACAATTCCTTTTGAAGATGTTTATTACTGGGATAAATTTACTGAAATCGTAGAGTGGTCTCGTCATAATGTTACCTCTACGCTGTTTTTATGTTGGGCGGCACAGGCTGCTTTTAAATATTTATACGATCTCGATAAAGTGACGCGTGAATGTAAACTTTTGGGGATTTATCAGCATACGACCTATAATCACCACCACCCGTTAGTACGTGGGTTTGATGATCAATTTTGGGCGCCATTGTCACGTTTTGCTGAGTTTGATTCACAATACATATTAGAAAATAGTGATTTAACTATTTTTGCTGATGCACCTGATGCCGGTATTTATCTGGCTGCTAGCCCTGATTGCCGTCAGGTATTTGTTACAGGGCATCCGGAGTATGATGCAAATACGCTAAATAATGAGTACCTGCGCGATCTTGACGAGGGGTTAGAGCCGACTTTGCCGGTTAATTATTACCCGAATGATGATGAAAACGAAATGCCACGTGCAACTTGGCGTAGTCACGGCAACTTGCTGTATAGCAACTGGTTAAATTACTGTGTTTACCAAGTGACACCATATGATTTATCAGAGCTAAAATAACCTTCAAATAAAAGTGTGACGGAGTTAGAAAATCGCGTTAAAAACGTTTGATAGAGGTGGCAATGTAGCTAATCGGATCTACACTTAATATAGTTAATGAGTTGGAGGGAAATTAGTTAGTATCTGGCGCAACGAATGATTACAAGCCAGTTTAGATAAGGCAATTGACAAGTTAGGAAGCGAGACAGGTAAGTAGCTTCATCTACTAAATAGTAATTTTGTCAGTGTGAGTTATTTGTTGATAATCTTAAAAACAGCATGGAGGAGAAGTTATTACTTCATATCGGTTTTTAGTAAGATCAAGACCCAACTAGGAGTTGCTTATTGTAACTCATAGCCCAGCGGGCACTCGGGAAAGATCTTTTTATTTCGGACTTTTTACAAGTAGAAAGAAAGTAGAACATAAAAAAGTAGAAATAAAACGCTGGTTGTAGATTTTGTCACTAACATGGAGGGAATAAATATTATTACTTCATATCTGTTTGTTAAAAACGAGAATAAATTTTAGGAGTATGCGATTCTAAGCAACTCACCGCCAACTGAATTGGCCCTTTATTTGTCGTTTTTTGTAACGTGATAGTCGATCATAAGGTAAATATGTTTTAGTTTTATTGTGAGTATCGAGTTGTTATTGATCTTTGTGTTTTAAATCTGTTTCATGGATAAACACGTATTTTGTATTCGTTTATGTTTATTTAGGTTAAAGGAGTACAAACGCAGAAGGATGGCGAAAGATCAACAAAGCAAAAAAGCTATAAATGCTGTTTACTGTGATGACATTACAATGTTCTTTTAAGACAAAAGCGAGCTGTTCCTAGTTCGCTTTTTTTATGCCTAACATATCTCTTCTAATCTTCAACTATCAATT
>JABXKR010000120.1 GCA_013619145.1 Psychromonas sp. | reverse complement strand
TTGATAAACCGGTGGCATAGAGGATATAATTGTAACACTATCAAAAATCAGGCGTAAAAACAGCCAGAATCACGAAC
This sequence comes from Psychromonas sp., assembly GCA_013619145.1. Taxonomy (GTDB): domain Bacteria; phylum Pseudomonadota; class Gammaproteobacteria; order Enterobacterales; family Psychromonadaceae; genus Psychromonas. The sequence goes on along the minus strand of JABXKR010000120.1, from coordinate 2,078 downwards.
AGAAAAAACACTAACATAAACACTGCGAAGGATTTACTTTCTGATTAACATCTGTATGAAAGTGGAGTAAGGGATTTGATGGGAAACAGACGGAAGTCAATCTTGAATAAACCATCGAAAAAACAATCCATTTCTTATAACGAAGGCCATGGATTCAAAAAAGAAGTGGAAATACAATTGATGAAATACCTTGGAAGATTATCGCCTGAGATTGAAATGCCGGCGCGTGCAAAAGGTGTCTATGGAAGTAATTCTTATGATGTAGATATACACATAACCATAAAAGGTAAAGGGTTGTTTGCAAATAGAGGTGATATATGGGTGGAGTGCAAATGGAAAGATAATTCTCCTGTCAGGGAGTCTGATATACAAAAGCTGGTTATTAAAGCGCAAGATGCTTTCAGATATGTTACAGAATTTGGCGGATTTTATTATGACACTCTCATCATGGTATCCAATCAGGATTTCGATATCAATGCATTAAGTTATGCAAATGCGTTAGACGTCCTGTGCTTACGTTTTTATCAGGGCCAACTTATAGAAAAAAATGCCCCGATGAATTGGGTGGGAGACCCTGCCTGGATGAAACAGGAAAATTACTAGCAGGCGTTCAGATCATATCGTTTCTTTTATCGGAAGAATCAATACATCGGATGGACACATGCTTTAAGCTGTAAAATACTAATAGAATGTTGTTATTTGTGAAAAGGCATTAATATGACACAGAAAATTGGTTTTGATAATGAGAGATATCTTAAAGAGCAGACAGCGGCTATTTTAGACCGGGTCGCAAAGTTTGGTAATAAACTCTATATGGAGTTCGGCGGGAAGCTTTGTTTCGATTATCACGCTGCACGTGTCCTTCCTGGTTATGATCCTAGTGTTAAAATGCGTCTGTTACAGGTATTAAAAGACAAGATAGATATTATCCTGTGTGTTCATGCTGGTGATATCGAAAAAGGGAGGATAAGGGGTGACTTCGGGATTACCTATGATGATGCCACTTTAAAATTGATCGATGATTTGAGGAAGTGGGACCTAGATGTCATAGCGGTGGTGATAACGCGCTTTACCAGTCAGCCATCTGCTATTATCTTTAAGAATAAGTTAGAGCACAATAGTATCAAAGTCTATTTACATTATCCAATACAGGGATACCCTGGCAATATAGATAAAGTTGTTAGCGAAGAAGGCTTCGGTAAAAATGAGTATATAGAAACGCGGAATCCGATTGTGGTAGTGACCGGTCCGGGGCCGGGTAGTGGAAAACTGTCTGTCTGTCTTTCACAGTTATATTTTGAGAATAAACGTAACATACAAGCCGGTTATGCTAAATTTGAGACTTTTCCCATCTGGAATTTACCGCTTAAGCACCCTGTTAATATAGCCTATGAAGCAGCCACTGCTGATATACAGGATTTTAATATGGTCGACCCCTTTCATTTAAATGCCTATAATGAGACCACTATTAATTATAATCGCGATGTAGAGAGCTTTCCGCTATTAAAACTCATTTTCAGCAAGATCTTTTCTACCGAGACAGCAACAGGCAAAGATGACGGTTCTTCCAATGGTTTGCTTAGATGGGCGAAACAACCACTCTATAATTCGCCCACAGATATGGGGGTAAATCGGGCAGCCTTCGGTATTATCAGTGATGAGGTAGTAAAGGAGGCTGCAAAGCAGGAATTAATCCGGCGTTATTTTAGATACAACGAAGAATATATGCTGGGAATAGAAAAAATAGAGACGGTAGACAGGGTCATGCGCTTGATGGAAGAGCTGAGTGTTAAGATCACAGATAGGATGGTGGTTGAGGTAGCCAGAAAAGCTGCAGTCGAGGCAGAAGCACAGGCTAAAGGTAATGAGGGTATATATTGTGGCGCAGCTATTCAACTAAATGACGACAGAATCGTCACAGGAAAGAATTCACAACTCCTGCATGCTTCCTCCAGCCTGATATTAAATGCTACCAAAGTTCTGGCGAATATCCCGGATGAGATTCTACTGCTCTCTCCACATATCATTAATCAAATATCCAAATATAAAGAAATGGTTCTAGATTCAGAATCCACAAG
>JABXKR010000218.1 GCA_013619145.1 Psychromonas sp. | reverse complement strand
TTTATTGTTAAATCATGGGCTTTTTCAGGATTTAACATAAATAAACAACTGCGCATAATTCGGTAAAACATAGCAAAGACCCTTAAAATGAAGTAAATAGGAAAAAACGAGCGTATTGTACCTTTAATCTGATAAACGTGAACTACAAAAACAGAAATAATAAAACTATTAATCGCAAGTAACTAAGCAGTTATTCAACAACAATATGTTGATAAGCATGAACGCGGCTTCGCCAACCTTTTAACCAACGAAACTCATCCCTTGGGGCATTCTTTACCCGCCTAGTTAACACTTCATCAGCAGCTAGCCCAAAAGCGCGTAGCGGATTTTTATATTCTTCAGGCATAGTTAATAAAACCTGTTTAAGCCCCCAGCCCTGCCCCTGATAGCGTTCATTTTTTGATAAACCTTCACCTTTAAAATTGACATAATCAAGCAGCGTAAAGAGCCCTGCTGTTGTCGAGGTCAACTGGCTTAAATGATAATTTATTTTACTTTTTTGTTGCTCATTACAATCAGCAAGGATCAACGGAATTGCAGTTTCGAGACGCAAAACAATAAATTTAACCTGCACATCAAGATGTTCGCTCAAGAACAGTCTTAACCCACTAAGCGTTTGATCATTAAACTCATGATAAAATTGCTCTCGTGATTGCCATGGTGCAAATTTAGTTTTAGTAAGCCAGATTGGCAGTTGTATGCCACGCTCTTGAAAATATGCTAACAATGCCGGAAATTGCTCTTTGAATGGTCCTTTTTCCTTGTTTGGATACCAGATGAAATGACCTAAACCAAGTGATGGGAAGTTTTCACCACGATTCCATGTGGTTAGATGCTGTAACTTCTGCTGCCCTTCATTTTTCCAAATCAGCTGCCCCAATGCGTCCGCTTGTTGCGAGGTTAAGTTAATATGATATGGCTGGCAGAAAGCAGAAAAGCTAGTAAGCAGTAGCGCTAAAACAACAAAACGACGCATAACGTAAACCTGATATTGGCAAATAAAATATGAAGGGGTTAAACGACGAAATGAAAGCTCATGCTATCGATGATTGCTTCGCGTTTTTCTTGAACTGCAACTTGCTGGTAGGCATCTAATGCCCCTCTTTGCTTAAAACTAGGCTGATCATAACCGAGAGTTTGATGGATAGAGTCTTTCTGTTTTTCAGAAAGGATCATTGAAAAATCAGCGGATTTGGCTTTTTTTGTTACGGGTGCGACTTCACTACTACTGGCTACTGACGATTTTTTGGGAATCGCCGTTTTGCCAGTATGAATCGCTTTTGTTACTAAAGTTGTATTATTTTGTATTGCCATTAATAATCCAAACTATTAATTTAATAATTTACTCTCTGCCTGGTAATTTTTTCCAAGTCACTTTATCACGTAAATATACCGGGGTTGCTAATTCAGGTAAAACTGTCAAAGAATTTTCTACGCAACTCACAACTTGATCTAACATATATTTTGCACTTGGAAATTCAATATCAAGCTGTAATGCCTCTTCAAAGTATTCAACTAATTCAGGATAAGCCGCCCAACCTGAACCGACTAAAACTGCATTTTTCTTTACGTTTAACTCAAGCGCCAATAAATCGGCAGGTTTAATCACTACTTCTTCATCAACTAATACCATTAACTTATTGTCTAGCTGGTAATGAGCAAAATAAACCTCTCCCATACGCGCATCAATAGCTGCATAAACATCAGTAACGTGCTGAGTTTTATAAGCTTGTTGCGCCATCGCATGCAATGTTGAAATCCCCACCATCGGCTTTTCGATACCATACGCTAAACCTTGTGCAATACTGATGCCAATTCTAACCCCTGTAAAACTGCCCGGTCCGCGACCATAAGCAACTACATCAATTTCAGGAAGTGTTAAACCAGACTGCTGTAATACTTTCTCAACAGTTGGCAGGATCTTGGTGGTATGTTCACGTGGTGCCAGCATAAACTGATCACTAATAACCTGTTCTTTATCTGTCAAACAAAGCACTGCAACTGAACACGCTTCAGTTGAAGTATCTACACATAAAACATTTAACGCTTTAGACATATTTGGCCTATTTATATTTTAATATTTAATCAATTTATTTCAAAAATTCTATCGCATTTTCTAAACAGCGGGTAGATGACTTTACATAGCCATGCACAGTAAATGATTCAATCAATCGCGTTCAAAAATTCTATCGCATTTTCAAGTGATCTGGTACGAGGCATGCACGGTAAACTATTCAAGAATAAATTTCCATATTTACGCGTCACCAAACGGCTGTCGCAAACAATTAACACGCCCCTGTCTTGCTCAGCTCGAATCAAACGTCCGATCCCTTGTTTAAAGGTAATAACCGCTTGCGGTAACTGTACATGTGCAAAGGGATCCTGACCTTTTAACTGTGCATCTTCTATTCGTGCTTTTAATAACGGCTCATCAGGTGAACTGAACGGAATTTTATCAATAATAACACAAGATAAAACTTGTCCTCGTACATCAACACCTTCCCAGAAACTTCCCGTTGCAACTAATAGTGCATTGCCATGACTGACAAACTCATCGAGTAAAGCTTGTTTACTTTTTTCTCCCTGTAATAACACAGGAAGGGTTAGTGTTTGTCTGAATCCTATAGCTAACTGATTCATCATTGCGTGGCTGGTACATAAAAAGAAACAGCGTCCTTTACTGGCGCGGATAACGGGCGCTAAGCGTTCGACTAATTTATCTGCAAGTCCTGGCGTTCCTGGTTCAGGCAATAATCTAGGTACCACAAACAGGGTTTGCTTAGCGTAATCAAAGGGGCTGCTTAATTGTAAGCACTTACTATCCTGCAGACCTAATAATTCGGTAAAATGGTTAAACTGCCCTTTTACCGATAAAGTCGCTGAGGTAAAAATCCAAGCCGCTTGTTTTTTCTGACATTCTAGTTGGAAACGCTGCGCAACACTTAACGGGGTTATATTTAATGAAAAATGCTGTTTCGTACAATCAAACCAATAACTAAAGCCGCTTTCATTAACGCTATTTAGTTTTTTAAACAGTAAAGTAAACTGATTTAGCCGCTCGAAACAATGATCTAACACGTCACTTTTGCCTAATAGCTCACAGATCACTTCCTTTAAAAAATCCATCACTTGTAACAAGCGCTGTACATGAAGCTGCATAACCCGCTCCCTAGACTTTTCTCGCCAGCTTCCTGTACCTTTATCCATCGCAAAGGCTAAACGAAAATCCAATACACTGATACGTAACTGTTCAGCCGCTTTTGCCATCTGTTTTGCTTCACGCATTTCTGTGCGATAGACAAAGTCAATCTCTTTTGCAAGCTCAATAAGCTGCCGGCTAGAGAGCGATTCGCCGAAATATAAACTGGCAATATCAGGCAATTGATGCGCTTCATCAAAAATATAAACGCCAGCTTCCGGCATCAGTTCACCAAAACCGGTTTCTTTGACCGCTAAATCAGCAAAAAATAGATGGTGATTGATCACAACGACATCAGCCTGCATCGCTTTTTTACGCGCTTTAACAATAAAACAGTCATCAAAACTTGGACATTCTCGTCCTAAGCAGTTGTCATTACTACTGGTGATAGCAGGAATAATAAATGCGTCTTCGGCTAAATTATCTATTTCGGCAATATCACCCGTTTTTGTAGAGAGTGCCCAATTTTTAATTTTCACCAGTTCTATCTGCAGCGCTTTCTCCTTATGTTTACTTTCTAACATAAAGCGATTTAAACGTTCATTACACAGGTAGTTACTGCGTCCTTTTAATAACGTCACTGTACCGGTGAAATTGGTAGTTTCGACAAGTATCGGCAGATCTTTTAAAAACAGTTGTTCCTGTAACGCTTTGCTGCCAGTTGAAATAATTATTTTGGAAGATGTCTCTTTATCAAAGGATAACAGTGCGGGGGCTAAATAAGCGAAGGTTTTACCCGTACCCGTTTCAGCTTCAACCACTAAATTTTGTTTGCTTTTGATGGTATGCGCGACCGCTTCCGCCATCTCAACTTGCGCATCACGCGATATAAAATGAGGCAGCTTTTGGCTTAACGCACCAGAGGGGGAAAAAAAAGATGAGATCAAAACAATACACTCTTATCGCAATATGATTAAAGGTTAACACAGGGTATTCTACGTCAATTAGCAAGAATTAATAAGAGTAAATGAATATGGATAAACAAAAGTCGCATTTTTTACCAGACCAACTGGGCTGCGAATTTAAGACCATCAAAGCGATGGTTAATATTTATTGCCGAGCTCATCATAACAGCACAAGAAAATCTGTACCCTGTTGTGAATGCGCTGAATTTATAAGATATGCCAATGAAAAGTTAGATCGTTGTCCTTACGGTCAAAATAAACCAACCTGTAACAGATGTCCGATTCATTGTTATAAACAACAGCAGCGTCAGCAAGCAAAAGAGATCATGCGTTATGCTGGCCCGCGTATGTTATTAAAGCATCCTATTTTAGCGATAAAACATCTACTTGCCGAAAAGCGTGCGGTACCAACAAGCATCCCTAATAAAGCGTCAAATCGCCATATTCGTAATGCGGATAAATAAGCCGATGATTATTGTGCAAAGCCCTAGCGTGTATTAGTTCAGACTAGATCTGGCAGTTCAGTCTACTAGGCGCAACTTAATCTGACAAATCTACGCTCGCTTTCTCCCAATAACGAGCGTTGCGCAATATTTGATAGCTTCATTGCGAGCGGAGCTTTGTGCATGCTTTCAGGAAAAGCGTGCTGGTTAAACCAGCTCGTAAATGCCCCTATAGTGATCTACAGAGGTGAACTCTTTGGGTTTCTCACTGTTTTAACTGCTTTCTTATAATGTTGTTGGATAACAATATGAGTGACACATCTTGAAGATTAAGCATTGAATGTCACTATTCATTTGCTAAGTTATGAACAAATCGGGCTGTGTATAAAAGAATGTTTGATTCAACATTCTTCATCAATGCAGCACTCATCTTGTAAGAAACCAATCACTGATTGCAGTTTTTCAAACTCTGCAACACAGAAAAGAGTACGACCTTCGCGGCGCTGCGAAATTAGCCCAGCTGAAACCAAGCTTGAAATGTGGTGTGAGAGTGTTGAACCAGGAATCCCCAGCTTTTCTTGTACCCCCCCCACAGCAACACCTTGATAGCCTGCGCGAACGACGCTTTTATAAATCGTTAATCGAGTCGGGTGTCCTAACTCTTTCAATGCCTTAGCAACAATATCAATGTCCATAGTTTTGCCTCTTTGAGAATTGTATTTCGATCTTACTAGAAATCTATTTGCCGCGCCAATGATTCGTTGCTGAAGGGGACTCTGTTCATGATCTCACAGTTGCGGATCAAGGACTGGTTAGAATATAGCGATATAAGAAGTAGTCTTTAGGTTATGAAGTGATCAATTAAAGCAGACTTGAACCCATTTGCGATCAGAGCCGGCTTCGATGTAATGCTGAGACGAATCTGTTCCAGTTTACGACACAACCATTTTTTGTTGAATTATCTTCTTAGGTATATTTTAAGAGAGCGACACTATCCCAAATCAGGCCGCCTTCTTGGAAGGCGGCTAGAGTATTACTTATCCCTAGAATGGAATGATGGTTTGGTAAATTCAGTCCCATCCTCTGTAATTGCGAGATATCTAATGTGATGTGTAAAAGGTGCTGTTATCGGAATATAAACCTTACCCTTATCATCAGTAAAGTACGTTTCACTTTGCATCGCTGAGTTGATTATTGATACTTTGGCATTGACTGAGGGCTTATTGTTATCAGTAACGCGCACCCAAGCACCTTGTGCTCTATCAGTAACCTGAATTCCAGCGAGAGCAGAGCCAGATAATAAAAATGCAGCAATTAGACTTAAACTTTTAATTTTTAACATAACGAACACCTTGAAATATTTATGATATGGGAATAGTTAAATGATGTAACAGCAGCCATTGTGCTGAACAAAAAACAAGGCCGCCAATTGGCGGCCTTTATTGCATAATGATTAGCCAAATATAAAGGAGTAAAGATAACCGGCACCAACTGCCATACCCAGGATCACGGTTAGAAATGCTGCAATCATTTGGTTTTTAAATATTGATTTCAACAGGATAACTTCGGTCAGACTCGCGCCGGCGCTACCGATAATCAGTGCCATTACAGGCCCTAAAGCCATGCCCTTTGCAACCAGAGCCGCACTTAAAGGGATAACCGCTTCAGCTCGAATGTATAATGGGATACCAATAACAGCAGCTACTGGAATGGCATACCAGTTACCTTCACCAGCATATTCAGCTATTAAATCTGTAGGGAGAAAGCCGTAGATGAATGCACCTAATGTGATACCCATCAACAAGTAAGGGAAAACCTGTTTGAAATCCTTCCAAGTTGAGCGCCAAATACGCATCCAACGATTGTCTTCTTCTTTTACTTCGGGAGCGCTATCGCAGCAAGATGTTGCTGCTGGGGCACTGTCACAGCATGAAGCCGCGGCCATCGCAGGAGTTGTTGAACAGCATGATGCGGTTGCTGGCTCTGGCGCGCTGTTACAGCAAGACGTTGCCGCTTGTTCTTTTTTAGAACCGCATGATGTGCCGCAGCTTGAGCTTTCAGCCTTTTCATACGCTTCTGGTTTTACATATTTGTCAAATCCCAGCTTTTCCAGCACAAAACCAGACGTCACTGCCACAATGATTGCGACAAGGAAGTAGAACACGGCTACTTTAATACCGAAGGTCACGACAAACAGGCCGATAATGACGGGGTTAAGCAGAGGGCTGGAGAATAAAAACACCATCATCGGACCAAAACCCGCCCTTGCTCTAAGCAGCCCTTTTAGGAATGGGATGGTAGAGCAGGAGCAAAATGGAGTAATAGCACCAAGCAGCGCCGCGATGATATAGCCTTTTCCCTTGCGTGAGCTCAGGATCGACTGGATTTTTTCGGGTGTTATAAACTCTTGTAGTACACCAACAAGATAGCTGATGGCTAAAAAAAGAATAATTAATTCTGTCGCTAAGAAAGCGAACATGTCTAGAGCCTCTTTGGCCATAGTTAAGATTTCAGGACTCATAATATTTATTTAACCTCTTCGTGATTGCGTTATTACTAGATATACCGAAGTATTGCTTGAATAATTTTTCTTGTCAAGCCATTATTCTAGAATAGCCGAATTAACAAATGTGCATTATTATGAGTGATAACAAAATAATCTCTAAAGCATTAAAAGTATTGGGGAAGTCTGCAAGACTATCCATTTTACACTTTTGTGAAGCATGGTAAGTCTGGTATGTCTGTGGGGAAAGGCGACTTATCTTAATTCGATTGGTGCTTTCAATATGCAGCTCACGGGTGGTAAGTTTTTGATGGCGTTTTGTGGTAGCAAATTAGTCTGGACCACCCGAAGAGCCCCTTTTGGAGAAGTGCAATTCGCTGAAGGTAAAGGAACGTGCAATTTAGCGGAAATCCATCAATAGAAGGATGTAATGACATTAATTGTAACTCAACCATTAACGGATGAAAGTTGGCATAAACTTGAAGTTAACGACTATACACATTTTTTTAAAAATGGTCGTTGTATCAGTTGCATGTTTAGCACATCGGTTTTGTAATTTTAAAAGGATTCATCATGATTGAATTAACAACTAAACAAGCAACTCAAGACGCCATTGAGTGGGCACTAATGCAAGGTCTTGCTTTAAAAATCACACCACAGTCGGCAAGTCACGTCGCTTTTAGTTTTACTCCCGCTTCAATTAATAGGAAGCGTTTTGAACATTTAAAATCAACAGTACCTCTTCTTGGTAAATTGATTCATTATGTATCTGAAAATCAGCTATTTCTACGTGAAGCCATTAGTCCGGTTGCTTCTGGAGATGCGTTTTTTGGCGCATTGTTAGGTATGCACCGTCAGATCCATAAAGGTGCACGCAAAGCGCCTCGCTTACCTCTTTTAATTATGCGCAGCGATTTTATGGATGATGCTAAAGATGGCCCCAAACTTATTGAGTTTAATGGTATCGCAGCAGGTATGGGCCCATTTGGGCAGCGAATTCACGAACTGCATCGTTACCTGCGAACTCAGTGGCCTGATACTTATGCCACTTGGTCGAGCGCTGAAGAGGGGGAGCTTATCAGCAACCCTGCGATTGAGCGACTGTCGCAAAGTATTGCTGATGCGACGTTTCAAATCAAACAAGAGTCAGGCGACGAAGGTCTCGCTGTCTTTTTAATGATTGTTCAAGCAAATGAGGATAATGTTTTTGATCAACATCTGCTAGAACTCGCACTGCAGGACAAAGGTATCAAAACGGTGAGACGGACGTTCCGTGAGTTATACGGTAAATTATCGACTGGTCAGGATGACCGATTGATATTAGAGGGTATTGGCCCTATTGACTGTGTGTATTTACGTGCAGGTTATGAATATGAAGACTATGCCGCCAGTGACATTATCAGCCGCGTATGCTGTGACGCTCTAATGCAGACTCGAGTTTTTATAGAAAAACATCGTGTGGCAGTTAATGCGACGGTCAGTCAACAGCTTGCAACGAGTAAACGAGTACAGATGTTACTTACCTCTATGAGCACAGAATCCCTTACTCAGTTTGGTTTGAAACAGGACGAAGCTCAATCGGTTAAAAACTTGTTAGGTGAAATGTTGCCTGTAAACAAAGATTCTGTGAGCTGGTCCAGTGAACATTCATCTTTAGATTGGGTACTAAAAAATCAAGGTGAAGGTGGCGGGCATTGTGTGTTCGCAGAGGATATTTTACCGACATTACAGAGGTTAAAACCTGAAGAGTATCAGGCATGGTCGTTAATGCGCCGCCTGTATCCGACCCCAAGAGCTAACACAGCCTTATTGGTGAGAAAAGGAGAGCTTTCTAAAGTGGATGATCTGATCAGTGAAATAGGTATGTTTACTGTACATATAGATGGAAAACCAGCAGTTGAAGAAGAAGGCTACGCTGGATATTTAATTCGTAGCAAGTCCTCGACGATCACCGAGGGTGGAGTTCATAGTGGGATGGGCGTATTAGATTCACTGGTTTTTGAAACTGGAGTACCCCAAAAAAACTAGCACAGAGTGGTGGCAAAGCGCGCTCTTACTGATTCGTTGGTGAATTGATCGTTCCGGTCAATAGAAATCTGTTTTTGAGATACAAAAAGTAATAGGCGGTGGCACAAACTGAAGCGAAAACTCTAAGGTTTTTTTGTGCCCATACCGACTTGGGATGATGAATTTGTAACGCACGCTTTCTGAAAAAGTATGCATGATATAAAAGCCCAGCTAGATCTTGCAAAAATTTAACCACGCTCGCTTCTTCCCGAAAACGAGCAACCATATGAGCGAGTGAGATGTCAGAACTGATATAGTCCTGAGTTGAAAATTATTAAATGTAGTCTGAACTAATACAATTAAACAGTGATATCAACATGCTTATCCGTTATTACATCTTGATCTTGCGGTTTCTCTTCTTTTATTTTTTTAACTTGAATTTTATGCAGAGCATGGGTGCTTTCTGCAAACACTTCAGGAGAAACATTATTTTTACGGTTAGAGCCTTGATACTTTATAAGTTTATGATTAACAATTTTTGCATCATTAAAGGGCTTAAAAACATAAGTTCGATTGATGAAATCGATGATCAGATGCTGACTCATATCTCCTCCTAAATCTATCTTAATTAACATTTCTAATTAATTTATCGGCATTTACTTATGTTTCTTGAGTTTTTTTGATGTAAAACATATTTTCCAGCTCAATAATATTTGTGTTAACACTAATATTATAGTTGCGTTCTACTTGTTGAGTGGAGATTATGAATAGCAATATAATAAAAATTTTTAGCGCGGTTATCTTCGCCTTTATGCTGTATTTTTTTGCCTATTTATGGCTTGCCTCAGAACAAGCTATAGCACTAGGCTTGATCTGCTTCCTGGTGATTTTATGGAGCAATAGCGCCTTACCACTTGGGGTAGTTTCACTATTCCCAATTCTGCTATTTCCTATGTTTGATTTGATGCCAACTAATGTGGTGACCAGCAATTACAGTAAATCTATTATTTTCCTTTTTATTGGAGGATTTTTATTAGCGATTGGCGTTGAAAAAACAGATCTCCATAAAGTGATTGCCAATAAAATATTGCAGATTTTCCCAAATACCGTGCGCGGCATGATTTACGCGTTAGCATTAACAGCAGGTAGCCTGAGCGCCTTTTTATCTAATACCACCAGCTGTTTATTATTAATGCCACTGGTACTGTTTTTATCCGATGACAATGCATTAAAAAAACGTTTTGCGTTAGCACTCTGCTATGGCGCCAGTATAGGAGGCATTATCACCCCAATTGGCACGCCACCGAATCTAATACTGTACGGTATATTTGATGATTTAAAACTGCAAAGCATTCCTTTTGCACAATGGGTAATGCTACTGCTTCCTTTAGCTATCATTATGTTTTTGCTACTGGGTTGGATACTTTCATGGGGAACAAAAGGTAAGAAGTTAGATAAACATCACCTGCAAATAAATAAGCCGCTCACAGTCGAGCAAAAAAAAGTGGCGACTATATTAATAAGCTTGATCCTTTTATTATTTGCCAACTCTCCGATACAACCCTACTACGCAGGATTGGGCTTGAATGAAAAAGGCATATTATTAGGTGCGGGTTTACTGCTATTTTTACCGCCGTTCAATATCCTCAATTGGCAAAATATGAAAAAGGTTCCCTTTGAAATTATCTTGTTGTTTGGTGCTGGATTTTCTATTGCAGCCGTTTTTACCAGTTCTGGTTTAGCCAACCAACTTGCGCTTTTTCTGCAAAACTTCAGCCAGCTGCCAGCGCCATTACTTATCATTTTAATCGCTTGTTTAGTTACATTTTCGACCGAAATCACCAGTAATACAGCTCTTATATCAATGATACTCCCTGTTATTTATGCACTTTCAGAGCAAAATGGTTTAGACACAAGATTACTGATGATGGTGGCAACGATTTGTGCCAGTTACGCGTTTATGTTACCGATTGCCACACCGCCCAATGCAATCGCCATGAGCAGTGGCGCAGTAAAAGTGAGCAGTATGATGAAGTATGGTCTGTTATTAAATCTACTTGGCATTCTGCTCGTTTCAATATTTGCTTATGGTTATTGGCGCTATTTTATCAACTAATCAGCGCTTTGATTTTTAAGTTGAAAACGCTCAGCATCCTGACGGAATTGCCTGTATTTATTAAGAAGTTCTGCTTTGGATAAATGCTCATCACCAAAAAAGAAACCGCCATCCGCCGCAATTTTATCATAGTGCTGTTCAAGCGAACTCAAGATAAAGTCCGCTTTTTTAAGCGTATAGGGAGTGCAGGATTGACCGTGCAGATCATCAAGCAGATCAAGTAGATTTGAACGGTAACTTTCAAGCAGATAGAGTTCTTGTAAAGCATTATCACTTGACAATGCAACTTGCCAGCAGTGATTAATTGCCTGCTGTCGAGCGATCACTTCATTACTAGCCTCTATCTCGATAAGATTGGCTAATTTGATTTGATAAGCCTGCAAAGCACTCTGTTTTTCAACTTTATATAAATCAAACAATGCATCACTGCTTAAATTGAGTGTGTTTTTCAGTAAATAATCAAAAAAGAAACGCGTTTCAAATCGCTCTATGCCATGAAATAATGGTGTCTTTAATCCATTACTATTAAAGTGCTTTGTAGGATCAAACTGATACATATAGCCAAAATCAAACAGTTTTATCTCATTTTGACCATCAAGCAGAATATTACCCGGACAGAAATCCCACTCAAATAAGCCACTGAGCTCAAGATTATTTATCGTAGAAAAAATTTGCAGGAATATCTGTCGATTTAAGATCGTTAATGGTTCCCCCATTATCCAAGGAGAAAGAATAATACCGTCTCTAAAAGAAGCAAATTGAGTATCGACAATATGTTTAAAGTTTTCCGGGTTATCTTGTTTTAGTTTTACTAAATCTCGGCGACGCTGAACTTCATTCAAAAAAGAGGTTTGCCCGTCAACGTTATTGACCAGACTAACCGGACGCTTTAATTTTAGGGTCCAGTTTTGCCCATTAAGGTGCAAATGATAAACCACCGCAGTAAGGCCTGAATTAAACGTTTCCACTACATAGCTTGAGCCAGCCGTTGTGCTTTTAAGCTGTTGTAATGTAAAAGGTAAACCTTGTAAGGTGCCAATTTCTATATTCTGTTCACTGTCGACAAATGCTTGTTGCGCTTGTTGGCGTTGCTGTTCCATGGCCTATTTTCCTTAATGATAGCAATCAGTAAAATTCTACTTAAAACAATAGCTGTTCGAATCAGTTAAAAATCTTTTGCCGTATAGATTGTCATTGTTAAGTACGACAGGTCAACGTCTATACCCATGATACCTCAAAGTGCTTTATCAGGACTCAGCTCGGAGACCAGAATAAGGCACAGCATGAGGGTAATGGTTGTTCCCTTATCGAATGCTGTAACGCAATACTGGTTTTCGAGCTGAGCCCCCGCA
>JABXKR010000275.1 GCA_013619145.1 Psychromonas sp. | reverse complement strand
TATTGATGTTGTGTATGAATATTTTCCCTGGAAGCGCTCACTTGAACGTGTCGAAGATGGCACTTATCTTGGCACTTTCCCTTGGTGGTCTAATGCACAAAGAGAAAAAGACTTTATTATAAATAAGGAGCCTTTGATTACAGCGAAAGAAGTATTTTTTCATTTGAAAAGCACTGATTTTAAATGGGAAAATTTTAACGATCTTAAAAAATATAAGATTGGAGGTAATCTTTCTTATTCTCATGTTGAACAGCTTGAAAAGAAAGGTATAAGCGTAGATGTAGCGCCAAAACAAGAACTTAGCTTTAAGAAGTTATTAGGCGGTCGAATTGATGCTTTGCCCGCAGATTCTATTGTTGGGTACTATACAATTTTCAAGCTGTTTTCACCTGCAAAAGCAGCTCTATTTACTCATCACCCCAAAGCGTTACGGCAGGGAGATCTGTTTATGCTAATCTCCAGAAACAGCCCCAAAGGTCAATATATTGCAGACAAACTGGATATCGGATTGAAGAAACTTAAGGATTCAGGAAGGTATGATGAAATTGTTACTAAGCTCTTAGAAATGAAATAGCTTTAAAGTTATCTTTAAATGAATCTATCAATTGAATATGAGCATAGTATCCGATCCAAAAGAAATGAGTGGGCATCTATCTGTTAAAACATAATATTTTCTAAAGCAGGCAGTACCCTATCGAAAGAGAGTAGAGCTTTTTTATAAAAAATTGCCTCAGAAGAGTCCTTGAATGCAGCAAAGACAGAACTGAAAATTTAAAATCGTAAAGTGTGGCTAGCTCTGTTTTTTGCTAATCACAAAACTCACCAAGCAAAGTGTTTTGTGCCCTTTTACTCGCTTGTTACTTCCTCGCTAATATCTGTAGCTATATCACGAGAAGCATGACCTATTTCTGTGGTCACATCTTTAGTTGTATGACCAATTTTACGACCTACACTTTTAAATTCAGCACAAGAGGTTAATACAAACATTAGGCTTAATGCTGTTAATGTTAAAATAAATTTTGTCATTGAAATTAAATCCAGGTAGATGCGAAAGTTGAAATTATATACTTTAAACAAAACAAAGTAAGCGGTTTTACTCACTCATAATAGATTACGATAAATTATAAAAACGGATAACTGCCGTTCATAGCATTTTATGATTAATCAAATGTTCAAAATGAACATAAACAATGAAACTGTTCCTGCCAAGGCGACATCGAAATCATTAAAACTCACGTTAACTGCTAAGCTGTAATCTCTAATCGATTCCCGTCAGGATCTAATACACAACTTTCATAGTAACCATCACCCGTTGTTCTTGGCCCATCTAATTTTTCAAAGCCATCCGCGACTAGTAATTCAGTTAATTGATCAACTTTTCTCTCAGAGCCAACTGAAAACGCTAAATGTATAAAGCCAATAAACTGATTATAAGGGTTATTTTTTGACTCCGGAATCGTTGCCATTTCCATTATTTCTAAACGAGCTCCTGACTCAAAAGTAAGAAAATATGAGGAGAACTTTTTCGTAGAATTAAAATATTTATCATTAGCTACTGCATTAAAATATTTAATATAAAAACTCTTTAATCGTTCAATATCTTTCGTCCAAATTGCAATATGTTCAATTTTCATAGCGTTACCATAATGAATAATAGGATGTGGCATTTCAGGAAACTAACCAGGCACCAGCCTGGTCAATTCTTTAGATATTTATCTAGTATCTGCTCAATTATTTTCTCTTCTTTGAGATTTCTTATCACCTGATCATAATGACCCATTACTTTCTGTTTGTCCGGATGATCAGATGCGATAGGGAATACGTTGTAATACGATTTTGACTTTAAAGGCTTAGGTAGGTAGGCCAGTTTATCAATGAATCCCTGTTGTTTTGCCTCATATAATGTACTTATCGTATTAAGCGGGACAGTATCGATTCGCTTTGCTAATAATTTTTTAATCTGCAGATAATTCTGTGAAACGTGATCAAAAGTAAGATCTGAATTAAGAAATTCTTCTGTATAAGAAATATCATTGGTAACACCAATTCTCAGATCTTTTAGATCTGCAAAGCTAGCATAGTTTATGGTGCCTTCATTTTCTTTAAGAATAAAAAAATTCCAGTTTATATCAATATAAGATTCATTCGGGTATTGCAGATATTC
>JABXKR010000266.1 GCA_013619145.1 Psychromonas sp. | reverse complement strand
AGGGGTGGCAGAGCGGCTGAATGCACTGGTCTTGAAAACCAGCGAGGGTTAATAGCTCTCCGAGAGTTCAAATCTCTCCTCCTCCGCCACATTTAAAAAGGCTTCTCATATGAGAAGCCTTTTTTCGTTTCTACATCTGTGAACTGTGAAAGTTTGAAATATCTCCGACTCTTCGTTCAGCCACATTTAAAAATGCTTCTCAATTGAGAAGCATTTTTTCGTTGGGGCGTTCTAAATTAGCGCGTAATAATAGTTTTTAGGGGATAGTGCTGATAGTTCAAATATCTCCAGCCCTTCACTAAAGCACATTTTGAAAGACTAATCATTTTAGAAGCTTTTTCGTTGCAAAGATGAATAGTTACACATTTCCTTTCTTTATATATACATATTTGTACACTTCTATTTTTCGGCACTATTATTACTATTATCAGTATTTATTTAGCATTGAGTTTTACAATAGATTAATTTACGTTATTGTTAAGTAACGCAAATAGTGATGTTTTTTGATTATGTGAAACGTTACTTTTTGGGTACTATCAGCCAGTTGTAAACTGCAGCCGTTTTTATTTGATGTGTAAGTCGTGTGCTTATGCACCTACGGAGAAATTTTTTGTGATAAATATCCTGTTGGTCGATGACCATGAATTAGTTCGTACAGGGATTCGCCGTATCATTGATGATGTTCGAGGCATGAAAGTTATTGGAGAGGCCGAAAGTGGCGAGGAAGCTGTGAAATGGTGCCGCAGCAATGATCCTGATGTTGTGTTGATGGATATTAATATGCCCGGTATCGGGGGTTTAGATGCCATGCATCGTATTTTACGCATTAATGAAGATATCAAAATCATTATGTTGACTATGCATACAGAGAATCCTTTCCCATCTAAAGTTATGCAGGCAGGCGCGGCGGGTTACTTAAGTAAAGCTGCTGCTCCTGATGAAGTGCTGAAAGCTATCCGTTCTGTTAACTCGGGACAACGTTATTTAGCACCTGAAATTGCTCAACAGATGGCGCTTTCACAAATATCCCCTGCAACTGAAGATCCTTTTAGCGTACTTTCTGAAAGAGAGTTACAGATCATGATGATGATAACAAAAGGGCAACGTGTGGTAGATATCTCAGAACAACTTAGCCTGAGTCCGAAAACAATCAATAGTTATCGTTACCGTTTGTTTGATAAATTGGGTGTGAATGGTGATGTAGAGTTAACGCACTTAGCTATTCGTTATGGCATGCTTGATGCGGATACGCTGTAATATATTGCAAACAAACAATATGGCACCTGCGGGTGTCATTTTTGTATGAGTTCATTTTCTGCACAGGCATTTTTAAAAACAGTCACCAGTGAACCTGGTGTTTACCGTATGTTTAATGATCAGCAGACGGTAATATACGTCGGCAAAGCAAAAAATTTAAAAAAACGCCTTAGCAGTTATTTCAGTCTTACCCAAAAACATCCTAAAACATTAGCCTTAGTCAGTCATATTTATAATATTGAAGTGACTGTAACCCATACAGAAACCGAAGCGCTCATTTTAGAGCACAACTTTATCAAGCAATATAAACCTAAGTACAATGTATTGTTACGTGATGACAAATCCTATCCTTACCTGTTTTTAAGCGCTCACAAACATCCTCAACTAACACTTGTACGCGCACAAAATAGAAAACGCAAAGGTACCTATTTTGGTCCCTATCCAAGTGGTGGGGCGGTACGTGAAAGTTTACATCTGATGCAAAAGTTATTTCCAATTCGCCAGTGTGAAGATAGTTATTACAGTAATCGCTCGCGCCCTTGTCTGCAGCATCAATTAAAGCGTTGTTTAGCTCCTTGCGTTAATGCTATGCCTGAAGAGGAGTATAAACATCAGGTCGATCTCGCCACTGAGTTTTTACAAGGTAAAAGTCAGCATGTTATTAACCAGTTGGTTAATGAAATGGAGAAAGCAAGTCAAGAGCTTGAATTTGAAAAAGCGGCACTAAGACGTGATCAAATTCAATCATTAAAAAAAGTACAAGAACAGCAATGGGTCAGTGGTGATATTGAGCAGCTCGATGTAATAGGGGTTGTTTATAAGCATGGTATTGCCAGTATTCATCTGTTATTTGTTCGTCAAGGACGGATTCTTGGGAGTCGTAATTATTTTCCTAAAGTACCTAAAAACTCCAGTAA
>JABXKR010000104.1 GCA_013619145.1 Psychromonas sp. | reverse complement strand
GTCATCAAGGCAGTGTGCTGCTTTTGTCTCTGGCGTTGTAAAAGATGCGTTTAGTTTATGGCTTAATGCCAATGTAAATGAAGCGGAATTATTGGCTGATTTTTGCATTAACAATGCAACAACACGTACCCGAAAAAGTAAAAAAGTCGCGCGTAAAAAAATAACCCAAGGACCAGCACTACCAGGGAAATTGACTGACTGTTCAACCCAGGAGCCGGAGCGTGGCGAGCTGTTTTTAGTGGAAGGCGACTCGGCTGGCGGCTCGGCTAAACAAGCGCGGGATAGAGAGTTTCAAGCAATTATGCCGTTGCGAGGTAAAATTAAAAATACCTGGGAAGATGAGTCTGACATCATTTTAAATTCAGAAGAGATCCATAATATTTCAGTGGCAATCGGTATTGATCCTGCGTCGAATGATCTGTCGGGTTTACGTTATGGAAAAATTTGTATCCTTGCCGATGCCGATTCGGATGGTCTGCATATCGCCACACTGATTTGTGCACTTTTTGTGCAGCACTTCCGTCCCGTGGTCGAAGCCGGGCACTTTTTTGTGGCTATGCCTCCTCTGTATCGCATCGATATCGGTAAAGAAGTTTATTATGCGCTAGATGAAGCGGAAAAAGATGGTGTGTTAGATCGCATTGAAGCGGAGAAAAAACGCGGTAAAGTCAATGTGCAGCGCTTTAAAGGCTTGGGTGAAATGAATCCGTTACAATTACGTGAAACCACGATGGATCCCAATACCCGCCGTTTAGTACAATTGACCATTGAAGACGCGGATAAAATGATGGAAATGATGGACATGTTGCTTGCTAAAAAACGTGCCGGCGATCGTAAGATATGGCTCGAAGATAGTGGTGATATGGCATCGGTCGATTAACTCATTCGACATAAACTTAATAATTTGCCCAGCTAAAAAATAGCTGGGTATCCGCTTCGTTATTGCTTGTCTTCAATTTATTATTATAAATACTAATAATCAGCTCTCTTCCACATGTTCAAAATAATAGTTTACCCGTACGCGCGGATTTAAATATTCTTGAATATTTGCAGGTAGTTTCGACGGCAAAATCACTTTTTCAATTTTTAACTTTAGTTTGCTTAGTGAAATAATGGGTGCATCACTTTTAGGTATGGATGGGTCATAAATCATGACATTCGGCTGTAAAATATTATCCTTGCTCACACTCATTACCAGTGCCAACTTTTCATTAGAAAGCTGCACAATACATCCCGGCGGGTAAATCCCTAACTCTTTGATTAATAGGCCTAATACTTCTTTGTTGAGCTGTTTGTTTTTGTTTTTATAAAGATGCGACAAAGCATGGTAAGGGGTACGAGCCGGGTGTTTGTCAATTGGATTACACAGCTTGTCATATTCATCGGCTATGGTGACAATTTGTGTCAATAAGTTAATTTGTTTACCGCTTAATTTTTGCGGGTAACCACTGCCATCAAGGTATTCATGATGTTGACTGACAATTTCGGTCACTGACGCGGGAAAATTGGGGATATTATTGATTTTGTCTAACGCATAACGCACATGCATTTTTAAATAATTTTTTTCCGCTTGAGTTATTTTCGGATTGTTATGTAGAATTTGATTGGGAATTTTACTGAGTCCCAGATCGTGAAACAGGGCCCCTAAACCTAGGTAGATTAGCTCCTGCTCTGACAGTGCCAGCGCTTTGCCTAAAATCATCGCCAAAATTGCCACATGAAAAACATGGCTATGGTACTTATCGCCCTCTTTACCCTCTTCCATTAAATGTAAAACGGGATTGTTAGTGGCGTTTAATTTATTTGTGATACTGCCAATTAATTCTGTGGCATCAGATAATGCTTGCGGCCCTTGGTTTTCCAGTTTCAAGTTAATCGCGCGTACTACGGATAGCGATTTTTTGAATTGATTTTCACATTTTCTTAAATTTCTGATATACAGTTTTTGTTCTTCAACGCGTTGCTCTTTTTCTGTCCATAGCGCTTTTAAATAATCATTTTTCTGCTCTTCATTTTTTTCTTGTGCTGCTTTTTCTACATTCGGCGCTAGCGGATCCGTATCACTTTTTTCCGGGAAAAATATAACATGTTTAAAATTTAATGACTGCAGTACTTTGACTTGTTCTTCGTCTTGTATTTTGAAGCTGCCGAAAAGAAACGGATGACCGCCCCATGAGCAGGGCAGTTTGATATAC
>JABXKR010000214.1 GCA_013619145.1 Psychromonas sp. | reverse complement strand
TCTATTGGTGTATCGACGAACACCTCAATGAATTCTCCCGCGAGGAGCTTATCCCTCACCCGGTCACGATCAATACGGTAGGGGCTGATGAAGGCCGTCAGTGCGATGGTGCCAGCCTCGGAGAAAATCTGGGCAACCGTACCAATGCGCCGGATATTCTCTTCCCGGTCCATGGCGGAAAAACCAAGACCAAAACGCTGCGCAAACTCCTCGGCATGCGCATCCAGTAACATGGACGGTCCGGCATTGAGGGAGTGCCGTACATTGTCCCCATCCAAAACCACACTGTGCTTGCCCCACTGATGAAGTTTGTAGTCGAGGGCGTTTGCGATGGTGCTTTTCCCCGAGCCACTCAAACCTGTAAACCAAATCACACAGCCCTTATGCCCGTTTAGAGACTCCCTGCTGGATCGTGCTACCTCATGTTCATGCCATGTGACATTTGTATCGTTCATCATTAGTTACTCCTTACTCGTATCTTTATTTGTCCGGATGCTACTCAGTTGTCCAAAATAGTCTCCTTCATTACATCTCCATCAATACCTGAGCTGTGTTTAATAAAATCAATCACCCACATAAATATAAGACCGGAGATTGATGAATTATATTTCACTTGCTTAGCTAAATAGAAAAAAATGGCTGCCCAGCTTTCTTGCTGCTTTTTATTCCAAAGTACTAATTAGGTAATGTATTGAAGTTTATTGAAAGCAAAGGTAAAAGTGGGGACTCCCAATAGTTTTGAAATCGTAACGTAATGATTTTAAACAACTCAACATGTGGATGTCCTACCTTTTTGTATATAATCAATAAACGGATCAACTATCACTAACCGTTGGCTACCGATTTTAAGCAAAAAATAAAACAAACAGCTCTTATCAATATAGATAAGGGCTGTTTGTTTATGTCTATAGCACTAATTACTTCATCGACACTGAAGTGGAAAGTTGCCTTAGAAAGATAAACACCGTAACATTCCGTGATTATCGATTTAGTTCAGCAAGAGAATTTAAACACATGAACAAAGAAGCAGACATCATCACAAACCTAGAAGAGTTAGAAACCTTTTTAATTTCAGTTGAAAACGGTGGTTTAGGTTTAACAAATGTAGCTGGTGTGGCAATGGCAACAAGCAATAAAGATGGTCGTCGCTTTGTCGCAGTATTAGATGATAAGCACCAATTATTATTATCACGCTGGGTTACGGAAGAAGTGTTCCAAACAGGCCAAGATTTAGTGCGTAATGGCACGAGCAGTACGACTCATTAAGATTGATATTCAGAATATTGAATTTGAAGAAAAGGGTTAAGATATTGTCTTAACCCTTTTTTATTTAGAAAACCCTCAAGGTCAGGTCTTTAACTTTGAATTATTTGGTTAATGCGAGAGTCGTACGACTTAACTTATCGTAAACATAACTGGTGGTATGGTTTTGATGAAGAGGGGAGTATTTTCGATTGTAAAATGCAACTTGAATTGAATCATTTCAACAGATAAGTAGCCCAAAATTCTAAGGTATTTTGTGCCTCGAAGCGCCTTAGAAGGCTAACTCGCAAACGCCCCCAATATAATATTCCTCCATTTTTACCGTTAAATATGTTCACCTATAATAAATATTTGAAAACGCTGCAATCCCTACCACCATTGGGTGCATCAAACATCGGCTAAAAAAGCTATCTCGGTAATGTCACGGTTCAGTCTAAGGCACTTTCGCCCCAAACCGACGTAGAAATAGATTTTGGAAGAAACTATATTAACGTTGCTGTCAGCGGAGCAGGCGCGATAGTGGATGTGTGTCCGCTGGAAGGCCTTGTTAGATCTTTTTGTAGTTTGTTCAATCACGGAAGTGTACTAGTTTACTTGGTCTTATTGATATATGGCGTCCACCATACCTCATGGCCACCCACCAGCCCAGGATGGACGACTTCGCCAATTTTTGGAGTGAGATAATCAATACTAGCTTGATTTGCTGCAATCAAAAAACGCTCCACTGGTTCGTACCAAGGAAACAGCCCTAGATCAAACGTGCCCCATCCGCTAGGCACCATCAGTTTACCCCTTACCGCCTGATGTGCTCTTACTGCCTGTTCGGGGGTGTAATGGACCTCCATCTGGCCTCTCAAATTACTGTAGGCTCCAATCTCAAAGAAGGACACATCGAAAGGCCCCAATCGTTCACCTATCTCGTAGAGTCCCTTAAACCAACCAGAGTCTCCGCTAAGATATAGGTTCAGTTTCTTTCCTCTAATACCATAGGAGCCCCAAAGCATCATGTTTTTATCAAAAACACCACGCTCGGAAGTGTGCTTGGCCGGTGCTGCGGTAATCGTTAAACCATCAATGGATTTTGTCTGCCACCAGTCAAGTTCGAATATCTTTTTGTGAGGTACACCCCACTCTTCCAGCAATTCCCCAACTGCCAGAGGTACGATGAAGTGTCTAGTCTTAGGAATTAGCGCCTTAATTGAATCCTCGTCCAGATGGTCGGAATGATTATGAGTAATCAATACCACATCGACCTCTGGTAGGAGGTCTGTTGAAACAAGCGTTTTTGAATATCGCTTTGGACTCAACCATCCAAAGGAACCTGCTCGTTGTGAGAACATGGGGTCGGTCAGGATTACTTTGTCATCAATCTTAATAAGGAACGTTGTGTGCCCCAGCCAGGTGAATTGTAAGTCTCGCGGTCCATTCCACTGGGAAATATCAAATGGCTCAGCAGGTAGTTGGGAATCAGGTATAAATCCTTCAGATTTATTGAAGAAGTAGTTCCAGAACATCGTCAGACTTGGCCACCATTCTACATCTGGAACCCGTTCCGGATTTTGGAATGTTTCACCATTCCATTGTGGGCTTTTTTCTATACGTTGCTGTCGATTTAAATCAGATGCACTTGTAGTGCTACATCCAAATATGGAAATCTGTATAACAAAAAATCCAATAAGGAGGATGTCGTTAATTACTTGTCTCTTTTTTGACTGCACATTCTCTCTCGGTATACAGAGCTAACAGAGTATTAGTCGTCATTCTTACTAATACACATTTAAAATCTGCTTGCTTGATAAAACTTAGACCATATCAATCATTAAAAACAGTTGGTTGGCACACAAAACTTATTAAATAGTGATTTTTTTGGGGTGGGAAAGTTGTACATGTGCATTTATATAGGTCTCTATAAATACAAATTGTATATATTTTATATTTCAATTTCAGTTGGTTAGCGCATTTAGACTATGAAATTATTGAATAGCTGTCTCTATAATTACGTAAAATTTTTTATAAATTACTTCATATCTATTATACCTGTGCGTAGACGCAGTGTTTAATAATCAAGGACAGCCAGTGCGCCGAGAACAGTTTGACCATTCTCAAAAATTCCCACGTTCGCTAATTTCCGAATCGAGCCAGATAAATTAAATTACGGCACGACATTAGAGTAAATAATATATCTCGCTTTGTGCCCCTTTATAGCGAGTTAGCTTTCATGTAATCCCCTCCATATTTATCGTTAAATATGTTCCTCTATGATAAATATTTAAAAACGCTGTAAGGCTCGGTGTGATTGGGCTTTCCAGACATTAACGGAAAAAACTGTCTCGGTAATATCACGGTTTTGAAGTTAATATTTAATGTGAATTTCTATCTGAAGTGTAGAGTAATGAGGACAAATCTTGCGTTTTGCGTAAAAGGGCAAAACGCAAGACCTGCCCCTGATGGATCTGACTCTGCATGACATAAAATTACCGGTTTATCCGGTGTATTTTATTGTTATAATTAAGTCTTCTGTCCTCGGAATTCCCGACCTCATTTCCCACATAGTGACATCGAACGAAATTCAAGGGTAAACATTTTTTACAAGTGTTATCGGTGATGCCACCGGGCTCTGGTGTTCTGGTGTTCTGGAACTAATTGTCATCAAGTACTGATGGATACAAAGCAATGATAAGGGCTTTTAGAGCTTTGGCTTCACCGGTCCTTTTGTGGGCACTGATATTTTTGATTCGGCAATAAAGCAGGTAAATGTCTTTCTTATTTCCTCTACAGCCTTTCAGTGCCATATACCCACGTCTATTTTCGAAACTTTTCAACTGTAGAACCTGATCGTATACATCAAACCCTGGGTCTCTCCAAGAATACCGCGCTTTCAAATTGGAAACCTTTGTAAAAAGTTGAGCCAGTTGTTTAGTATATTGCGTCTGATTCGGGCAAAGCTTAATAAATCCCTGAAAGTCCCTAAATCCTAAATCTGCCCATATTTCTTCCCATACATTTACCAACATGGTCCTATCTTTTAGTAAATGACTCTCCTTTAAACTCTTATTCCTGTCAATTTTATCACGTATAGTATGAAGATTTTTTACTCTGAACTCCATATGTGAATCAATCTGCTTTAAAATAACAACGCCGTGCCTTTGTAAACTCTTGACGTTACCGATTTTTTTTATCAAGCGTGCAAGTCCTCCGCTTTTTGGCACGAAAATGTAATCATTTTCAATGAATTGGCCTCGATAATGCGAAGTAATCCCCTTCGGGAACATGCAGTGTCGAAATTCCTGATTGGACAAATATTCTTCATCATCTCTTGTCGGTCTTCTCATTGGTTTGAAACCAGCATCAAAATCAACATAAAGACCTCCGAAACCGTTAAGAATCAGCAATCGTAAGTAGTCAGATATGGCAATTTTAGCAGCTATGGAGCCAACTGCTGCTAAATCAATAATCCATTTACCCCACTCTTCTAACTTTTCCATGAGTCCTGAAGAGTCAGTAACCATGACGACCGGAATGTCAATATTTGGCCCTTTGGATTCAGCATTGATCTCAAAGTTCGGACTTAAAGAAGAGTTTGGTGTTAAAGTGCAGTGTTTGTTAACAGATTTGCATGGTTTAAATTCTTTCCTGAATCTTGGGGGAACATCGTCTATAGCTTTTCCTCCTAACTTTAACCACCAAATACATCCGGTATAATGCATATCCGGATGACCCAAAACAGATATGCTATTTAGTCGTTTTATCATTTTTTTAACCGACTTGAGTCTACTGTAAGGTAACTCAGGACCTATCCAAACCCAATGAGCGTAGATCAGCATTTTTATCCTCCTGACACATAACAACTTTATAGATGGCACTATGCACGAGAACACGTGCAACCTATCTTATTTAATTTAATCAGCGAAATATTGATATTTCCTCTTAAATCAGTATGTTCCATGACAAATAAATAAAATAGATTTTTGAGATAGGCAACATAGAACCACCTATCTACATTCTTATTTAGCCAGTAACTATTAATGATAATAGACCGCTATTAAAATATGGTTATTACGCGCTATTACACGTTCGCGGATAAGATGAAGGGAACAAACAAAAGGGGCAGGATATTCAGAATGGTATACGCTATTAAATCAAAATGTGGTGACGACTCACCACTAAGCTACATCGGCAGACATACACTGGTCACATGGGAGGTAAACTCTTTCGCTCACCTTTAAATCGCGGCTTTCCCATTCGTAAATAAATCCCACCAAGAAAACTTCATTGCCAGTATCTGATCTAACTCTCTAGTATTCTTCGTTCGATTAAAATCATTAGCATTTTCATTTTTAGGCTCGGCATGGCAGGCTAGCTCACTGGCTTCAAGCATATGAGTAATACCTTTAGAAAAGCCAGCACCACCATATACAACATAGGCATCCATTTGCATTGCCTTCGCATCTTGTAATGTATAAGGTACTTTTTCATCAACAGTACCAGACACTGACTGATACTTACATTCTAACGGTACAGCAATATTTAGTGCTTCATTAACGACAAGGAGATCAACACGACGGTTCTTACCGATAATACTCTTACCCATATAAATTTCTTGGTAGACCTGAATTCCGCGATCACCAAAGTTATTTTTAATATATTGACCGACCCAAGTTGAATATTGATTGCCGTTCATTTTTTCTCACTTAATATGCTGATTAAAAATCAATTATGGCACTAAGCAAACCCCAATCCTGTTAAATACGTCTATAAAATGAGATTTATTTGACCCAAAATATAAAAATACTTGTCCTCGAGTGTTACCTGAAACATTCTTGCCATCATTGTTTTCAAAAGCAATGCGCCCACTAGGTAAACATATAGCAGCTGACTCTTTTAATGCAGTTTGAAACCACTGTGTTTCAGTCGCATTATTAACTAACACAATAGCTTCAGTGATATTTTGTTCTTTCCAATAATTAATAAAAGCAGCGATAGCCCTATTTACTAAACCCCGGCCATAAGGAGGATTCATAAAAACAGAGCCCTTATCTTCAAACCAAAACTGTTCAAAAGCATCTTCCTCTACCGTAATATACCGAGTGGCTTGTACATAGTTATTGCCAACCTCAGAAGAAAACGGATCTAAATCAATTTCACCAAGTACCTCTCTTACCATTTCTGTATATTTTTTAGGGGTAAACCATGCATCCGAATCTCTTTCTGGAGCACTTACACCAGGCTTAGAACCAATATATGCAAGATTGTTAACATTTGCTTTCATTTAAAACTCCCCAAAAATAACAACAAAACACAGTACACAACAAAAACAACTGTATAGAAAAACAGTCAAAAAGCAATATTAAGCAACGCATCATTATAAATATGTGACACTAAGCCACCTCTCTGATAAACAAAACCGCATCTACCCATGCAGTGCCGGCTTTCACTAACACATCAACACGTTTACGATTTATCTTTTGCTCTGCATCGGCCGATAATACCCGGGCTACATGGGAAGCGTTACCGTCACTAAAATAGAAAACAACCAGGGCTTTGGCCATTTCACGATCACGTGTTTTAAGTTTGGCGATAATCGAATCAATCAACATCGCCTCCTCTTCACTGATCAACAAATCGGGTTTCTTCACTTCTGAAAGTACATCCTGAAACATCGGGCTGGTAAACCCAACAGGCGAACAACTGCCCTGCTTTGCCCATTTAGCCCACTGAGATAATAACCATCCCGTATTATTTGAAACTAACTGTCCCATGCTTCCCTTTCCCCACAAATAAAATTACAACTGCAAACGTTCAGCTCTTCTAAATGGATCCGTTTAACGCTTTGACTTTCTCATCATAAAAATCAGCTGAACATGCGTTTTCACCATTGCCAGATACTCTTTAGGCACAGATTTAAGCGCTTCTTGTCGCTCTGCTAACGTTGGCAACTTAGCGATATACGCCGCATGTTCGCGTGGTCTAGTTGTGTACATTCACCCACCCCGCATTTTGTTTTTCAGCAGACAAATCAAGCCCCTGTTCAACAAGCCATGCGTGGTACTTAATCAGAGCCCTGCGCATTAAGTTTTCCGCATGAGTGTGAATGTAGGTCTTATCCGTCTTGTTCAGCACATGGTTTAAAAGTGGCAGGGTCATTAAAAAGCCCTGCATCGCAACAGTGCAGATCGGTTAAGGAGCTTTTAAGAAAACTTGAACGCTCCTGCAGTTCTTAAGACTGGGGATTTTTTTGTTTAATCAATAAATGTATTTGCTCTATTGTTGCAAATATACACTGAGATAGCTCATTAAAAGCTTATGTGTAACTGAAAGATTTAATACTGGTGCTAGACTTATTTTAAACGCATTAATAATGGTAGAGCCAATCGGGAGGAAGACAATGAGCTATAAACATATATTAGTCGCTGTTGATTTATCTAAATCCAGTGAAGTAGTGATCAATAAAGCAATCTCGTTAGCTAGAGGCGCTAATTCTAAACTTTCATTTATTTTTGTTGATGTTAATTATGTTAGTAGCATAGGGGGAATCAGTCCAAAAGTTGAGATGGACGTGCCGCTCGATGAACAACAAGCCATATTGCAAAAAGAGTTGCAAGCATTAGCCGAACAGGCGGATTATCCGGTTGCAAATACTTTGGTTGTAATAGGTGATTTAAATGAGAAATTAAAAACAACAGTTCAAGAAATGGACGTTGATCTATTAGTTTGCGGGCATCATCATGATTTTTGGACTCGGCTATTATCTTCGGCGCGTAAATTAGTCAATACAGCTGTTACAGACTTATTAATTATTTATCTTGAGAAATGATATCTGAATAGTTGACGGGCTGTGTTAGTTAACTCTTCAGATATTATTTATCTTGAGAAATGATATCTGAATAGTTGACGGGCTGTGTTAGTTAACTCTTGCGAATGGGTTAAATGATGTGTGCTTTATATATACCCATGTTACTTCAATATGCAAAATCAGCAAGCCAAATTGTACTTAGATACTAGGCATAAAATTGAAGTATAGTTGTTCTACATTGAGATTTTATAACGACGCAGATGAGTGCAATTTGGCTTGCCGAGTATAGGAAGAATAAAGGGGCAGTCCAGCGTTGATTCTGCCGATCGTTTCATACAAAGGCATTTCGTTTATTAGCCATCAAATCAAGTGGCAGAAATCAAGTGGCAGGGTCTGGTCTTTAATCTTGACCCTGTGCCTTTCAGCTATTTTTCTTAAAATTCAAAACTAGAGACCTGATCCCGTCGTTCATGTGCAACAGATATATGCATCTGATGTCGTTCAATCGTGATGTTGCCGTTATCTTGGCCTTCCTATCGGCATGATACCCAACGGACGTTCTGTATCGGACATCTTTAACACGTCTTTCACACTGTCATCAGAAAAGGCCCCTATAAAGACTGTTCCAAGCTCAAGCGATACCGTTTGCAAATACACATTTTGCGCCACGTGCCCGACCTCCATATGGACATATTGGCTCCCTCGCCTTCCATACTTGGTGGTCGTACGCTCATACACTGCCGCCAAGACGAGAACAATCGCACCATCCCTGACTGGGCTCTGCCCAAGCGCAGCCGAGGCCAGATCGGACCGGAGATCGCCTTCGACAATGTTTACAAGTGTATGCGTATGGGGCCGATACTTGTACACTCCCACGGGAAGGCCAGTCACATGACCGGCAACAAGATACACCTCAAGCGGATAGAGCGCACCGGCTGATGGTGCCGTTCTGTATCCATGCTTGTTGGTGACCCCCTGGGAGGCCCAGAGAAGTTGAGACACTTCCGCGAGGGTTACTGGCATGTCCAGATACTCCCTGAGAGATCGTCTCTGTTGTAAGGCCATTTCAACTGAAATACGACTGGAATGACTCGGTGTCGGCAGGGCTATCTCCTCTGCACACACATCATGCTGAATCATGGTTGCCCCGCCAATGAGCACTCCCAACACAAGCCCAAAACGGCTCACGATGCTTACCACTTTCCAGACAGACATATTGTATCCCCTCATTGTTCAAAAAACATTGAGGACCAATCGTCAGAGCATTTTCTTCTTTTCCCTCTTCTGCTCCCAACGCTCCAGACTCCTCAATGACGTTTGCTTAACTTGACGAATGATTCTTGTCCCATTTCTTTATGTTCTGTTACTATGATAAAAAAGCGCTAACATAAGTTTAAAGGATCAGATCTTGTCTTTTGCAAACACAATCTAACTTAAAGATGGGACATCCATATACTGAGTTTTTTAAAATCACTCCCTATGATTTAACAACTATTGGATGTCCTCAAATTCATTATTGTTAATTGTGGGCATTTTTGTTTAACGCCTCATTAAGAGGCTAAAAATTGTGGGCTAAAATACGAGCGGAGCGAGATAGCCTGCTGTTTTTAGTCCTTTTAAATGACTTGCTATATACTTAACTTTTTCTTCAATTTATTGACTTCTAAAGAAAGTCTTACTGACTTATAAGCACAAATGATTGCCCAAGGTACTGCTATTGCAAGTGCACCGTTTACTACATTAGAATCTGCCAATAAAGGGTGAAGTGATTCAGGGTTATGACCAAATTTAGATAACATTCCTAAACCGATCACAATCATTGCAGGTGCATCAATAAGTCCAACGTACTTTATCTTCTTTTCAACTACTTTTAAGCGGTCTTCTAGTGGTTGTTTTTCAAAATCCATTTATAAATCCCTTACATTTAACACTGGCATATAACATCTTATTAGACGGAAAACTTCCGTGTTTCCACAAGAAAGACGCCCACCCAACATTTACTATAGAATAATTTTTTGTTTTTTTACCATACTCATTAAATAATCACATTTAATGTATGGGATTTATCTATTGTAGAAAGGCGGAAAAGTTCCGTACTTACGGTGGAAACACGGAATTCAACGTGAACTGAATATGCAATCAGTTATTTTATTGGTTAGCGAAAAGATTCAGGGTCAAGTATTGTAAAAGGTGGGACATCCATATGTTTAATTATTTAAAATCATTCACTTATAATTTAATAACTATTGGATGTCTTCAATTTCAATAGGACGCACCTATTTCAGTCAAAAAATAGTACCAAACACAAACTTTTTAGAGATAGCCCCGCCAGTTCGCCTTTACGGTAATGGTGCACCAAAATACCAGTTGAAAGATGTATTGAAGTTTATTGAAAGTAGGAAGGAGAAAGCAACGGCCGCAAGCTAACAAGTTAAAGAATCAAGGTCTTGTCTTTTGCCTAAAACGGCAAAGCGCAAGACTTGAATCCAAACCAGTCGCCTGCTATAACAAGTTTATGACCATATTAAAAGTAACGTTCAACCTGACTTTTGATTGACGAGTTTTCTTCTTTATAAATAGAGTTTTCAAATAATATTTCGTTCTCATCTATTGCTAATACATGAGGCTTAATAACTTCGGCTTCTTCTATTGAGAAACCATACCTCATTAACCATATTTCTTTTTCGTCATTGGTTCCATACCGAAAATAATTAACCATAGACTTTGCTCTAATATCATTTGTTTGAATAAAATACTGATCAAAAGCAGCTACATACATATCAGCTAAAGAGAAAGAGATGACCTTATCTAAGAAATCATATGTATCATAAACAACTAAGTCATAGTTAAAGTTTTGCATATTGCTCCCTTTGAACCTCGAAGGAAGAGATTTCTTCAGATCCGAATTAGGTAACGAGTGTGGTATAACTGAATATGTGATAGGTAAATTTTTAATTAATTCATCGCACTCTGCTTCAGTCATCTCACCAGCCTTGAACCTCTTCTTGATTTTTCGTTGCTTAACCTGATTAGTTAAATAACTGTAACGCAGACCTAGAAGCTCCTTAAAAGTTTTGCCCTGAATTTGCCATAACAGAATAGTGACTGAAGCAGATAAAACCGTTTTTTCTCCTCTATAGAGCGCACGCCCTAATGATATTTCAAAGATTCCCGCTAATGATTTTTTGAGCTTATCTTTCTTTCCCCTTGGTAAATCACGATAAGTATTTCCGTCCATAATTTGGTTTTCAACAAACAAAAAATCAAGGATGTTTTTTATAAGTAAGCTAGCTTCGTCTGAACTAAGTCTCTCTGTTTTTGAATTAGGCAGATTATATTCGTCATTAACATTTTCATTTTTTACTGCATCTATAAACTCAATTAAATCTTCAGGAGTTCCTTTATTGTCTTCGTCTAATTGAGACTTTCCAGATAATTTAGATTCCCCATTAAATTTATCAATAAACCCCTTAATATTCTTAACAATGATGTAACCGTAATCAAAGTTATTAATAACAGACGTACTACGTCCAGCACGTCCAATCAGGTTTTTAAGCCCTAGTGTTTGATCTTCTTTTGTTCCAATAAATCGAATATTTTCAACCCAAACAATATCAAATGGCATATTCACACCTTGAGCTAAAGTCGAAGTCGCAAAACAAATTTTAGCAAATCCTGAATTTGTAAATTTCTCTATAAGGAATCGAACCACTAGCGGAACAGAACCATGATGAATTACCACACCTTTCTTCATCAAATGTACTAATTCTGATTCCTTTTCTTTAGCTCCAATCAGTTCTTCAATTTCATCAATTATTTCAATAGCTGCAGGGTTCGTAATTGGCTCACATAATGCGATATAGCGTTCAAAATCCTTCTCGAAGCTTTTGTCATAAATGGAAGACTTCGATATGTAAATAAGAGCACTACCACCATCTAAAAGCTTATTTTTAAGTATATCGATATCAAAATGGGCTTTGTTTTTTAATAAGTGTCCATTCTCAACAAATGGAGAAAAACACTCGAATATATTTTTTTGCAATCGTACCCCAAAAATATTTTACCAACAGTATTCTGTTGATAGGCCATAGAGTCTGCACTCTCATGATAATTGTGTTTGTTCAACTGGGCTTCGGGATTGCTTATAAATGGGTGAGCAAAAACTTTTTTTGAATTTGGAAAAATTCTCCCCGCTCTCCTCACAAAAGCATCGAAGCTCACCCCTCGTATTTTTTCTTCCGAGATTTGAGCTTCATCTAATAAAAATAAGGAAGGACTATATTGCTCTGGAGACTTGAAAATATCTGACGCTCTTTCTGGGGTTACTACAAATATTTTTCTCGAAGTTCTTTTTTTATTAACATTATCAATGAATTGAAGTATTAGAATATCTTTTCTATCACCAACTATTTCTCTAATAGCCAAGATGTATTCAGCAATTAAAGCTCGGGAAGGTACGACTATAACTATGTCGTTTGCCTGATCCTTAATT